>CAKZHN010000250.1 GCA_936924235.1 uncultured Rhodoplanes sp. | reverse complement strand
CCCAGCCGACTTCACGGTCACCGGCCTGCAGGCCGACCTCAATGCGACCGCGGTCACCGGCAGCCTCACCGTCACCACGGCGGACATTGCCGGCGCCGGCACCGTCGACATCACCACCGGATCGAACAACACCAGCATCACCGGCGGAACCCTGCTGCCGGCCGGCACGGCCGACGACATCTCGGTTCACACCGCGGCTCTCGGCAACAGCAAGACGCTTACGCTCGCTGGACCCGCCGACTTCACCATCGACAGCCTGGTCGCCGCCCTCAACGCCGCGAGCCTCACCGGCACGCTCGACGTCACCACGGCGGACATCGCCGGCACCGGCGCCATCGACATCACCACCGGATCGAACGACACCAGCATCACGGCGGGCACGCTGCTGCCGGCCGGCACGGCCGACGACATCTCGGTCCACGCCGCGGCTCTCGCCGACGGCAAGACGCTGACGCTCTCAGGGCCCGCCAATTTCACGGTCGACGGCCTCGTTGGAGACCTCGCGGCGACCAATCTCGCCGGCGATCTCGACGTCACCACAGGCAACGTCGCCGACCTCAACATCGCCACTGGCCAGGGCAGCAACACCATCAACGCCCAGGCGCTGACCGACGGTAACGTCCTCAACCTGACCGGGGACGACGCCGCCTCGATCACGCTCAAGGACGGCGACCTCGACGCCCACACCGACACCGCAACCGGCCTCACCGTCGAGGTCCTGGCCAACGGCGCCGCGAGCTCCAACACCATCACGACGGGCAACAAGAGCATCGACATCACAGGCGACGAAGCCCTGGACGACATCACCGTCCATGCCGCGGCACTCGCTGCCACCGAGACGCTGACCCTGGCGGGACCGGCTGGGTTCACCGTCGACGGCCTGATCGCCACCCTCGACGCCAGCAACGTCGGCGGCAGTCTCGACGTCGTCACGGGCAACGTCGCCGACCTCAGCATCACCACCGGCTCGGGCACGAACACCATCAACGCCCAGGCGCTGACCGACGGCCACGTGCTTGAGCTGTTCGGCAACGACAACACCTCGGTCTCACTTACCGCCGGCGACCTCGACGCCCACAGCGATACCGAGGCTCTCCTCACCGTCGAGGTGATGGCCGACGGCGCCGTCAGCTCCAACATCATCGTCACGGGCCACAACAACAGCCACATCACCGGCGACGAGCTCCACGACCAGATCCTGGTCAACGCTGCGGCCACCGTCGACGGCAAGACTATTACGCTGGACGGCGCCGCCGACTTCACGGTCATCGGGCTCAAGGCCGATATCGACGCCTCCGGCCTCTCCGGCGGCCTCGACGCTACCGTCTCGGACGTCTCCGGCCTCGGCATCACGACCGGCTCGGGCACCAGCGTCATCAACGCCACGGCGTTCGCCGACAATCACATCCTCAAGCTGTTCGGCGGCGGCCCCACCCTGGTCTCGCTCACCGACGGCAACATCAACGCCGCGAGCCTCACCGGCTCCCTCGGCGTCGAGGTCGTGGCCAATGGCGCCGTCAGCACCGACACCATCGTCACGGGCACGAACGACACCCACATCACCGGCGACGAGGCCCACGACTCCATCCGGGTCAACGCCACGGCGCTCTCCGACGGCAACACCCTGACCGTCGATGGCCTGGCCGACTTCAACGTCAGTCACCTGCAGGGCGACCTTGACGCCGCCGGTCTCTCCGGCGACCTCCGTGCCTTCACCTCGGACGCCGCCGATATCAGCATCAAGACCGGCGCCGGCGGCAACTTCATCGGCGCCCAGGCGCTCACCGACAATCACGTCCTCGATCTCATCGGCGACGACGACGCCACGGTCCTGCTGAGGGATGGCGACCTCGACGCCGCGACCGACTCCGGCGCACTGACCGTCAGGGTCCAGGCCAATGGTGCGGTCAGCACCAACACCATCACCACCGGATCAAACGACATCCATGTCAGCGGTCTCGAGGCCGGTGACGACATCACGGTCGACGCCGCGGCGCTCAACGGCAGCAGCACGCTGACTGTCGATGGCCGCGCAGATTTCACCGTCAACAACCTCGCCGGCAACCTCGACGCCAGCGGGCTGAAAGGCAACCTCGAGGTCACCGGGACGTCGGCCAGCAACATCATCGTCGGCGGCCTGGGCAACGACACGATCGATGGGCACGGCGGCGGCGACACGCTCACCGGCGGCGGCGGCCAGGACAACTTTGTGTTCGGCGCGAGCTACGGCACCAACACGGTCAACGACTTCATCATCGGCCAGGATCACATCGTTCTCAGCGGGATATTCAGCAGCTCGAGCGATCCGGCGTTCCAGAACTTTATCAACAGTCTCCAATCCGAACCGTCAGGCGTCGACACCTTCAGCATTCCCGGCACCACAACCACGGTTGTGCTCCACAGCGTCAACGTCAACCAGCTGCACAGCACCGATTTCGTCGTCACGTAGAGCGCGCGATCAGGCGTGCTGGGCTGCATGCAGGGCCGCCGCTGGTCGGCGATCAGACCTGGGTGAGCGACGCGGTCTGAGCGAGGGCAAGGCCCTGCTGCGACAGGTTCCAGCCGATCACCGTCATCGCGGTGGCGTCGTTGCCCGAGAACGCCGGCGCCG
The DNA here is from genome assembly GCA_936924235.1 of uncultured Rhodoplanes sp. GTDB lineage: Bacteria > Pseudomonadota > Alphaproteobacteria > Rhizobiales > Xanthobacteraceae > Z2-YC6860. The sequence continues at coordinate 46,001 of CAKZHN010000250.1, read as the reverse complement.
CGTTCTGGAACGCGTAGCCGAACGGGTCCTGAACCGTCTCGCTGTTGAAGTCGACGAAGTCGTTCTTGCCGTTCGACGGGAACACGGTGCCCAGGCTGGTCTGGCCGCCGTCCGTCGACAGGTACTGATCCGGCGAGCCCATCGACGTCAGATCGCGAACGCCCGGCGCCGTGTAGCGGAACAGATCGATGGCTGTATAGGTGTTCGCGCCCAGGAACGAGCCGACCGAACCAAGGCGGCCCATCGTTTCGGTCATCTCGTGCTGGAACACCCCGATGGCGTCGTACTTGCCGGCCGTGGCCGTCTGGTTGAACTCGTATTGCAGCGATTTCGACAGGCCGACGTAGCCATCGACCGCGCCCGACGCACCGGTGAGGCCCAGCGCCTTGGCCTGTGCGGTCGAAACGAGCCAGTTCGCGCCGCCCACCGGGCTGCTGGCGTCGAGCGTGGCGTTCGCGGTGGCCTGCAACGACGAATTGCCGGAATTGCCCTGCAGCGCGCCGACCAGCGCTCCGTAGCTCACCGAAGCCCAGCTGGCGAAGTTCTCGCCCGCGGCGCCCGCGTCGATCGCATGGCCACCGACCTCGCCGTAGCCGAGCTGAAGGTTGACGACCGCCTTGTTGGTGAAGGTCGCGGCAAGGCCCGCCGCCGCCGCGATCGCCGCGCTCCTGTAACCGGCCGGCGCCGAGCCGACGCTGCTGCGCCATGTCAGATTGAACTGCAGCCCGTTCGAACCCGCGCCGACGAGGGTCGTGGAGGCGAGCTGGCGTGCCGAGAACGTCATGATCTGGGTGAGCGACAGCGACGAGGCGCGGTTCGCCATCAGCGATGCGGTTTGCCCGGCCGTCAACGCCGACAGGACGACGGTGCCGAGCTGGCTGACCGTGCCTGCATCCAACTGTCCGACCGCCGTCGCGGACAGCGCGGCGACCTGCTTGGTGGACAACCCGTTCACCTGGTCGGCGGACAAGGTCGCCGCCTGCGCGCCGGTCACGCCGGCCAGTTGCGTCGCCGCCAATGTGGCAAGCGACAACGAACTGAATTGCTGCGCCGTCAAAGCCCCGATCTGGCCCGCGGTCAGCGCACCGAATTGCGCGGTGCTGAGCGCCTGCATCTGGTCGGGTGTCAGCGCGGCGATCGCGGCGTTGCTCAATGTCCGGATCTGCGCCGTCTTGAGTGCACCGATCTGCGCGCCCGTGAACGTCGTGACCTGGCTGCCGGTGAGTGATGCAAGCAGAGCGCCGGACAATGTGCCGATCTGGCTCGTGCCGAGCACCGAGAGATCGGACACCGAAGCGAGCTGGCCGGCCTTCAGATACGACTGACGGATCGAACCGAGCAGGTCCGGAGAGATCGTGGCGATCTGCGCCGCGCTGAAGCCCTGCACCTGCGCAACGGAAAGCTGCGACAGCTGCGTGGATGTCAGCGCCTGGATCTGCTCGGCCGAGAAGGACGACAGCAAGGCAGGCTTGAGCGCCTTCACCTGCGAGGCCGTCCAGCTCGAAATCTCCGACGGCGACAGCGTCGCGAGCTGCGAGGTGGTCATGGCGCCGAGCTCGGCGGCGCTGAGCGAAGCCACCTGACTGTCGGAGAGCTGCGTCACCTGGTCGACCGAAAGGCCGCCAAACTGAACGGCCGAAAAGGCAGACACCTTGGCGCCGAGATCGGCCAGCTGAGAGGTCGAGAGATAGCTCACGTTGAGCGAGCCGAACCCGACAGCCGACATCGATGCAAGCTGCGCGCCCGTCAACGCCTGGGTCTGCTCCAGCGACAGGCTGTGAACCTGGACCGCGGTCAGCGCCTTCATCTGCGCGCTGGACAACAGGCCGAGTTGCGGCGTCGACAGCGCCGCAGCCTGATCCTTCGTCAACATCGAGATCGCAGCCGCGCTCAGCCCTCTGACCTGGTCGTCGGTCAGGCGGCTGACATCCACGGTCTGCAGCGTGGTCTTGTTGAGACTCGACAAAGCCGCGCCCGAGATCGCCTGGAACTGGGAGAGCGAGAAGTCGGCAAGCTCAGAGGCACTGAGCGCCGACAGTTGCGGCGACTTCAGCACCGCGAGCTGGTCGGTCGACAACTGCTGCAGCTGACCGTCCGACATATTCGCCAAGGTCGCCGCCCTGAGGCCGCCGATCTGGGAGGTCGTCAGCGACGTCACGTCCAGCGCCTGCAGATCGGACTTGGTCATCCCGTTGATCTGCGCCGCGGACAGTACCTTGATCTGGTCGCTGCTGAAGCCCGCGACCTGGTCCGCGGTGAAGTTCGACATCTGGGCGACCGACAGCGTCATGAATGCCGAGAACGACATGCTGGCGATCTGGGAGCCCGACAGCGCCTTGATGTCAGCGCCCGGCAGCGCGCTCATCTGCGCGCCCGACAGGGCTCCGATCTGGTCGGATGTCAGGGCGGAAATCTGGTCGACCGGGACTGAACGCAGGGAGGCCGGGGAAAGGACTGAGATTTGTGCGGGTGTCAGCGACGCCAGATTGGAAATGGCGGTCATCGAAGTCCGCCTGGAAGCGCCGCCATCGTCATCAGAAGGACCGCCTTTGTTCCTACCCGTTTACCAAACGATGGTTGCAAAGCTCCTTATTTTGCTGGTTAACCGAATGCTACCGGCGGCTATCGACGTCAGCCGTGGTTGAGAAACACGTCGAGCGTTTCGGCCGATGGCAACGCAAAGCCCGACTGCGGATTGCGGCTTGCGACCGAGATGCCGAGCCTCTTCAGCTTGACTGCCATCTCGGCGGCTTTGATCACCACCGTGACCCCGTTGACGATCGGAACGCCGTCCACGCTGGCGTCCGGCTCATTGCCGAACAGCATCATCGGGATGCCCCCGGTCGGCACGATGACATCGGCGCCGTCGTCGATGAGGCGGCGGGCCTCGCGCTCGAAGATGGCCCTGATCTCCGACTTCTTCGCAGGCGATGCGAAGGCTTCCATGTAGTCGCCGATGCTGGCCTCCACGGCGCGGATGCCTGCGACCCGCTGCTGCAGTCCGTAGCGGCAGATCTGGTCATTATGGGTCGGAACAAAGGCGCGGTTGATCGCCAGCAGGCCGAGCTTGCGACCCATGGTGCAGGCATGCAGCAAGGTCGCTTCACCGAGACCCAGCACCGGGATCTTCACCGCCGCCCTCGCGTCGTACAGGCCGACGTCCTGGAAGTGATTCATGAAGAAGACGTCGTAGCCTTCCTGCTCGGCCGTAATGGCGCCGCGGACCACGGCGCGCGAGACGCGGAATTCCTGCAGCGCATGCACGGTCGTGACCGATGGCGTCATGGTCTTGAATTCGAGATCGAAGTCGGAATCCAGGCAGGCCTTCATGTGAGGCAACAGGTGCGCGAGGTAGTGACGGTGGCCGACCTGATCGGTGGCGCCCTGCGCCCAGATGCGATGCTTCTTCGTTGCGGTCAATTTGCTCTCCTGGAAGACGTGGATGGCCGGGACATAAGCGAGCCAAGCGACGCCGTTTTCCAAACGGCTATGCCCGGCCATGACGGCCGCTTGTTTACGCGCAGGCGAAACGCACTCTGCGATCTGGACTGCTGAATACCGAAACGCTGTTTCGCTATTTCAAGCGCTTGGTGGCGTCTTCCAGAATGGACAGGTCGGAATACTTCTTCACGTCGGTGTCGGCGCCGATCAGTCCGAGCTCCTTGACGAGCGCGACGTTGCGCTGGAGCGCGTCGAGGTCCGGACGCATGCCCGGCACGTGATAGTAATCCTTGTTGGTGAACACCCAGCCGAGCCGCTCGGGCGGCTGCTTGGTCAGGCGCGAGCCGATCTGCACCACCTCGTCATGGTTTTTCGGATCGAGGAACCAGTAGGTGATGCGCAGCGTGTCCTCCATGAAATCGACCATCGCGGCACGGTTCTTGTCGATGAAGGACTGCCGCGCGGTCCAGAACAAAAGCTGCGTCAGCCCCATGACGTCGCGGTTGTAGAACAGCGGCTTGGCGATGCGGCGCAGCTCCGGATCGAACGAGAACGGCACGACCAGCGGGACCATGTCGGCCTTCTTCTCGGAGAGGATGGCTTTCATGGTCGGCAGCGGCGCTTCGATCATGGTGTAGTCGCGCTTCTGCTCGAGGCCGACGCCGCGCAGCATCTTGCGCATCGCAATGTCGACGGCCCCGCCGGCCGCATTGGTCGCAATGATGCGACCCTTCATATCCTCGAGGCGCTTCACCGGCCCGTCGGTGAGCACCATGTATTCCTGCGAGTAGTAGTCGGGAACGCCGTCCTGGAATTCATCGGAGATCACCCGCAGGTCGGAGAGGCCGGCATTGTGGATCGCCGTCGGCAGTGTCGAGTAGGCGAGGTTGGCAATCTCGAGATCGCCGCTGGCGAGCGCCAGGATCTGCTGCGGCGTGCCGGCGTAGCGGACTGGCTCGAGGATGTAGCTCTGCCCCATGTGCCGGGCGAGCTCCTTTTTCTCCATCAGCAGCGACGCCCAGTTCGACAGCGGGGCGATCCAGGAGACGCGGATCTTGACCGGCTCAGCCTGTGACGCGCCCTGCGCCAGAAGTGAAATCGCTGCAACGAGTCCAAGCAACCAAGACCGTACCAGCCACATGTGTCCCTCCAGCGCGGAGCCTACCCGACCGCTTACGATAGCGACTTTTGCAGATCAGCCGCAACAACAGCCTGCATCTGCAGCCAGGGACTTTCCTTGCGTACTTCATCGGTTGGCCGGCTGCAGGTCAGAAATAGTGGCCACCAAGCGACACAAATTCCGCACGGCAGGCGTCGCTGAAATGGCGGAGCAGCTCAAATCCACCATTCTTGGCCATGTCGCGCAGCTCGACGAAGCTCTTGTCCGGCTCGAGGTAGGTGTCGAGGATCTTTCGCGCGATCAACTGCGCGCTTTCGGCAACAGCCTCCGATGACAGCACACGCATCCTTGCGACCTTGGCGTAGAGACCGACCAAACTCGGAATGTCCGCGTTGGTGTGCTGAAGCGCATCGATGTAGCACTTCGATGCCTCCTCGATGAACTCCCGGTACAGCTCCTGGCGGCGGTTGCGCTCCTGCGCCAGCCATTGCGCGCGAACCTGGGTTTTCTGCGTCAGCCACGTGGCGCTGACCGAGGTGAGCCCGCCGATCGCTGCGCCCAGCAATGCCGACAATGCCGTAATGACCGATGTGTCCATGGGAGAACCGACTAGCCCGGGGTGACCTGCGAATTGAGCGGCTCCGGCGCGGCTGCTGGCCGCCTGCGGAACTCGACCAGCACCGCGATGCCGCCATAGACCGCGGCCAGCAGCCAAAGACCCAGCAGCTCGTTCCGCACATCGGGCAGCGCTGCGCCGAGCTGGGCGACGTTCACCAGCGCTTCGATGGCGAGCGTGCTCGGCAGCAGCATGGCCACGGTCCGGATGGCCGGCGGAATGGCTTCGGCCGGCCATGAAAAGCCCGCAAGAAAGAAGAACGGCAGGCCGACGGCGGCGAAGATCAGTTGCACGATCAATGGCCGGCGGAAGATCGCCGCCACCACCATGCCGAGCGCGCCGACCGCCAGCGAGAACGGCAGCGCCGTCGCAAGGATCGAGACGACCGAGCCAAGCCGTGGGATGCCGTAGAGATACGGCAGCCCGATCAGATAGAACGGCACGATCACCGCCTCGACCGCGAGATAAGCCAGCAGCTTGCCGAGCACCGTGGACACGGCATGGAGCAGCGGGTCTTCGGAGCGCTGCGGGCCTGCACCGGTCGCCCCTGGCAGGGTGCCAAGGAGACCCACGCCGATGAGTAGCGTCTGCTGCAGCAGCAGGATCAGCGCGCCAGGCAGGATATAAGTGGCGTAGCCGCCCTGCGGGTTGAACAGCTGCACCGTGGTCAATTGCACCGGACTGGTGGCGGCAGCAGCAATGGCCGGGTCGATCCCGAGGCCGATCAGCACTTTGGTTTCGACGTCGACGCCGAGCGTGCCGGCGACGCCCGCCACCGCAGCCGCCATGCGCTGATACATCAGAAAGTAGCTGGCATCGGCATAGAGCGCGACCGGTGATTGCCGGCCATGAAGCAGGTCGCGCTCGAAGTGCTGTGGAATAAGCAGGATGCCGTAGATGTTGCGGAGATAGACCTCGCGCTCCGCCGTCGCCACGTCGGGCAGCACCAGCGTCACGGCCACATCGGGTGTTGCGTCGACGAGGCGCGCGAGATCGCGGCTGCTCTGCGTGCCGTCCTGATCGACCACCGCGATCGGCACGTTGCGCAGCGCCTCGTTGAGATAGGGCTGCGGATAGAACACCGAGTAGACCACGGCAGCCAGGATGACCACCGAGAACACCGGCTTCAGCGCGAAGATGCGATGAAGCTCATTGCGGAACACGGCGAACAACCCGGTCATGTCGCCGCCTCCCGCAACCGCAGCGCCGCCGACGCATCGGCTCGCGCGCGAATGGCTTGCCCCCGCACGAAAATCAGGCCGGCGAGCACGATAACGAACACGGCGAGCACCAGCACCGGGTGCCACGACAGTTCGAGCGGCGTGCCGCGGACGGTCTGGTCGATCCGGGCGGTGAGATACCAGGTGCCCGGCAGCAGGCCGCCATAGATATACGCAAACCAGTTCATTGCGATCCGGGGAAAGCCGATGCCCATGAAGCCGAACGCCGGCGCCGTCATCAGCGTCGCGATGCTGATCGCTGTGGCCATCGGCTTGAGAACAAGCGCGAGCAGCGCGCCCAGCAGCAGGCACGACAGGACAAACAGCACGCCGGCGAGCATCAGAAGCCAGCTTTGCCCGCGCAGCGGCAGTCCGAGATAACCGAACAGCACCAGATCCGAGATGCCCAGCACCACCAGGAACAGCACCGTGTAAGGCAGGACCTTGCCGGCGATGGCAGGCCAGAGCCCGCCGCCCAACCGCCGCAGCGTCCTGAGCCGGTACGGGCTCTCCACATCGAGGCCCATGGCGTAGGCCATGGTGGTCACCATGGCGGTCTGCAGCACGCCCGGCAGCAGCGCGGCGAGGAGAAAGAACACGTAGTTCAGCGTCGGATTGAACAACGCGTGGGTCTGCACCGGGATGGGCGAAAGCGCAGCCTGCGCCTCCTCGACCGGCTGGCCTTCGCTGCTTCGCAGCGCCACGCGGATGCCGGCGGCGACCGTCGGCACCGCGGCGTTGACGCCACGCAGCGTCAGGTTGCCGATGGTGAAGGTCTGGCTGTTGTAGAAGAACACCACCTCGGGTCTTCTCCCGGCAAAGACATCGCGCTCGAGATTGAGCGGCAGCAGCAGGAGACCGCGCACCCGCCGCGAAACGATCAGCTTGCGTCCCTCGGCCAGGTCAGCGACCCGCACCGCGACCGCGGTGTCCGGCGTCGCATCGACAAAACGGATGATCTGGCGCGACAACTCGGACCCGTCGAGATCGAGCACCGCGATCGGCAAGCGCGTCGCGAGCCCCGCGCTGAAGATCGCCGACAGCAGCATCAGCAGGCAGAACGGCACCACCGTGGTGATCGCCACGAGAAACGGCCGCCGGCGGAACCAGGCGAACTCCCGCCAGAACACCAGCCGGAATCCGGGGGTGAGGCTGCCGTGGCCGCGCACGTCAATGCCCTCGCGACGCCCAGGCCGTGATCGCGCTCATGCCCGGACGGAGCCCATCCACCGGCTGCACCGGCACCGCCCGCACCTCGAAGGTGCGCAGGTCGAAATCGCCGGTCGCGCGCGTCGCGCGCCAGGTGGCGTACTGGCCCTGCACGTTGATCATGGTGACGCGGACCGGGATGACCTGCGACTTCAATGCCGGCACCGTGACCTCGAACTGATCGCCGATCTTCAAGCCCGCCAGCAGGTCTTCGCGGACGTTGAAGGTGAACCAGAGGTCGCCCAGGTCGATCATCGAGAACAGCGGCGCGCCGGCCGCGAAGTTCTCGCCAAGCTCGGCGACGCGGGTGGTGATCTGCGCCTTGATCGGTGCGCGGATGGTCAGCTCGGCGACGTCGACGTCGCGCTGATTGAGCGTCGCCTCGGCCTGCTTCACCTGCGCCGCCGCCAGCGCTTTCTCCTCGTCGCTCGCGCCCTTGACGGCGAGCTGCAGCGCGGCCTCGGCGGCCTCGCGCTTGCGGATCGCGGCTTCGAGATTGCGCGTCGCCTCGTCGACCCGCTGCTGCGGCGTGTTGCCGCCGCGGACCAGCTCGGCCTGACGGTTGTAGACCTCCTGGTTGAGCACGACGTCGGCCTGCGCGGCCGCGACGTCGGCCTTGCGCGCCGCGATCGTCTCCGGACGGGTGCTGTTGACGCGATCGAGATCGGCCTTGGCGACCGCGAGCGCCGCCCGCGCGGCGCCGAGCGCCGAAACAAGCTGCGGGCTTTCGAGCTCCGCCAGAAGCGCGCCGCGCTCGATGGTGTCCCCGACATTGGCCGGAAGCTTCAGCACCCGGCCCGGAACCCGCGGACTGATGTCGACGCGGTTGGCTGATACCTCGCCCTGCACGGTCAGCGGCGGCGGCCGGGTGGCAAACCACAGCAGCACAGCGAGGGCGACGAGCCCTCCGAACAGGGCGATCCGAGGACCATTCTTTGCCATCGCGAGCGGCCTCCCAAGCCGGCGTCCTTCGCCAGGCATCACTCCACAAGCGCCTGATCGGCGCAATCTGCTCCATCAGCCCATCGCAATGTCATTAGCGTGCCAAGTGGTTTCGCGCGCAAATGAATTTACTCGGACCGGACCGCATTTACGCCGACGCTCCGGAGATTCCCGCCCCAGAATCTTCCTGTCGGAAAGGAACAGAAATGTCCTTTCGCCAGCAGGCCTATACGCGAGAACAATAGTGGATTGGCCAAATCAAGGGGAGGCTGTGGCCGGTGGCGCCCAGCGGATGGGATGAAAAATGCCTACCCCGGCTCACCAGCATCGAGCACAACGCACTGAGTGGATTTTCGCGCGAACAAAGCTTGATCTGGATCAAACCAGTTCGCGGGGAAATCATGAAAATCATAGAGGCTCGATCGATCAGGCGGCCGCTGCAGGCAGCGACCAGAAGATGGGACTAAAATGCTAGCGCAGCTTACAAGCACTGAGCGCCAACGCGCCCTTCTGATTCTGCTGGTCCTGGCATTCTGCGGACTGGGATTGGCGGTTGCCGGCCGCAACGACCCGATCGGCGGACACGGCTGGCTGATCATGCTGGCCGCCATTATCGGCATCTTCAAAGTCATCGAGGTGTTCTACGAGCCCGAGCCCAGCGACGAACGTCTCAGCCGCTACTACGACGATCCCACCAAGGTCGGCATCGTTCTCGCGATGGTCTGGGCCGTGTTCGGCCTCTTCATCGGCGATTGGGTGGCGTGGCTGCTGGTCGAGCCGAACCTGACGTTCGACGGCGGCTGGGCGAGCTTCGGCAGGCTGCGGCCGGTCCACACCACCGCCGTCATCTTCGGCTTTGGCGGCAATGGGCTGATCGCGACGTCGTTCTACGTCCTGCAACGAACCTCGCGGGCGCGGCTGCCCGACCAGCTCAGCCCCTGGTTCGTGGTGTTCGGCTACAACCTGTTCTGCGTGATCTCCGTCACCGGCTACATGATGGGCATCACGCAGTCGAAGGAATATGCCGAGCCCGAATGGTACGCCGACCTGTGGCTCGTGGTGGTGTGGGTCACCTACTTCCTGATCTATCTGCGGACGCTCGCGCGCCGCAAGGAGCCCCATATCTATGTGGCGAACTGGTACTACATGGCCTTCATCCTGGTCGTTGCGATGCTGCACATCGTCAACAACCTCGCGGTGCCGGTCTCGCTCGGCAGCGCCAAGAGCTACTCGCTGTTTTCCGGCGTCCAGGATGCGATGACCGAATGGTGGTACGGCCACAACGCCGTCGCGTTCTTCCTGACCGCCGGCTTCCTCGGCATGATGTACTACTTCCTGCCGAAGCGCGCCGGCCGGCCGCTGTTCTCCTACCGGCTTTCGATCATCAGCTTCTGGGGCATCACATTCTTCTACATGTGGGCCGGCTCGCATCATCTGCATTACACGGCGCTGCCGCAGTGGGTGCAGACGCTCGGCATGACGTTCTCGCTGATGCTGCTCATTCCGTCCTGGGCATCCGCGACCAATGCGCTGCTGACGCTCAACGGCGCATGGGACAAGGTTCGTGACGACGCCACGCTGCGCTTCATGATGGTGGCGGCGGTGTTCTACGGCCTGACCACATTCGAGGGCTCGTTCCTGGCGATCCGGTCGGTCAACTCGCTGTCGCATTACACCGACTGGACCGTGGGCCATGTCCACGCCGGCGCGCTGGGCTGGGTCGCGATGATCACCTTCGGCTCGATCTACGCCTGCGTGCCGTGGCTGTGGAAGCGTGAGGGCATGTACTCGGCGAGGCTCGTCGAGGTGCATTTCTGGCTCGCGTTGGCCGGCACCGTCGTCTACGTCTTCGCGATGTGGAACTCCGGCATCGTCCAGGGACTGATGTGGCGGACCTACAACGAGAGCGGCACGCTCGCCTATTCGTTCATCGACTCGCTGGTCGCGATGCGCCCCTACTACGCGGCTCGCGCGTTCGGCGGCCTGCTGTTCCTGCTCGGCGGGATCGTCGGCTTCTACAACGTCTGGATGACGATCCGCACCGCGTCGCAGCCCGAGGCTGATGCATCGGCCGATCTGCCGGAGCCCGCGCTCGGCCCCGTCCTACAGGCGGCGGAGTAGCCCTCATGTCGATTTTCGGATGGCACTATCGACTCGAAGGCAAGGCGATCGGTCTGACGCTCGCCATTATCGGGGTGGCGAGCATCGGCGGCATCGTGGAGATCGCGCCACTCTTCACGATCCATCAGACCGTCGAAAGCGCGCCTGACATGCGGGTCTACACGCCGCTCGAGCTGGCGGGACGCAACATCTACATCCGCGAAGGCTGCTACGCCTGCCATTCGCAGATGATCCGCACGCTGCGCGACGAGGTGGAGCGCTACGGCCCCTACTCGCTCGCGGTCGAATCGAAATACGACCATCCGATGCTCTGGGGCTCGAAACGCACCGGGCCGGATCTGGCTCGCATCGGCGGCAAGTATTCCGACGAATGGCACGTGGCCCATCTGAACAATCCCCGTGACGTCGTGCCGGTCTCGGTCATGCCGGCCTATTCATGGCTGCTGCAGAGCGAACTGCGGACCGACGACCTCACCGCACACCTGCGCGCCCAACGCGCGGTGGGCGTGCCCTATACCGACGACATGATCGCCAGCGCCGCCGTCGACGCCTACGGGCAGGCGGCGCCGGACTCGGACGCGGCCGAGGGCGTCAGCAAGCGTTACGGCAAGGCGACGACGGTTCGCGTCTTCGACGGCAAGCCTGCGGTGCTGACCGAGATGGACGCGGTCGTTGCCTATCTTCAGGTTCTCGGCCGATTGACGGACGCCGCTTACAAGCCGGTCGCGGATGCGAGGCAGCCATGATCTTCAGCCACGACACGCTGGTGTGGTTCTCGAAATCGTTCGGGTTGTTCTATCTCATCGCGCTTTCGGTCGCGGTCCTCGTCTACGTCTATTGGCCGTCGAACAAGAAGAAGTTCGACAGCGCCGCCAATTCGATCTTGTCGGGTGATGACGCGCCATGACCCAGGAACGCGACGATTACACCGGCTATCTGACCACCGGCCATGAATGGAACGGCATCAAGGAATTGAACACGCCGGTGCCGCGGCTGGTCTATTTCTTCCTCTCTATCGCGGTGCTGTTTTCGATCGGCTACTGGATCCTGATGCCGGCTTGGCCCATTGGCGTGACCTACACCAAAGGACTGCTCGGTCTCGACCAGCGCAACGTCGTCAAAGCCTCTCTGCAACAGGCGGCGCTCGACCGCAGCGCCTGGACCAAGCGGATCGAGAGCGCGAGTACCAAGGACATCCAGGCCGATGCGCAGCTCATGACAATCGTGCGGCAAACCGGCCGGACGCTGTTCGGCGACAATTGCGCGGTGTGTCACGGCCTCAACGCGAAAGGCGGCCCGGGCTTCCCCAACCTCACCACGGCGTCATGGCTGTGGGGCGGCGATCCGGAAGCCATCGCCGAAACCATCCGCGTGGGCATCAACTCGCCACACCCCAATTCGCGGGTCTCGCAGATGCCGGGGTTCGGGGCCAACCAGGTCATCCCCGCGGCCGACATCGAAAAGCTCGTTCTCTATGTGCGCAGCCTGTCCGACCCCGCCGTTGCCAAGGACGCCGCGTCGGGCGCGGTCGACGCCGGCAAAAAACTCTTCACCACGAATTGCGGGGCCTGCCACGGCGATGACGCCAAGGGCAAAGCCGACGTCGGCGCACCCAACCTGTCCGACAAATTCTGGATCTATGGCGGCAGTGCGGAATCGGTTTGGACCAGCATCTGGGGCGGCCAACAGGGCCATATGCCGAGCTGGGAGCAACGCCTGTCCGCCGTCGACCGCAAGATTCTCGCGCTCTATCTCGTCGACCTCCGGGATGCGAAGCAATGAGCGACATGGCGGTCCGCGCTCGTTCAACGACGACCAGATCTTGGATCTGGTTCATGGTCGCGCTGGGCGCACTGCTGTTGATCGTCGTGAATGCTCATCTCATCTACGTCGCCGTGAGCTCGCAGCCCGATTGCGTCGCGCACGCCCGGCCCGGAGAAGCGAACGGCGTCCATGCGTTCGGCGCCGCCGCATCCTCCTGCTCGCCCGCAAGCACAATATCGGTCAATCCGAAGACGAAGTGATCCGCCATGATCAGCCTCCCAACCGTCGAACCGCCACTGCCGATCAAGAACCGCTGGGACCGGGCGCTCACGCCGGCCGACGCCCTCGGCTGGCTGGCCAAAGGCTGGCAGGACTTCACGACCCGTCCGGCGCTCAGCCTCGCCTACGGCGCGTTGGTCTTCGCGGTTTCGATCGTCATCATCGCCGGGCTATGGCGGCTGAGCTTCGACTACATCCTGTTTCCGGCTTTATCCGCTTTCATGGTGGTCGGTCCCGTTCTTGCGGTCGGGCTTTATGAGAAAAGCCGGCGCCTGGCATCCGACGAACCGCTCAGCCTGATGCACATGATTTTCGTCCAGCCGAAATCGGGCGGCCAGATTCTCTTCGCAGGCGTGCTGCTCTGCCTGCTGGCGATGACCTGGCTGCGCGCCGCGGTGATCGTCTACGCGCTGTTCTTCGGTATGGTACCGTTCCCGGGCGTCGACGGCATCGTCAAGATGCTGTTCACGACCCCGGAGGGCTGGACCATGCTCGCTGTCGGCGGCGCGATCGGCGGCCTGTTCGCCGCACTCGCCTTCGCGATCAGCATGTTCTCCATCCCCATGCTGCTCGACGAACGGGTCGACGCCCTCACCGCGATGGGCAGCAGCATGGCGCTGGTCTGGAACAATCTGCCCGCGGCGCTGACCTGGGGCTTGATCCTGCTGGCCGCGGGCCTGCTCAGCCTCGCCACCGGGCTGCTCGGACTGATCGTGGTGTTTCCGGTGCTGGGCCACGGGACATGGCATGCCTATCGGTCGGTATCGGGCGCGGCGCCGTCTCCGGCGTAAAGCCATGCGCCGTTGTGCACCAACCGCCGAAATGGCTCTCGCGACGGAGAGCTCCGCATGACGGACTTCCTTTATCTCATCCCGGTGGCGCTCGGGCTCGGCATCATCGGCCTTGCAGCGTTCATGTGGTCGCTCGCCAGCGGCCAGTATGACGACCTCGCTGGGGCGAGCGAACGAATCCTGCTCGACGAAGACGACAGGCCGCTGGTCGACTGATGCGCCGCAGCGCCGCTGCCCGGCTACTCGATGACCTGGTCGGCAGCAATGAGGAGCATTTTCGGCAAGGAAAGACCCAAGTCCTTTGCCAGCTTCGCATTGATGACCGTCTCGTACCTGGTCGGAAACACGACCGGCAAATCGCTCGCCTTTCCACCTTTCAAGATACGGCCTGCGTAGGTCCCGATCTGACGATAGGCCCAGGCCAGGTTTGGGCCATAGCTCATCAAACCGCCGGCGTTCACATATTCGGGCCAAGGATAGCAGGCCGGCATCCTGTACTTGGCCGCCAAGGTGACGATCTTGATCCGTTCGTTGGTGAAGAATGAGTCTGCACTGACAAAGATTGCCCTGGCGCCACGCTGCGCCGCCTCCTCGAACTTCGCATCGATATCCTGACTGGACGCCGCGCTCAGCTCGATCAGCTCCACGCTCTTGAGCTTCGCGAAACGCCTTGCGTCCTCGAGCTCGGCTTGGGTCGATGCAGCGCCCGGATTCGTGAGCATCGCGAGTGGCCCGTGCTCCACCACATTCAGCAGCATTTCGAGGCGCTTGGGCCCGAGCTCGGCCGTGTAGACACTGACACCCGTGGCATTCGTTCGGGGACGATTGATGCTGTCGACCAGGCCTTCCTGCTTGGGATCGAAGCCCGCAATGAACAGGATCGGTATTTCCGATGTTGCGGCGCGAGCCGCCCTGGCCGCGACAGTCCCGCCCGTCGCAGCGATCACCGCAACTTTGCGCCGTGCCAACTCCGCTGCCAGAGGCTCCAGGCGATCGTAGCGGCCCTCGGCCCAGCGGTACTCGATCGTCAGGGCGCGGCCTTCTACGTAACCCACCTCTGCCAGCCCATCGCGGAACGCTGTCAGCAGGGGTGCCGCGGGCCCGGGCCAGCCGGTGCTCAGGAAGCCGACGACGGGTGCAGACTGCTCTTTGGCAACCGCGCGTGACAGGACTGCCGACGCGACGCCTCCGACAACTGCGATGAAATCCCGCCGTCGCATACGCAGCCATTACCGGGTTCAAGATCGTTGCGATTGTATATATTTTATCACCAGTTGATTGTGTGGCACAGGCCACGCACACGCATAGGCGTGCGCCAGCCGGAGCGTGCTATCGCCGCAGCTTCCAGGGCCCGATGGGCCTTTTCTTTGCACGCCCTGGTGGTTACAGTTTGATGCAGCGATCTGCCCATCGGGGGGCAATCACGGTGGCAGCGAACCGCGTAATCGGCGTAAGGCCAGACGTTGTGGCGCGGTCGGCTATCCAGACCTACGCCGTGTTGCCATCTTCTTTCGAGCCCAATTCCGACGGTTCGGAGAAGCAGCCAATTCAATTTGATTTTTCCACGAGCAGTCTCGCTGAAATCCGGCAGAACGACTTCAAGGCTGATTTCGAGCGCGAACTGGTGCGCCTTGAGCAATGGCTCGTCGACCGGGATTGGCCTATCGCCATACCGCCTTTGAACGTGGTCGTGTCGGACCAATTCCGGATCTCAAAATCGCTCGTGCCGGCCTGGTCCGGATTTCCGGGTCTCATGCAATTCCCGAGCTGGCGTGTCGAGGCAGGCAAGGCCGCCATTGCCCACGAGCTGGTGCACGTATTTCTGCCGAACGCCAACCGCCTGCTCGCGGAAGGGCTTGCGGTCCATCTGCAGGCGTCGATCGGCGGCAATCCGGCGTTCCCGAATTTCGGACGGCCGTTGCACGATGTGGTTCGCGATCTCGCGCCGAAGATGGTGCCCGCATTCCGGCCGGGCGATCCGGCAAGCCTCGACGCGATCCGGTTGACCGATCTGGATGCCATCGCGACCCCGGCCCCGCTGACGCTGAATGTCAGCGGCGACATCTATGGCGAGGAGCCGCGCGGACAGCAGCACATCTACCCGCTCGCCGGCTCGTTCGTGCAGCACCTGATCGACACGCGCGGACTTGAAACCTTCCGCAGGCTCTATGCACGGACACCGCTTGTGCCTTTGCACCAGGATGCCGGGTCACCGGGCCGCTGGACCGAGACTTACGGATGCCCGCTATCGTCACTCGAGAGTGAATGGAGATCGACGATCGCGGGTCGGTGAAACTTCGAACCTTTGCTGCAATTCATTTCAACAGGGAGAATGGCAATGCCTGAGATCTACCCGAAAGTGACACGCGCAAAGCTCAAGAAGGGCGCAAGACGCACATCGAACGGCAAGGGCCGCGTGGCACTGCCCGGCGTCAAGACCGACGCCAAGCACGTCAACGCCACCGACAAGTGCGGCTATCAGGCGAACCGCGAGCTGGCCGATGTGATCCGGAAGGCCGTGGAGGCGAAGAAGAACAGCGACAAGAACGGCGCGCATTTCGTGCTGGGCTGGCGGCTTTATCCGAACAAGCAGCATCCGCGCTGGAAGAGCAAGGATGTGCATTCATGCGGCTGCGGCTGCGGCTGCAGCTCGTAGACAGCCTATCGTTCATCGATGTTCTAGTGAGGAGAGTGAGATGGCGAAAAAGGCGAAATCAAAAGGAAAATCAGGCAAAACCAAATCATCAAAGAAGGTGCTTCCCGTGGCTCGCGACACCGTCGGAATAATTTCAACGATTATCATCACCAGAGAAATGAAACAGGCCATCTACAATGGCCTCGCCAATCCAAGCGTGCGGCTCAAATTCTCCTTCGTCGGCTCGTACAAGCCCAACAAAATGAAAAAGAAATTCCAGAAGTTCAACAACAACAATAATGTCAAGCTGGTGATGACCCTGGGTGGCAACAAGACCTACGACGCTGCCACCCAATTCTCGACGAAGCCGTTCGTATCGCTGGTTGGTGTCACGCCGGCCGCGAATGCCTTGTGCAGGGGCGGCATCAACTTGAACAGCACAGGTGGGAATCAGGCCCGTGTCGATCACCTGACGGCTCAAGGAAAAACCAAGAGCAAGATCGGTTTGCTGTGCAACCCGAACTCATCGATGAATACGGCCGAGGAGCAGGATTGGATCACTAACATCGGCATCTCTTCGCAAAACATTTTCCATGCCGGCAAAGACACCACCGTCGACGAAAACGACACCGATACGTATGATGCGGCATTCACGAGTATTGTCGCAGCAGGCATGCAGGCCGTTGTTGTGAGCGCAGACCCGTTCTTTCAGCAAACGATGGATGAACTCGTCTCCGATGCAAACGACTCCGGCGTCTACATGACCTACCCGCTGCAGGACTACAACAAAGCCTGGGAGCCGCCCGCGACGGGTAGCGCCACGCTTCAAGGGCCTGATTTGCTGATGGCCTATAGCCAGTTGGGAGCAGTTGCGGCATCGGCTCTGCAGGCTGGAGGAGACCAAGGCTTCCGGGCAGCAAACACGGCGACGAACGATCTCTAGGATGCGGCCAGGTCCGCTGATCCCATGAGGCGCGGTTCAACTCCGATGGTCGGGCTGGGCTATCGGTCCTCGATCGATGAGTGGATTCGCAGGCATCTTGGCCGGTTCGACGTTCTCGAAATCACCGTGGATCATTGCATCCACGGTGATCGGGCGCAGCAGGACGAGATCTTCGATCTCGTCGGCCGCATTCCGCTCAACGCCCACGGCGTGGGACTGTCGATCGGCACGGACGTGCCGCTCGACCTCGCTTATCTCGATCAGGTCGCAGCGATCGTCGATCGCCTGAAAGCGCCAACCTACAGCGAGCACCTTGCCTTCACGCGTGTGCCGGGCCGCGACCTCGCCAACCTTCTGCCGTTGCCGAAGACCGACGAGGTCGCCGAGTCGATTATCAGCAAGGTCCGCACCGTGCAGGCGCGCGTGCCAGTGCCGTTCCTGCTGGAAAACATCTCCTACGTCTTTGAATGGCCCGACTCGAAACTATCGGACGCGGAGTTTCTCAACCTGATCTGCCGCGAGTCCGGCGCGGGCCTCCTGCTTGACATCGAAAATCTCCATCTCAATTCGGCCAATCACCGCTTGGACCCTTACGCCTTCATCGACGCGCTCGCGCCGGGGCTTGTCCGCGAGGTCCACATGGCGGGCGGTATCACTTTGCAAGATGAGAATCTGCCGCGTCCGTTCCTCGCCGACTCGCATTCGCATCCGATTCCGGAGGAGACGCTCGGCCTGCTCGACTACGTGCTGGCGCGGCACGCCCCCTCGACCGTGGTGCTGGAGCGCGACGATCGGCTCGACGCGACCGGCGAAATCCTGGACGATGTCGCGCGCATCCGGGCGTGCGTCACCGATGCATCGAAGAGCGTCCATGACCGGGCGATTGCTGAATAGGCAGACCAAGCTGCTGGAGTACCTGACGAGCGGCAGGGCCGTGTTCGGGGATGCGCGCGGCCGCATTGATCCCACTCTTGCCGGGATCGACCGAGGGCTGCTCGACCTCGAAGCACGCTTCTCGCACGAGAAGCGCATGGAGAAGATCGCCGGTGTCTTTCCTGAGACCTTCGCGCGCCTGGGCACGGGCGCGGAAGCGCTGGTGCGCCAGTTCGCCGAAGCCTGCCCGCCGCATGGCATCGGCCGGATCGAGAACGCAAGACAGTTTCATGCGTTCCTGGTCGAACGCCACATGACGGAGTCGCTCGAGCCGCCTTGTCTAGCGGACGTATCCGCCTGCGAGCTCGCTTGCGCGGAGGCGCGGATGCTGGCCGATGCCGCGGCGCCGGAGGATGACGAGACGGCGGACGCGGCGCGCCCGGCGATCCGCCGCCACCGCGGTGTCGTGCTGCTGCGCACGGCCTTCGATGTGCGCAGCGTTTTCGAGGACGGCGACGCAACACCCGCCGAACGCGACACCTGCCTTGCCGTCGCCTGGGTATCCGGCGGGCCGCATGTTCTCGAACTGACTCCGGAGGTGTTCGGCCTGCTGGCGGCGCTCCAACGATGGACCGCGCTCGACGGGCTTCCCGAAGCCGGGCAGTTGGTCGACGACCTGACGAGATCGGGCCTCCTGGAGTTGCGGCGTTGAGGATCTGCATCATCGGCAAGTATCCGCCGATCCAGGGCGGCGTCAGCGCGCGAACCTACCGAACCGCACAGGCGCTGGCAGATCGTGGGCATGAGATCCATGTCGTCACCAACGCTAAGGAAGTCACGCCGCCGTTCCGCATGCACATGCGTCCGCAGGACTGGCAGGCCTGCGAAGGGCGCATTGGCGCCGGCACGGTGACGGTCCACTGGACCGACCCGGTAGACCGCTCGCAATTCCATATTCCGATGTCGAGTCCGTTCGTGTCGAAGCTTGCAAGTGTGGCGGCGGGCGTCCATGCGGAGCGTCCGTTCGATGTGATCTTCTCGCATTATCTGGAGCCTTACGGCGTCGCCGGTCATCTTGTCGGGCAGATGACCCAGACGCCGCATGTCGTGCGCACCGCAGGCAGCGACGCCGGGCGGCTCTGGCATCATCCGCAGCTCGAAGCGCTTTACGATCACGTGCTCGGCGCGGCCGATATCGTGGTTGCGGTGGGCGCGGTTGCCGAGCGCGCCAGGCAGCGCGGCATCCGGCCCGAACGGATCGTCGCAGGCGGAGCGCACGGCATTCCGAAGGACTTTGCACCGGAAGGGCCGGTCCTCGATCTGGCCGCGCTGCGCCGGGAGGTGGCGGAGGATTCCGGCCTGCAGGACGCGCTCTGGGGCGGCTTCGCCGGAGACCGTCCGTACTTCGGCGTTTACGGCAAGCTCGGCGACACCAAGGGCTCGTTCGCGCTGCTGGAGGCCATGCGGCGGCTCAAGCAAGGCGGATTGGATGTCGGACTGGTGGCGCTCGCGCATGGCCGAACGGAGATCGAGGGCCGCTTCAGGGCAAGGGCAGCCGAATTGAGTGTCGCTGATCGTGTGCTGCAAATTCCCTTCCTGCCTCATTGGCGGGTGCCGGAATTTTTGCGCGGCTGTCTCGCGGTCTGCTGCCTCGAGCAGGATTTCCCGATCGGATTCCACAGCCCGATCGTGCCTCTTGAAGTCCTGCACTCCGGATCGTGCCTGGTGGCGTCGACCGAGATGATCCGCAAGCTGCCGCAATGGGAACGCCTGCCCCACAGCTACGGGTGCGTCGCAATCCGGGATGTCAACGACGTGCAGGAGCTGAGCGGCAAGCTCGCCGCCATCGTCCGGCAGCCGGAACTTGCCGCGACCGTCGGCGCGCGCGGACGTTCTTTCGCGGCAGCGTGCCAGGAGGACGTGGCGTTTCCGGACAGGCTCGAAGTGATCCTCGAAGCCGCGGCGCAACGCCGAGCCCTGCCGCTCGCCGCCGAGCCGGACATCGCTGACGATCCCGCAGACCTGTTTCCTCTCACACGAATTGCAGCAGCGCACCTCGGCTTGGAGCGTGCGGGAGAGCCCGAACGCATCCTGGACTATGCCCGCCAGGTTTTGGACAGAGTCGAACGATCTCCCAAGGCAGGCCAATCGGACCTTCGACCATTCGCCATAGCGGTCGAAACCGAGATCGCGATCGCGGCCGCCATCAACGAGGGCGATGCACGAGGCGCGCCGGCCGATCCGCTGTTCCGCGTCGACGTGGACGCCTGGGCACTCGACAGCAGCTTGCTCGCAACCCTCATTCCAATCCGGGATGCACGGCTACACGTCCTGCGCTTCGAGCATGACGTGTCCATTCTCCAGGGCGTGACCACGGCAAACGAATTCCCGAAACGCCTCGAGCCGGGCCCGAGCTACATGGTTGTCGCAGGCGGCGAGCCGCTGCTGGTTGATCGCTTCACCGCGCGGTTCCTGGAATTGAGCGACGGCACGAGGACGGTGGATCAGATCGTCGAGCTCATCGAACAAGACCTCAGTCAGCCCGCCGCGGCGGACCACCTGGCTTGGATCGAACAGCTGCTGGTATCCGGCATGATTGGCGTGTGCTCGCGAAACACCGCGGTCGCCAGCTTGCTACTTCACCAGCCCGATTCGCTGTAGCAGTGCCTTCTTGTCGGCGACATCGGCATCCAAACGTTTGCCGAAGGTTGCGGCGTCAGCGTAG
The DNA here is from genome assembly GCA_936924235.1 of uncultured Rhodoplanes sp. Taxonomy (GTDB): domain Bacteria; phylum Pseudomonadota; class Alphaproteobacteria; order Rhizobiales; family Xanthobacteraceae; genus Z2-YC6860. The sequence goes on along the minus strand of CAKZHN010000250.1, from coordinate 25,322 downwards.
AAGCGATCGCCCTGGTGGAATTGTTTGGCGAGGCCCAGATAGGCCGGCTGCTCCACCGCAATCTTGCATCCGTTTCCGATCTTGGTCAGGACATCGTCCGGAGTCCCGGTCGGTGCGAACAGCCCGCCGAAGCTCGTCGGCGCGACGTCATAACCCTGCTCCTTGGTCGTCGGCGTGTCGGGCGCGGATGGACTGCGCGCATCGGCAAAAATGGCAATCACCCGCACCGAGGGGCCGGCTGCCGCAGCGGAGGCAAGCGTAACGCTGCCGAAATCGACGTGGCCGCCGATCACCTGTCCCATCAGTTCGCCGTCACCGCGAAACGGCACGTGATTGAGCTTGACGTTCGCCGTGTCGGCGAGCGCCGCGACTGCGAGGTGCGTGATGGTGCCGGGCGCCGTCGCCGCAAAGCTCAGTCCGTGCTTCGCTTGCGCAGTCTCGACAAGATCGCGCGTGGTCTTGAAAGGCGAATCGGGCTTGACCACGATGGCCATCTGGTTCTCGAAAGTCTGGCAAATCGGAACAAAGGACTTGTCGGTGTAGCCCACGTTGCTTTGCATCAGCGGCAGCACCGAATAGACGAGCGCAGGCACGAACAGCAGCGTGTACCCATCCGGCGCCGAGCGCGCCACATAGCTGACACCGAGCGCGCCACCCGCGCCGGTTCGGTTCGATACCACGACGGACTGCTTGAACTGGTTCGAGAAACTATCGGCGATCGCACGAAGCAGCAGGTCGATCCCGCCGCCGGCCGCGTAAGGGATCACGAGATCCACGGTGCGCTCTGGGTACTCTGCGCGCGCGGGCTGCGACGCGAGCCCGATCGCCAGGACCGTCGCAGCCGCGATGCTGCGCTTGCTAACCATGGCTCCCTCCCGTTCTCGCGCCGCGCCTTCGCGGCTTATTCGATGTTGCGCTGACGTGCGTGATCCGGCCCCTGCGGTGGCCCCCAGACCAGTGCGGCCGATTGCCGGTCCCACACCTTCGGCCGTTGCGGTTGGTCCGTGTGCCAGGGCCGCGGATCGAAATAGCCGAGCTCCTCGTCGAGCATCTGATCCATGTCGGTATAGAACTCGATCATCTGATCGTCCGGATCGCGGTGATAGACGAAGATGTTGTGACTGATGCCGTGGCGGCCTGGGCCCCAGCTGATCGGCACTTTCATGCGACCGAGATGGTCGCAAGCAGTCAGCACATGCGTCCAGTCCTTGAGCTCGAAGGCCATGTGGTGCATCCGTGAGCTCTTGCCGGTCGCAAAATTGATGGTGTGATGGTCGGTGCCGCAGCGCATGAAGCAGAAGAAGTCCTCCTGCCAGTCCGAGACCCGGAAGCCGAGCACCTTCTGGTAGAAATTGATGCACGGATGAATGTCCGGCATCATGAACGCGATGTGGCCGAGCTTCATCGGCCCGACGGCCGTGGGCCCGCTGACCGGCGCCGCGGCGCGGGACTCGTTGAAAATTTCGATTGTCGTTCCCTTGGGATCCTGAAAGCGCAGCAGCTTCTCGATACCGGGCAAAGAGACCTGGTCGATGCTGGAACGGATACCCTCACCTTCGAGCTCCTTGGCCAGCGCGGGAAGCTCGTCCTGCGGCGCCACCTGGAACGCGACCTTGCTGAGCCAGGGCGTCACCGCCCGCTGTAACACGACGCTGAGGTCGCCGAGCCGGCTGACGAACAGAGCGCTGTCCTTGTCCTTGGCAAGCGGCTTCAGGCCGACCACGCCAGTGTAGTAGTCAATCTGCCGCTCCAGATCGGGCGTATCGAACGTAGCATGACTGATCCGTCTGACCTTGATCATTGGGCAGTCTCCGGCTGTAGCTGCTAGCATGACCAAGCACGTACCGCTGGGCAAGCCGCAGGGACACCGCCATATCCCGTGGCCTGCCCTGTTCGGCACCTTGACTCTTGAGATGGCCGCATGCTGCGAGGAAATCTCGATATCGCTTCCCTGACCCACATCGAAGGCTGGGTGCAGGACGAAGAGCAGCCCGACAGGGCGATCAACATTCTCATCACCGACAACGACGCGCTGATCGGCCGCGTGCTGGCCAACCGCTATCGCGCCGACCTCGAAAGTGCCGGCATCGGCAATGGCCGGCATGCGTTCGAATTCAAATTGCCCCTCGGGCTTTCGCCCGCCGAGCCTCACGTCATCCGCCTGCGCGACGAAGTCGACGGCAGCGACGTGCCGGGCTCGCCCATCACGATCGAACCGTCGCAAATCTACGACGAGGCCGTGGAGCAATCGGTCTCACGTGCCCTCACGCTTTGCGGCACGCCCGCCGATCTGTCGCGGAAAATCGAGTTTCTGTCGCGGCAGCTCGTCGATTTTGTGCAGCAGCTGGCGGATCGCGACGGCAAGCGCAGCGAGCGCTCGCAATACCGCGATCTGATGCAGCGCTGGATGCGGCGCGCAACGGATGCGCGTGACGCACCGGACGCCGAGCCGAGTCCCTGCCTGCGGGCGGTGGCGATCGACGACCGGCTGCCGCGGCTCGACCGCGACGCCGGCTCGAACGCAATCCTGTCGCATCTGCGCTCGCTGCAGCGGCTGGGGTTCGAGATCACGTTCATTCCCGTGGCGGACTTCGATCCGCCGGCGCGCGAGCGCGCCGCGATGGCCACGCTCGGGGTGAAGTGCGCCTGTGCGCCCTTCTACGGATCGGTCGAGGAGGTGCTGCGCCGGCAGTCAGGCTTGTTCGACCTGGTCTACCTGCATCGGGTCGGCAACGCCGCAAAATACGAAGAGATCGCTCGCGAGACCCAGCCGCGCGCCCGCTGTCTGTTCAGCGTCGCCGATTTGCACCACGTGCGCACCGGACGCCAGGCCACGGCAGAGGACCGGCCGGAGATCGCACTCATCGCCAACCGGCTGCGCTTCCTCGAATTCACGGCCTGCGCTTTGGCCGATGTCGTCGTGACCCACTCCTCGTATGAAGCAGCGGTCCTGCGCAAGCACCTCAAGCCGTCGAAGGTGCATACGATTCGCTGGTCGCTGCACGCCACCCCGACGGCGGTGCCGCTCGAACAGCGCCGTGGCGTCGCCTTCATCGGAGGCTTCGGCCATGAGCCCAACCGCGACGCGGCGCGTTGGCTGATCGGCGAGATCATGCCGCTGGTGCGGCGGCACGATCCGGACATTGAATGCCTGCTGGTGGGCAGTGACCTCCCCGACGAGATCGCGAAGCTGTGCGGCAACGGCGTCGTCGCCTTAGGCCATGTGCCCGATCTCGCAACGATCTTCGATCGCGTGCGGCTGACCGTGGCGCCGCTCGGCTACGGCGCCGGGATCAAGGGCAAGGTCATGGAGAGCATGGCTGCCGGCCTTCCCTGCGTCTGCACTCCGATCGCAGCGGAAGGTCTGGACCTGCCGAAGGCATTGCAGGCGCTCGTTCATGACGACGCACCGGGTATTGCCTCGGCGATCCATCGCGTTCACAGCGACGCAAATTTGAACGCGTCGTGCTCGCAAGCGGGACTTGCCTATGTCGGCAGCGAGCTTTCGGAAGAGCGTCTCGACGGTTTGATGCGGCAAGCCATTGGACTCGCAGCGAAAGCGACCTGACGGCCTGGAACGCCGATACAATTTGAGACGCTAATCGGATCTCGGCTGCAGGTCTTTTCTGGCGTGCTGAATATCGCCGGCGGCGACCGGCGGCGCCGCACCTCCCCAGCTGTTCCGCACATAGGTGAGGACGGCGGCGACTTGGGCATCATTGAGCTGCCAGCCGAACGGCGGCATGGCCGGAGACGTCGGCTCCTCCTTGGTGGCAACGCTGCGCGCGCCGCGCAGCACGATGCGGATCAGGGTGGTCGGATCATCGGAGTGCACCGAGGGCGATGACGCCAGCGACGGGAACAGATGCGAGGCACCCTTGCCGTCGAGCGTATGGCACGCCGAGCATGTATCGCGGTAGATCGCCTGTCCGGCGGTCATCATCGGATCGCTGGCCGGCAGCGGCGCTGGCGTGTCATCGCGGCCGGGCAGCGATTTGAGGTAGGCAGCGATCGCCTTGAGATCGTCATTCGTCATCTGCGAGCTCGACAGCGTGACCTCTTCCGCCATCGGTCCGGTTGCGGCCGTGAACCGGTTGTGGCCGGTCTTGAGATAGGCCACGACGTCGTCTGCCGACCAGCGTCCGAGCCCGCGCCTCTGGTCATTGGTGATATCCGGGGCGAACCAGCCTTGCAGATACGAGCCGTGCAGATATTGGCTGCTCTTGTCGCCGCCCAACATGGATTTCGGCGTGTGGCAGGCGCCGCAGTGGCCCGGCCCCTCGACCAGAAACGCGCCGCGATTCCACTCGGGACTCTTTTGCGGATCGGTGCGGAATTCGCCCTCCTTGAAATAGAGCACGTTCCACGCCCGCATGCCGGTCCTGATGTTCAGGGGAAACGTCAGCCGGCTTCTTGCATATTCGGTGTGCACTGCCGGCACGGTGTTGAGGAAGGCGCGGATCGCCAGCACGTCGTCGCGCGACATCTTGGTGTAGGCCGTGTACGGCATCGCCGGATAGAGCCGCTTTCCATCCGAGCGGATCCCCTTGCGGACCGCCGCGTCGAACGCGTCATCGGTGTAGTTGCCGATGCCGGTTTCGCGATCGGGCGTGATATTGGGACTGGTGATATTGCCGAACGGCGTTTCTATCTCGCGGCCGCCGGCATAAGACTCGTCGCGCTCGGGAATCGTGTGACATCCCGAGCAGTCGGCAGCGGTGGCGAGATAGCGGCCGCGCTCGATCAGCGCGAAATTCTGACCGTCGATGCTGTTGGCGGCCCAGGACTTCGCAGCAATCAGCAGCGGCAGCACGGCGCTGGCCGCCAGCAGTGCGATCGTTGTTGCGGCGCGGCTAGGCATGAACCAGCGGCCCCGGATTTTTCAGATACTGGTTGCGGATCGCCGACGCGGCCCAGAACGCCAGCGCCGCCACGGTGCCGGTCGGGTTGTAGCCGGCGTTCTGCGGGAACGCGCTTGCGCCCAGCACGAACAGATTGGACACGTCCCAGCTCTGCAGGTAGCGGTTGAGCGCAGACGTCTTCGGATCGGCGCCCATGATGGCGCCGCCGTTCAGATGCGTGGTCTGGTACTTGGTGATGTCGTAAGGGCCCTTGCGCGCACTTTTGTCGACCTGCTTCGCGCCCATCGCCTTGACGATCTCGGCATATTTGTCGGTCAGAAATGCCGCGGCCTTGAGCTCGTTGTCGTGGAAGTCGATTGTCATCCGCATCAGCGGCCGGCCGAAGCGATCCTTGTAGGCCGGGTCGAGATCGAGATAGACGTCGCGATAGCTGTAGAAGCTGGCGTGGATGCTGCCACCCTTGAGCGAGCTGAGATAGTTGTCGCGCACCGCCTCCTTCCACTTGGCGCCCCACTTCGGGGTGCCGGACGGCACCGGCGTCGTCTCGATCGGCCGGCCGTTGGTCTGCACCTGGCCCAGATAGCCGCCGCCGACAAAGCCGTGCGGGCCATGATCGAAATTGTCGCCATTGAACTCGTCGATGCACATGCCGATCGCGCCGGAGGCGATGAACGGATTGAAGTTGAACTTCGCCTTGTCGAAAAATCCGTCGACGCTCGACATCGTCTGGTGCGTGAAATTGCGACCGACCACGCCCTTGTTGGCGGCGGGGTCGTAGGCCTCGCCGATGCCTGACAGCAGCAACAGCTGGACATTGAACATGGTGTAGGCCGACAGGATCACGAGATCGGCGGGCTGCTCCCATTCCTGGTTCTCGGTGTCGACAAAGGTGACGCCGGTGGCGCGATGGCCTGAGCGGTCGACATTGATGCGAACCACCTCCGAATTGTCGCGGAACGCGAAATTCGATTTCCGGAGCAGCACCGGCAAGATGGTGGTCTGCGGGCTCGCCTTGGAATAGTTGGCGCAACCGAACCATTCGCAGAAGCCGCAGTAGGTGCACTGCCCCATACGAACGCCCAGCGGATTGGTGTAGGCCTTCGACAGATTGCCGGACGGTTGCGGAAACGCCTTGTAGCCGAGCTCGCGGGCGGCTTTGGCCCAGAGCGTGTGCCCATAACCCTGCTGCTGCGCCGGCGTGGGATAGGGCCGCGAGCGAGGGCCCTCGAATGGATTGCCGCCGTCCTGAATTTTCCCGTTGAGATTACCCGCGGTGCCGGACGTGCCGCAGAGATACTCGAAGGCGTCGTAATGCGGCTCGAGATCGTCGTAGGTGACGCCCCAATCTTGGATCGTCATGTCGTCAGGCAGGAAAGACGCGCCATAGCGCTCGGTCAGATGCGTCCTCAGCACGAAATCGCTCGGCAGGAAGCGCCAGGTCTCGGCGTTCCAATGCACGCCGCCGCCGCCCACGCCATTGGGCGGCATGAACGCGCCCCAGGTGCGGATCGGCAGCGCCGTCTCGCTCATCTTGTTGCGGAACGTGAACGTGGTCTGGTCCGGGCGCAGGAACAGCTCGTGACGGATGCGATAACGCAGCTCGTCCTGGGCGTAGCTCGGGGCAAAGTTCGCCGCCGTATCGCGCCACGGTCCGCGCTCGATGGCGATGACGTCGAGGCCTTCGTCGGTCAGCTCATGGGCCATGATCGAGCCGGTCCAGCCGAGCCCGACGATGACGACGTCCTTCCTGGGAAGCTTGCGAGCCATGACCGCGCCTCACTGGCCTTTCGGCGTCCAATCCGCACGGCCCGTGATGCTCACGGGCGGCAGCGGAAAGCGCTCATTGTGGCGGTTGACCCAGTCGAGATAGTTGTAGCGCGCGCCAGGGAAGCCGATCATCTTCCACGCGGCCATGTCGCGATTGCCGCCGTAGATCGGATCGGCGAAGAACCCCATCTGGATGTCCTTGACGGCGTGCTCCATGAATTCCTTGCCGTCGGCGCCGTCGAGCTTCAGCTCGCCACTTTCCAGCCCCTTGAGCACAGCGTCCTGATCGCCTTCGGCGAGCTCGGCGAATGCCTTGCCGGAATATTTCGATTGGCAGAGATGGTCGAGCGCGGCCAACGCCTTACGGTATTTCTGCGCCGGTCCGTCTTCCGATTGCGGGCCCTGCTGCTTGCCACCGGCGCGAAACGGCGGCGCGTTGTAGAGACCCTCCTGTTGCCCATAAGGGCCGGCGAGCTGGCGGTCGAGGAAGACCGCGCAGCCGACATCCTTGCCACCAGGCGTCTGCGGATCGGGCGGAATGATGCGGTCGGCGATCGCTTCGGCCGCGCGGGCCTCGGCGCCGGTGAAGAACTGCCACGGCCCGGGCTTGAACGGCTCCGGCGGATTTGCGGCGTTCGGCTCCCAGGGAAGGCGGCCGCTGCTGTAAAGCCGCGCGCGAAGCGGTTTTCCGCTCAGCAGCAATAGCGACGCACCCGCCAACAGCTCGCGCCGGTGAAAATGCATTTCGATAACTGACTGACAGCAACAGTCGCCCGCGCCGGTCAAACGTGTGATCCAGGTTGAAGTTCCGGGATTGCGGCGGCTGCGGCAAAATCGCCAGCTCTCTGATCTCGGTTCGACACGCGCTAAGTCGACTGCCGAACTTAACGAAGGGCTGGCAAGAAGTGATCGCTCAGCGCGTGACAAAATCGTTCAGCGCAAGCCACAGCATGATCCCGAGCCAGAAGAACCCCGCGCACGCCGCGGCAATCGTCACGGGATGATCACGGCGCAGCTCCATGAAGATCAGCGCGATGGTCAGCGCCTTGCCGACCGCGATCATCAGCGCCAGCACGGTGTTGAAGGAGCCGAACGGCTGGTAGGCGCCAAGGACGGTCAGCGCAAGCAGCACCAGCAACGCGATCCATCCGGACAAAACCGCGCCCGGCAAATGCCATTCGGCCATGACGCGTCGGAAGGCGCTCATGGCGACCGCCCCGGCAAGTAGATCAGCGCGAACAGGAACACCCAGACCACATCGACGAAATGCCAGTACAGCCCAGCCACCGTGATCGGCGCGTGGTAGCGGGACGAGTAGGCGCGGTGATACGCGCGGAAGCCGACCGATCCGAGCACCACGATGCCGATCGCCACGTGCAGCGCGTGCACGCCGGTGGCGACGAAGTAGAACGAGAAGAACAAGCCGATGCTCGCGGCATTCCGGCCGGACCGCGCGAAATTGAGGCCCGGGACGAGATGCTCGCGATATTCGATGCTGTACTCGATGCCCTTGAGCACCAGGAACAGCACACCGAGCAGCGCCGCGATCCAGAGCAGGATGGCGGCGAGACGCCCTGCCCCGCCGTGCGCCGCCGCCACCGCCCAGGCGACCAGAAAGCTCGACGTCAGCAGCACTGCTGTGTTGGCCGTGCCGATGGCGATCTGGGTTTCGCGCGCCGCGTCGGCAAAGCCCGCCGGATTTCCGATCCGGTAGACGCAGTACATCAGGATCAGCCCGCCGAAGAACAGCACCTCGGTCGCCAGGAACACCCATATGCCAAGCTGCGCGACCTCGTGCTGCTGGCGCAGGTCGACAAATTGGAAGGCGGGTTTCGGCTCAGGCATTTTGCGGACGGGCCTCACCGGAGAGCGTGTATTCGTAAGGATTGCGAGTGACCTCCGGCGTGCGCTCGAAATTGTGCGATGGCGGCGGCGACGGCGTCTGCCATTCGAGACCGGTGGCCTGCCACGGATTTTCTCCGGCGCGCTTGCCGAAGAACAGCGACCAGCCGAGATAGAACAGCGGCATCAGGTAGGCGATGGCGAGGATCGAGGCTCCTGCCGAGGACAGCACATTCCACACCTGGAATTCCGGCGGATAGACGTGATAGCGCCGCGGCATGCCGAGTGTGCCGAGGATGAACTGCGGGAAGAACGTCAGGTTGAAGCCGCAGAAGATCAGGATCGCGGCGGCGCGCGCCCACAATTCCGGATACATGCGTCCGGTGATCTTCGGCCACCAGTAGTGCAGCCCGCCGAAATAGGCCGTCACCATGCCGCCGACCATGATGTAGTGGAAATGCGCGACGACGAAGTAGGTGTCAGTCACGTAGACGTCGTAGGCCAGACAAGCGAGGAACAGACCGGTGAGCCCGCCGATGGTGAACAGGCCGATGAAGCCTAACGCATAGAGCATCGGCGCGTCGAACCGGACCCAGCCCTTGTGCAAGGTGGCGGTCCAGTTGAACACTTTAATGGCCGACGGCACCGCGACCATGAAGCTCATGAACGAGAACGTCAGCCCGGCGAACACCGACTGACCACTGACGAACATGTGGTGGCCCCAGACGAAGAAGCCGACTCCCGCGATCGCGAGACTGCACCACGCGACGAACTTGTAGCCGAACACGGCCTTGCGCGAGAACACGGAAACCAGCTCGCTGATCACACCCATGCCGGGCAGGATCATGATGTAGACCGCCGGATGCGAGTAGAACCAGAACAGGTGCTGGAACAACAGCGGATCGCCGCCCTTTGCCGGATCGAAGACGCCGATCCCGAAAATGCGATCGAGCGCGAGCAGCAGCAGCGTCATGGCCAGCACCGGCGTCGCCAGCACCAGGATCAGCGATGTCGCATAGAGCGACCAGAGAAACAGCGGCAGCCGGTACCAGGTCATGCCCGGGGCGCGCAGCCGGTGGATCGTTACGATGAAGTTCAGGCCGGTGAGGATCGACGAGAAGCCCGCGATGAACACGCCGGTGACGGCGAGCACCACATAGCTGTTCGAATACATGGTCGAGAACGGCGTGTAGAAGGTCCAGCCGGTGTCGACGCCGCCGACAAACACCGCGTAAAGCGTCACGAAGCCGCCGAGCATGAACAGGTACCAGCTCGTCAGGTTGAGGCGCGGAAACGCCAGATCGCGCGCGCCGATCATCAGCGGCACGAGGAAGTTGCCGAGCGTGCTGGGGATCGAGGGAATGAGGAAGAACCAAACCATGATCACGCCATGGATGGTGAACAGCCTGTTGTAGACGTCGGAAGTCACGAGATCGCCCTGCGGTGTCGCGAGCTCGAGCCGGATCGTGGTTGCGGCGGCGCCGCCGATGAAGAAGAACAGCGTGATGCCGGCCGCGTAGAGCACCGCGACGCGCTTGTGGTCGGTGGTGAAGAACCACGACGACAGGCTGTTGTCCTCGGTCAGATAATTGCGGGCTGCGCTCATGGCGATGGTCCTGGCGGCGGGCTCGCCTGCTCGGCCAGCGACTTGATGTAGGCGACAATCGGCACCAGCTCGTCCTCGGAGATCTTGCCTTCGTAGGACGGCATCAACGACTCATAGCCCGCCGCGATCTTTGAACGCGGCTTCAGAATCGAGTCACGGATGAAGCGCTCGTCGGCGATCTCGATGGTGCCGTCGCTGAGCGGCACCGCTTTGCCGTAGAGCCCATCGAGCTTCGGCGCGCGCACCGTGGCGCTCGCGCCGTGACAGCCGGAGCAGCCGAGCTGCCGGAACAGCCGGCTGCCTTGCTCGGCAAGCGAGCCCGTGACGTCCTGCCGCGCCAGCCATTGCTCGAAGGCCGGCTGCTCCATAACCACGATGCGCCCGGTCATGCGCGAATGATCGGTACCGCAATATTCGGCGCAGAACAGGTGAAACACACCGGCGCGCCGCGGTCGAAACCAGATGCTCTGCGTGGTGCCCGGCACCACGTCATGCTTGATGCGGAATTCGGGAATGAAGAACGAATGGATGACGTCCTGCGACGACATGATCAGCCGGACGCTCGCCCCAAGCGGCACGTGCAACTCGTTGATCTCGCGCTGGCCGCCGAGATGCTGCGTCTTCCACATCCATTGCTGGGCGACCACGTAGACCGGCAGCGCGTCCTTCGGCGGCTCCTGCAGATTGAGGAAGAGCTGCGCGCCCCAGAAGAACAGGCCGAGGAAGGCCACGAACGTCGCCGCAGTCCACGCCACCTCCCAGTGCCAGCTCTTGCGAATGCGGTGGTCGCGGTCGGCCTGCGTGTTGCCGGCGCGATAGTGAATGGCGAAGCGAAACAGCAGGGCGAACAGCAGCACCAGCGCGAGGACGGCCGAGGCCAGAAGCCCGATGAACAGCGCATCGACGGCGCCCGCATGGGCGGTTTCGCCGGGCAGCCAGAGTGGAATCCACTTTTGCATGGGGTCCGCCGTCAACGCGGCGGCGCGTTCGCAGGCGCGGGCCAGTCCGGCAGCCCACGTTCGCGGAGGAGCTTCATCGCCTGCTCGATCGGGATGCGGACGACACCGTGGTCGCGATCGACCCAGCCGTAGCGCTCGAGCTGCTCGCTCTCGACAGCGCGCAGTCGATCAAGATCGGCCTTAGCTGCGACCTGCAGCCGCGGCTCGGGTGGCAGCCGCTGTTCGGCGACCGGCTGGTCGTGACCCGAGCGCGGATAGATCGCGAGCAGCAGGAACGGCGTACCGATCAGGAAGATCGCAATGCCCAGCGCCAACGATCCGATCAGACGGGGATCGGCATCCGATTTCTCGTAACCGCTCGGATGCAGCGCGTCACTCATCGGGCTGGCCTTGCCGCGAAGACTTCAGGTGCCCCGGCCTTCAACGGCGGTTCGTGCCGTAGGTTCCGGTCGGCTGCCCGACACAGCGCTCGACAAGGAACCAGCATCGCGAAATTCCGTTGGAGACCGGGGCACCTTGGTCCGGCAACCGGCATCGGCCAGATTTCATGGGCCAGATTTTTTCACCCGCCGCCGACACCTGGATACGCTTGTTCCTGGCCGGCGGGCTGTCGCTTGCCATCGGCAGCACGGTGTTCGCGATTGGTTTCGCGCGGTCCGATTGGGTCACCGGCGCCGACCTCCATCCGCCGGCGCAGCCGGTGCCGTTCAGCCACCGCCACCATGTCGGCGAGCTCGGCATCGACTGCCGCGCCTGCCACACTTCTGTCGCCGATAGCGCACGCGCGGGCCTGCCGCCGACCCACACCTGCATGACCTGCCATTCGCAGATCTGGACCAGCGCGTCGATGCTCGCGCCGGTGCGGGAAAGCCTCGCGCAGGACAAGTCGCTGAACTGGAATCGCGTCGCGGTGCTGCCCGAGTACGTCTACTTCCGGCACGACATCCACATCCACAAGGGCGTCGGCTGCGTCGAATGCCACGGCCGCATCGACAAGATGGCGCTGACTGAACGCGCCGTCCCGCTCACCATGCAGTTCTGCCTCGAGTGTCATCGCGATCCGGCGCCGCGGCTCCGGCCAGCCGACCAGGTCACCAACATGGAGTGGAAGCCGAACGGCGATCCTACCGTACAGGGCCATGCGTTGCTCAAGCAGTACGGCATCCGCGTGGGCCAGCTCACCTATTGTTTCGTGTGCCACCGATGAGCGCGATAGCGAACACACCGCGTTTCGATCTCGACCGTCTACGCGAGGCGACCCGCGGCGGCAGCCGGCGGTTCTGGGCGAGCCTCGAAGAGTTGCTCGATGAGGAGGGTTTCCGGGAAACGTTGGCCGCAGAATTCCCGGCCGCGGCCTCGATGTTCGACGATCCCGGCCGTCGCCAGTTCCTGAAGCTGATGGGCGCGTCGCTGCTGCTCGGCGGGTTGACCGGCTGCAGCGGCGAAACGCGTTCCGATCACGCACTGCCTTACGTCAATCAGCCGGAGGGCATGACGCCCGGCATCGCGCGACTCTATGCCACGGCAGTGCTGTTCGAAGGCTACGCCCAGCCGGTCATCGCCACGACCTATGACGGGCGTCCGACAAAGCTCGACGGCAATCCCGAGCATCCGGCAGCGCTGGGGGCGAGCGACGCCTTCATGCAGGCCGCGATCTTCGGCCTGTACGATCCGGAGCGCTCGAAGCTGCCGCTGCGCGACGGTGCGCCTTCGACCTGGGAGGCCTTTGCCAAGGATCTGCTCGCGTTGCGCGCGCGATGGCGCGAGCGTCAGGGCGAAGGGCTCCGCGTGCTCACCGGCGGCGTAACGTCGCCGACGCTGATCCGCCAGATGCACGATCTCGCCGCGCAGTTTCCGAAGATGCGCTGGCACCGCTACGAGCCCGTTGGCGCGGACTTGCAGGACGAAGCGACGAAAATTGCTCTCGGCCAGGTGGTCACACCGCACTATCAGCTAGATCAATGCGACGTGATCGTGAGCCTCGGCCACGATCTGCTCGGGCCTGGGCCGCTCCAGGTCCGGCATGCCGGCTTGTGGGCGAAACGGCGCGGCGAGGTTGCTCCAGGCCAAGGCCGCGGCAGGCTGCACGTTGCAGAGCCGGCGCCCAGCCTCACCGGCACCGTCGCCTCGACCCGCCTGCCCTGCGATGCCTTGCGGATGGCACAGCTCGCGCAGGCGTTCGGCGCGCAATTCGAGGTTTCCGGCTGGGCGACGCCGGAGCTGACCGAAGTGGAAAAGCGGTGGGTTGATCGCGCCGTGAATGAGCTGCGCGATCACGCGGGACGTTCACTGTTTATGATCGGGCCGCAGCTCGATTCGGGCTGGCAGTCGCTGGCGCCGCTCATCAACGAGCGGCTGGGCAATGCCGGCAAGACCGTCTGGTACAGCGAGGCGATCGCTTTGCCGGCCGGCGACGAGGAATCGCTGCAAGCCTTGATGTCGGACGTGGAGTCCGGCGCGGTCAACACGCTGGTGATGCTCGACTGCAATCCGGCCTACGCGGCTCCGGCGGCGCTCGACTTTGCCGGGCACCTTGCTTCGATCCCCAATCGCATTCATGCGGGACCTCACGCCGATGAAACGGCACAGCTCTGCCAATGGCACCTGCCGCTGTCGCATTCGCTGGAAAGCTTCGGCGATGCGCGCGCGGTCGACGGCAGCGCGACGTTGATGCAGCCGGTGGTCGCGCCGCTCTATGCCTCACGCAGCATCCATCAGGTCGCCGATATGCTGCTCGGCACGGCCGATCCCGCAGCCGACTCGGCCGTGCGCACAACCTGGCGCGCCACGTTCGGCAACGACTTCGACGCGCGCTGGGTCCGCGCCCTGCATGACGGCATCGTCGCCGATACGCAGGCCAAGCCGCTGACACTTGCCGCCAGGGCTCCGGCGTTGCCCGAAGCCGTTCGCGCGGCCGACAGCGAGCTCAACGTGATGTTCCATCCCGATCCGACCATATGGGACGGCCGCTTCGCCAACATCGCCTGGCTGCAGGAATTGCCGAAGCCTCTCAGCAAGATCACCTGGGACAACGTCATCGGCATCAGCCCGGCCGTGGCCGCGGTTCATAAGCTTTCCAACGGCGACATGGCGGAGATCGCCGTCAACGGCCGGAAGGTGAGCGGCCCGGTCTGGATCGTGCCCGGCCAGGCGTCGAAAACCGTATCGCTCGCGTTCGGCTACGGCCGCCGCGCCGGCGGCGAGATTGCGACCACCGGCGGCTACGACGCTTTCGCGGTGTGGCCTGATCTGCACGCATTCTCGGCGCGCGGCACGCTCACGCGGCTCGACCGGCAATATCCCATTGCGACGATGCAGCAGCACCATCGCATGGACGGCTTCGACTTCGTCCGAGAGGTGACCGCCGCGAAGCCGCGTACCGAGCCGCCGAAGGCCACCACCACGCTCTATCCGGACTGGACCGGCAAAGACGTGCCGCCGGAGAACGTGTCCGATCACGCCTGGGGCATGGTGATCGACCTCGACCTCTGCATCGGCTGCAACGCCTGCACCGCGGCCTGCAACGCCGAGAACAACGTCCTGGTGGTCGGCAAGGACCAGGTCTCGCGCGGCCGTGAGATGCTGTGGCTGCGCGTCGACCGCTACTACACCGGCGACGTCGAAAATCCAAAGAGCTTCTTCCAGCCGGTGCCCTGCATGCACTGCGAGAAGGCGCCCTGCGAGATGGGCTGCCCGGTGCACGCCACGGCGCATTCGCCGGACGGCATCAACCAGATGGTCTACAACCGCTGCATCGGCACGCGCACCTGCTCGAGCTACTGCCCCTACAAGGTGCGGCGCTTTAACTGGTACGACTACCGGCAATTCGCCGAGGCCGAGCAGGCGGCGAAGAACCCGGACGTAACGGTGCGCTCGCGCGGCGTCATGGAGAAATGCAGCTATTGCATTCAGCGCATCCAGGCCACCCGGGTCGAGGCCGACAAAGAAGGACGCGCACTTGCACGCGACGAGATTGTCACGGCCTGCCAGCAGGCCTGCCCGACCAAGGCCATCGTATTCGGTGATCTCAAGGACGACGGCTCGGCCGTCGCGCAGCGGCGCAAGAGCGGTCGCCACTACGCGCTGCTCGAAGAGCTCGGCACCCGGCCGCGCACTACATACCTGGCGCGCTGGAACGACGAGCCGGACGGAGACGGCGCATGAGCACCGCCGACACCGCGTCCCCGATCCTGCCGCCGCGACAGACCTATGCTGACGTCACCGACCAGCTCGCCAGCATCCCGCTGCATTTTCCCTCACGACGCATCTGGCTGATCGCGCTCTGCTTTTCCTCCGCCCTGCTCGGGCTGCTGTTCGTCTCCGCGACCGTGCTGTTCGCCACCGGCGTCGGCATCTGGGGCGTCAACATCCCGGTCAACTGGGCCTTCGCGATCCACAACTACGTCTGGTGGCTCGGCATCGGCCATGCCGGCACGCTCATTTCGGCGCTGCTGCTGCTGCTCGGCCGCGAGTGGCGCAACTCGCTCAATCGTTTTGCCGAGACCATGACGCTGTTCGCCGTGGTCTGCGCCGGCATGTATCCGATCATGCATCTCGGACGGCCGTGGTTCTTCTACTGGATGTTCCCCTATCCGGCGACCATGGATGTGTGGCCGCAATTCCGCAGCCCGCTCGAATGGGACATCTGGGCGGTGCTGACCTATCTCACCGTGTCTGTCGTGTTCTGGTACATCGGCCTCGTGCCGGACCTCGCCGCGGCGCGCGACCGGGCGCGGCGGCGCGGCTGGCAGATCTTCTTCGGCGTGCTGTCGCTCGGCTGGCGCGGCTCGGCATTGCACTGGATGCGCTGGAACCAAGCCTACCGGCTGCTTGCCGCGCTCGCGGTGCCGCTGGTGGTCTCGGTGCACAGCGAGGTGTCGCTCCTGTTCGCCTCGGGCACCATCCCGGGCTGGCACTCGACGATCTTCCCGCCCTACTTCGTGCTCGGCGCGGCGTTCTCCGGCTTCGCCGTGGTCGCGATCATCGCCATCGCGTTGCGCGCGATGTTCGGCCTGCAAAACCTCGTCACCGACCAGCATCTCGACATCCTCGGCAAGGTGCTGCTCGCCACCGGGCTGATGACGGCCTACGGCTACGTCTTCGAGGTGTTCGACGCGCTTTATTCCGGCGAGCCGCACGAGCTGCAGACGCTGAGCGACCGCTTCACCGGCGAGTATGCCTGGAGCTACTGGGGCGCCGTCACATTCAACTTCATCGTGCTGCAGCCGCTGTGGTGGCGCCCGGTGCGGCGCAGCCCGTGGGCGCTGTTTGCGATCTCGTTCAGCGTCGCCGTCGGCATGTGGCTCGAGCGCTACATGATCCTGGTAACCAGCCTCTATCGCGATTTCCTGGTGTCGTCGTGGCACGAGTACCACGCGACGTTCTGGGACTGGGCAATCTACTTCGGCACCATCGGCCTGTTCCTGGTGCCGTTCCTGCTGATCATCCGGCTGCTTCCGGTGATCTCGATCTTCGAGATCAAGGAGGTGCTGCACGAGGAGCATGAGGAGCTCGGTCATGCCCAGCGATGACCCCTACGGCCTATTGGCCGAGTTCGAGAGCCCGGAGGCGCTCGTTGAAGCTGCGAAGCAGGCACGGGCCGAGGGCTATCGCGATCTCGACGCCTTCACGCCGTTTCCGGTGCACGAGCTTTTCGGCGTGCTGCGATTGCGCGACCGCCGCGTGCTCTGGTTTGGCCTGTTCGGCGGCCTGTTCGGCTTCACGCTCGCACTCGCGATGCAGCTCTTCACCAATTTAGACTATCCGATCAATGTCGGCGGCCGGCCGCTCTACGCGCTGTCCGCCTTTGCGGTGATCGCCTTCGAGCTCACCGTGCTGTTCGCGGCGCTGACGCCCGCGATCGGCATGCTCGCCCTGAACGGGCTACCGCGGCTGCACCATCCGGTGTTCAATGCACCGCGTTTTGCCCGCGCCTCCAAGGACCGCTTCTTTCTCTGCGTGCTGGCGACCGACGCGCGCTTTGATGCGCGCAAAACCCGCGATTTCCTGAAGACGCTCGATCCGGCGTCGGTCGAGCTGGTGCCGCCATGATCCGCGTGTCGATGCTCCTGATCCTCGGCGCACTCGTCGCAGGCTGCACGCGCTCCAACATGGACTCGCAGCCGAAGTATCACGAGTACGAGCCGGGCAAGCTGTTTCGCGACGGCAAGGTGCTGCAGGCGCCGGTGCCGGGCACCGTCGCGCGCGGCGATCTGGCGCGCGCCGACGAAGCCAGACAGCGGCCCGCGCTGACGGCAGAGCTCCTGGCGCGAGGCCATGAGCAATACGATGTGTTCTGCCAGCCCTGCCACGACCGCACCGGCTCGGGCCATGGCATGGTGGTGCAGCGCGGCTTCCCGCAGCCTGAAAGCTTCCATGGCGACAAGCTCCGCGCCGCCGGCGACCAGCATTATTTCGATGCAATCACCAATGGCTATGGCGCGATGTACGCCCACCGCGACCGCATCCGTCCGCGCGACCGCTGGGCGATCGTCGCCTATATCCGCGCCCTGGAGCTCAGCCAGCACGCCGCGCTCGCCGATGTGCCGCCGGACGAGCAGGCCCGCCTCAACCAGGAGGCCAAGCGATGACCTCGAACCCACAGAGAGCGGCGGCGGTCCTCGCAGCGATCGGACTGATCGGCTGCGCGGCGGGGCTCGTGATCGACCCCAAGGCCATGCTGACGAGCTATCTCGCGGTTTGGTACGCGGCCAGCGCCATCCCGGTCGGCGCGCTTTGCGTGCTGTTCACCAGCTATCTGGTGCGTGGGGGCTGGACCTACGACCTGCACACGACTCTGACGGGCGCGACGCTGACCATTCCGGTGTTCGCGGTGCTTTTTATTCCCGTGCTCCTGGGCCTCCATTGGATTTATCCATGGGCCACCGATGGCGGCAGCCTGCCCGCCTTCAAGGCGGCTTATCTCGCGCCATGGTTCTTCGTACTGCGGACGGTCTGCTATTTCGCGATCTGGACGGCGCTCGCGATCTGGGCGGCGCGCGCCTATGGCGACGCGCCGGCGATGATCCGTGCGGCGTCCGCCGGACTCATCGTCTGGACCCTCACGGTGTCCTGGGCCGGCATCGACTGGTTGGAATCCGTCGAGCCGCATTTTCATTCTTCGACCTACGGCCTGCTGGCGGTCAGCTTCAATCTGCTGGCCGGATACGGTTTCGCACTCGCCGCGCGGCTGTCGCAGAGCCGGCCGCGGCAGATGAGCAATGCGGCCTATAGCGCGCTGCTCCTCTCGATCCTGCTGCTGTGGGCCTACCTGCATGCCATGCAGTACATCATCATCTGGACTGGCAACATTCCCGATGAGGTGAGCTGGTACGTGATCCGCCTGGAAAACGGCTGGGGCTTTGTGCTGTGGGCCCTGTTCATCGGCCAGTTCATCGTGCCGTTTTTCGTGCTGCTGTCCGAGACCGCGCGCTCCAGCACGATGGTCCTGCTGTGGCTCGCCGGTGCGACGCTGGTGCTGCGCCTGATCGAGGCCATCGTGCTGATCCTGCCGTCGCTCGGCGCCGCGCCCGGGGCACTGCTGCTCAGCGTGCCGGCAGCCCTGCTGACGATCGGCGCGGGCTCGTGGCTGGCATGGACTGCCGTCGCACCGCTGTCGGCCCGCTGGTCAGCCCGTCCGGCGGCGACGGCCCAGTAGCGCGAGAAATCCGATGCCGCAGCCGAGCGCGACGACGCTCGCCGCAACCGACCCGGCCAGCACCCGCGACACCATCAGATTGTAGGTGCCGTGCGCCGGATCGAAGCCGGAGCAAAGGAGCCGCACGTCGTCGCGCCACGTTCCCGCCCGCCCGTCGCTCGCCTCCACCAGCGCCAGCCGCATGTCGTCGGCGGAAATGCCGAGACCGGACAGCACGCGCACCACATGCCCGTCGGAGCGCAGCACAAACGCCGCACCCGGATGGACATACTGATCGTGCTCTTCGTCATAGACATATCGGTAGCCGAGCGCCGATGTGATCCGCCCGACCGCCGCTTTGTCTGCTGTGACGAATACACTGGCGTCGTTCAGCGCGGTCTCCGCGCCCAGGGTCGCGCGACGCATCCTGACGGCATCGCCTGCGCCATCCTTCGGGTCCAGGCCGACCACCACCAACCCGAACTGCTCTCCCGCGCGCAAACCCGTGCGCTCCAGCGCGGCGCTCACGAACGCCACGATCGGACCGCAGAGCGTCTGGCAGGTATAGTCCGCGAACACCAGGACAGTGGGCCGACCGGCCAGATCGGCGAGCCTCCGGCTTCGGCCAGTGTCGTCAGTAACGAGAATGTCCGGCGGAACAGCGGCATCTGCGGGCAGCGAGACGCCGGCTTCGCGATAGGCCTGCGGTGCTACCGCGCAACAAGCCGGAATAGCTGTGGCCACAGACCAGACGAGGACTGCGGCCGCACAGCATTTCCGGCGTCGTGTGAACACGTCCCGGTACATCCGTACGATTCATCTGCGGGGCGGATTTATCGTCCAACGCCCGCCACCTTGTTGGGTTCCGCAGCCGAGATCAGCCGCTGCGATGGCCCGGCCAATTGTACCGATGCTTCGGGAACTGCCCTGTCATGAGGTGGTTGGCGACGCAGGGGGGCGCGTCAGCGTAACACAGGCGCTCTGGATGATCATTTTCGAAGTCGCTTCTCCGATCGGCGGTGCTGCGCCCGGGCTCGCGTCATGAGCCGATCGTCGCCCAGGTCCCCGACCGTCGTCATCACCGGCGCCTCGGCCGGCATCGGCCGCGCCATCACGCGCCGATTTGCGCGTACCGGCGCTCGCATTGGCTTGATCGCCCGCGACCAGGGCGCACTCGAGGACGTCAAGTCGGAGGTCGAAGCGCGCGGCGGCATCGCAGCCGTCGCGGCGGTGGATGTGGCGGACGCCGCCGCTGTCACAGCCGCGACATACGAGCTAGCCGCGGCGCTCGGTCCGATCGACATCTGGATCAACAACGCCATGGTGACGGTGTTTTCGCCGCTCACCGATATGACGCCGCAGGAATTCAAGCGGGTCACTGACGTCACCTACATGGGCTGTGTGCACGGCACCCAGGCCGCGCTGCAGCACATGCGCGAACGCGACCGCGGTCTCATCATCCAGGTCGGCTCGGCGCTGGCCTATCGCGGCATCCCGCTGCAGTCGGCCTATTGCGGCGCCAAATACGCGATCCGGGGCTTCACGGATTCGCTGCGGTCCGAGCTCATCCACCAGCGCAGCCGCATCAAGCTGATGATGATCGAATTGCCTGCGGTCAACACGCCGCAATTCGACTGGGCGCGCTCGCATCTGCCGCGTTCGCCGCGGCCGGTGGCGCCGGTGCTCCAGCCGGAGGTGATCGCGGACGCGATCTATCGGGCCTCGCTCCGTCCGAGCCGCGAATACTGGATCGGCCGCAGCACGCTCGAGGTCATCCTCGCCAACATGGCGCTGCCGGGATTTCTTGACCGGATGCTGGCCTACAAGGCCTACGACGGGCAGATGACGCCATCGCCGGCCCAACCGCAGCGGCCCAACAACCTCGATGAGCCGGTGCATGACCTGCATCGCACGCACGGCTCGTTCGACCGCGAGGCCGGTTTCGAAGCATTGCTGATATCGGGTCCGGTCGCGCGGCTCGGCTCGAGCCTGGGCGCAATGGCACTGGCCTTCTGCGCCGGGGCGCTGGCGCGGCGCGCCCTGTCGTCGTCAGCGAGACCGGCAAGATCGAAATAACGCGCGGAGCGAATCGCCCCAGAATCCACGGCCATGGCCGCAGTCCGTCACCGTTTCAGTTTGTCCGGGACGGTCGCGCGATACCAGACTGCCAGGAAATCGCTGCATACGCCGGGATCGCGCCAAAGCATGGGTCGGTTATCACTCGGAGGCGAGAGGCCGAAGGCCCCTGCTGCTGATTGGATTCGGCCTCGAGCCCATCCGTGCCGCCATGCTGGCGTTCACGACCGATTACCCTGTCGCCGTCGTCGCGCAAGTATTGGACGGAATCTCCGGCGCAATCGTAACGGTCCTCACCGTTCTGGTCATCACCGACCTGACCACTGGCACCGGCCGCTTCAATCTGGCGCGCAGCACCGTGAGCGCGATGTCCAGCGTTGCGGCTTCGATCAGCACGCTGGCAACAGGATTCATCCACCAGGAATTCGGCCACGCCACGGGCTTCACCGTGATCGCCGCCGCGGCCACCGCCCTGCTGTGGGTGTTCGTCTCGGAAACCAAACCGAAGAGTTATCTGGATTGACCGATTGCCCTGGAGTCGGCGCTCGGCACTTGCGCAGGCCAGCGCAATGCGGCGACACCAGACTCCTCAATGCAGATAGCTCGCCAGGTTCAGGCTCTGCAGCTTCGAGATCGCGGCGTAGGACGCCGTGAGCTGGGCCTGATAGGTCGAAAGCTGCGCCGTCACGGCCGCGACGTCCACATTGGTCAGATCGCCGCCGAGGGTCTTTGCGAAGCTCTGATACGACGTTTGCGCTGCGCTGGCGGTCTCGATCGACGACGACGCGACGCCGAGCTGGGCCTGCACCTCGGCGGTGGCGTTGACCGCCGAGGTCGCGAGATCGAGCGCCTCCGTCAGCGTCGCCGACGACAGCGGCGAGTTGTTCGCCGCGAGATTGAGGGCTCGCATCGCCTGCTCGAAGGCAGAATTGTCGGCCGTGACTCCGTAAGTGACCGTGTTGTCGTCGGACACACGAACCGAGGCGGCCTCGCTGTCGCCCTGGTAGTAGGACGTGCTCGCCGAGGAGGGCGATGTCATCGCAGGATATGACGCGCTCGAGATGTCGACCGGCGGCGTATTCGTCTTCGAGCCGCCGAACAGATATTGCCCGGAGTATTGCGTGTTCAGGAGTGAGGCCATCTCCTGCATCATCTGCTGGGCGGACTCCGAGACGGCCGAAGAATCGGTCGTCGCGCTGTTGCTCGCTCCGGTCAGCAGGGAGCGAAGCTGAGTCAGGAGGTTGCTGATGGAGGTCACGGTCGAATACATGACCTGGACCTTGCTGTCGGCCGAAGTTGCCGCGTCGATGTAGGACTGCGAGCGCGTGACCGACACCTGCAGGTCGATGACCTGCTGCGATGTCGCGCCGAGGCCTGCGTAATCCGAGGAAATCAGCCCGGAGGCCTCCTGAATCTGCTGATTGGCCATCGTGCTCTGCGTTCGCAGAGCCGCCTCGATCATCTGG
Organism: uncultured Rhodoplanes sp.; assembly: GCA_936924235.1. Taxonomy (GTDB): domain Bacteria; phylum Pseudomonadota; class Alphaproteobacteria; order Rhizobiales; family Xanthobacteraceae; genus Z2-YC6860. Next base: position 3,108 of record CAKZHN010000250.1, on the reverse strand, counting down.
TTGTTGATGGCAAACGTGGCAACACGGGAAATCATCGGGCACCCATCAGGCGACCTGCATCGCAGTGATCAGCGTCGAGAACATCTGGTTCAATACCTGCAACAGCTCTGCGGATGCTGAGTATTGGTTCTGCAAAGTGCTGAGACGCGCCGTCTCTTCGTCCAGGTTCACGCCTGACTCCGACGACATCGTGCTGCTGAGCGTCGACTGCAGCGTCTGCTTGTTATTGTACGTCGTCGTGGCCTGCGACGCCTGGGTCGCGACGCTCGACACGATCGCGGCGGCATAGTCGGCGAAGGACGAGGTGGTCGCGCCAAGCCCCGGCGCCGAGGCGAAGCTGGTGCTGCCGACCATCGCGCTGTAGAGATCGTCGGCGATCGTAGACGAGCCCGGCGTGAGCACCTGCGCGCCGCCCTGCGGCGACGCCGAGGCGTCCAGAGTCGAAGTCGCAAGCAGCGCCGAGTCGTCGAGGATGTCGGACCGCACCGCAATGTTGGAGGCGCTCGTTCCGGTGACGAGATCGTTGAGCCCGAGGTATTGCACCAGGCCCTCGCCCGACGGCCCTGCGGAGCCCGACATCTCGTTGATCGCGACGCCGTCGCTCGAATCGGTGCTGGAGATGACGACATGCCCGTTCGCGTCGATCGACGCCGACAGCCCCGAGATTCCATTGATCGCGGAGACCAGATCGCCGATCGTCACATAGGACGACAGATCGAGGTCCTGGTACGCGACGAGATTGCCGGACTGATCGGCCACCGCGAAGCGCACCGTGCCGGCGCCGGACAGCGGGGTCGCTGCCGCGACCACGGCACTGCCGGTGAGCGTCGAGGGCGGCGGCAGCGCAGTGCCCTGGCTGTGCACCGCGTTCAGCGTCGACGCCAATTGCCCCGCCAGCGTGTCCAGCTGGGTCTGCGCGCCCGGCAACACCGTGTCGCGCAGATTGACGAGCGCACCCAGCGAACCCGAACTGAGCTGCGTGGTAATGTCGATGCCATTGACGGTGATGCCGGAGAACCCGCTCGGCGGCGTGGCGCTGTAGGCCGTCGCGCTGTTGACCATCGCGGCCGGCGTATAGCTGAGCTTGTGCACGCTGGTGTCGACCAGCGCCTGGCCGGAGCTGGAATAGACCTGGAGGGCACCGGACGACGTGGTGAAGTAGCTGACGCTCATGTCCGACGCGACGGCCTGCAGCGCCGTATTTCGCTGATCGATGAGGTCGGCGGTCGAATTGCCGGCCGCGGTGGCCTGCTGGATCTGGGTGTTGAGGCTGCCGATCAGATCGAGCTGCTGGTTCACGTCGGACACGGTTTTGGCGATGTCTTGGTCGGCATTGCCACGCAACTGCTGGATGCCGGCGGAGGTCTGCCGCAGTTGCGACACAACCTGATCGAGCGCGCCGACCGCGTTCTCTTTCAGCGAGGCGCTGTTCGGCGTGCCCTCGAGCGACGACAGCGCCGCCTCGAACGAAGCGATCGTGTTGCCGAGCGACGTCCCGCCCGTGCCGCTGCTGCCGGTGGATCCATAAAGCGCCTGCAGCTGATCGAGATAGTCGTCGACGGTCTTGGCCGAGCCGACATCCGATCCGGACGCAATCAGCGATTTCAGCAGGAAAGCGTCGACCGAGCTGCTGATGCCGGTGATAGCGGTGCCTGCTGCGAAGCCGCCATTGACCACGGCCTCCTGCTGCGCCGTCTTCGCGGTGTATCCGGTGGTTCCCGCGTTCGAGATGTTGGCGGACGCGACCGTCATCTGCACCTGGGTCGCCATCATCCCGGTAAGGGCAATATACGCGGCGCTGTTGATCGACACCGGAGTTCTCCCGTCTGGACCGTCTCAGGCGCGCATGTTGGATGTGCAGGACACCATCTGCACGCTGCGGCGCCCGTCGGCAGCGTAAGGCGCGGTCACCGCGATCCGCTCGCGGATCGCGCGCATCACGGCGTCGATGCGCACCTGGCTCGCCTCGATCGCCGCGCGCAGCTTGATCACGTTCTCGTCCATGATCTTCTGCAGGATGCCGACGCGCTCCATCAGCCGGCCTTTCAGCGCCGCGTCCAGATCGGCGAGGCCGATCTTCTTCGAGGTCACGTCGGCGACCCATTTCTCGAAGGCTTCGGCAAGCTCGACCTTGCGGCCCAGAAGCTTCGACCGGGGCGCCGGAACGCCGAGCGCAAGCTCGGAATTCTCCTCGGCGACGATCTCGATCATCTCATCGATCAGGGCGATGAACCGGTCGATCCGGACGGCCTCGGGGCTCTTGCTTTCGGTTGCGGTCATGATGCTCTCCCAGGTGTTCGCGTCAACGCGATCTCAAAGCGTAGCTGTGGCGGTACGCCGAATTTGCCTTGCACCTGCGCGTCGCCGCCTCGCTCTCGGCCTCGACCCGCGACAGCTTTTTCTGCAGCAAAGTGAGCTGTCCCTTGAGCTCCGCCATCGCCAGCAGGATCCGCCTGGGCCCGGCCGTGGCGGTCAGCTGCCGTGCCGCCTCGACCATCCGCCGGCTGCGCCGCAGCAGTTCGTCATCATGGCGGCCCAGCGTGCTCATGATCAGCGGCTGACGGCCGAGATCAGCGTGTCGAACATCTTGTTGACCGCGGTGATGACCTGCGCGTTGGCCGAGTAGGCCTGCTGCGCCGCCATCATCGAGCTGAATTCCTGGTTGGTGTTGGTCGCGCTGTTTTCGAGCTCGCTGCCGAAGATCTTGCCCGCCGCGCCCGTGCTGGAGGCCTGGATCACCGGGCTGCCGGCGTCGGCCGTGTCCTGGTAGAGGCCGTTGCTCTGCGCCGCGAGCCCGTCGGGATTCGAGAACGTCGCCAGCGGGATCTTGTAGATGGCAATGGTCTGGCCGTTCGAGTACGTCGCGTTGACGATGCCGCCGGTGCCGATGGAAATCGAGCTGATCTTTCCGAAGGCCATGCCGTCGGACGTGATCCCCGTGACGCTGACGGCCGGAGGAGTCTCGCCCGAGGCGAGCTGCGTCAGCCCGTCGGTGCCGCCGACGGTTCCGAGATTCAGGGTGATCGTGCTGTCGGCCGCGCCGCTGCTCCAGCCGGTGACCGAGATCGTGGCCGGGCTCGGATTGGTGCTCGCGAGCGTGCCGTAGAT
>CAKZHN010000249.1 GCA_936924235.1 uncultured Rhodoplanes sp. | reverse complement strand
TCGATCCGCAGCGGACGGTCGCAGAGGTCCTTCGGGCAATTGGCCGCAATCCAGTCACGCACCTCCTCGCGGAACGCGCGGTCGGCCGGATTGTCGTCAGAAAAGAGCGTGGTGTTGTCCCACTGCATACGTTTACCGCAACCTTGTCACCGCAACTTGGCCAGCCCGTTGTCGATCGCAACCTCGCCGCGCTCGACGGTGCGGCAGCGGAACGCGATGTCAGCGCCGTTCTGCCACATCTCGGTGCGCACCGTCTCGCCCGGAAAGATCGGCCGGACGAAGCGCGCCTCGATGCTGGCCAGGCTCTCCGGCCGGTAGCCGGCAAACGTGCGCAGCACCGAGTGGGCGGCAATTCCGAAGCCCGCCATGCCATGAAGGATCGGCCGCGGAAAGCCCGCCACCTTGGCGCGCTCGGGATCGATGTGCAGGGGGTTCGTATCGCCCATCAATCTGAAGATCAGCGCCAGATTGGGCGGCGTCGGCAGATCGCATGTGGCGCTCGGTTCGCGCGACGGAATTTCCGGCGCGGGCGGCGATTGCGTGACCTTGCCGCCGAAGCCGCCGTGCTTACGGGCGAGCGTCGACCCTTCGACGGTTGCGACCAGCGTGCCGTCCTCTGTCGTCAGATCGCGCGTGAACTGGAGGATGGCGGCATTGCCCTCCCCCTTGTCGATGATCTCCTTGACGTAGGGCCTGCTGATCAGTGTGGCTTCGGGCGCAAGCGGCCGATGCAGCACGACGCGCTGGTCGGCCAGCACCACCATCCGCTCGTCGATGCCGAATTGCGGATCGGTGAGCCGCCCCATCCAGCCCAGCGTGGTCGCGAGCGTTGGAAACGCCGCAAGGCTCTTCTCGTAGACGAACTGGAGCTGCCCCTGGTCTGTCGGATCCATGCCGAGCCCGATCCCCAGCGCATACAGAATGCAATCGCGCGCGCTGTAGCTCGCCCGGATGTCCGCCGGGCGATAGGCCATGATCTTTTCGTAGTTCAACGCCATGGATGTCCGGCCGTCACTCGTCGAGCTTCACGCCTGAGATCGCGACGAGCTCGGCGGCGTCCTTGCGGTCCGACACCAGGAACTTGGCGAACACGTCAGGCTTCGAGCCCGCCGGCTCCAGACCTTTCGACGTCAGGAATTTCTCACGAAACTCGGGATTGGCCATGATGGCGTTGACCTCGGCGCTCATGGTCTCGACGTACTCCTTGGGCGTGCCCTTCGGCGCGAAGAAGCCGAACCAGGGCGTGAACTTGGTCTCGTCACCGGATAGCCCCGACTCCGCGAACGTCGGAACATCCGGAACCAGATTGGAGCGCTTCGAGCCGGGCAGCAGCAAGCCCTTGACCTCGCCGTCGCGGATCTGCCGCGCGAGATCGGGGTTGCCGACCAGCAGTGCGATCATCTGCACGTCGTTGGCCTTGAACGACGTCATCGCCTCGGGGAAGCCCTTGTAGGGAACATGGGTGATGTGTGCGCCGGTCTCGTGCTTGAGCCACTCCATGATCAGATGGGAGTCGCCGCCGAGCCCCATCGAGGCGAAGTTGAGCTTGTCGGGATTTTTCTTCGAATACTCCACCAGCTCGGCGAGCGTCTTGACCGGCACGTTCCGGTTCAGGATCACGATCTGCTGGCCGAAGAAGCCGTTGGTGACCGCCTCGAAATCGGCCAGCGGATCATATGGCAGCTTCCGGTAGATCTCGGGATTGATCGAGACCGTGCTGCGCGTGAGGATGCAGAACGTGTAGCCGTCGGGCGCCGCGGCCTTGCAGGCGTTGGCCGCGAGGATGGTGTTGGCCCCGGCCTTGTTCTCGACCACGACGCTCTGACCGGTCCGCGTTTCGAACTCCTTGCCCAGGGCGCGTGCGAACACGTCGATCGCGCCGCCGGCCGGAAGCGGCACGATGATCCGAACCGGCCGGGACGGATATTTCCCCTGCGCAAAGACTGCCGGAGCTGAAAAACAAAACGTCGCGGCAACACAAGCGGCCGCGAGCCAAAGCCGTCGCAGGTTCATGGAATTCCTCCCGGTCGTCGGCGGGCTTTGCCCGTCCGCTTTTTCGTCACCGTACAACGATTTCCGGATTCATGGCAGCCGCGCCGCAGCGGGCGCTCTGCGCCCGCCGCATGACACGGCGTCCCTTCGATCTCAGGTCGACGGCAGCCGGGCGCTGTCCGCACCGGTCCATTCGATCGCGTAGGCGGTGGAATAATATTTCATGCGCTCGCGAACGCGTTCCTCGATCTCGCCCCGGTTCGCACCGGCGGGCGGCGCGATGTTGACCACGGCGCGATTGCCCTGCTTGGCGTCGGTCACCATGCTCACCGTGACGCGGCCGCTGCCGGCGACATCGGCCAAGGCCGTCGTGAACGCGCGCCGGGCCGCGTCGAGACGGAGCTGCACCTTCGCGGGCTTGCCGACATCGGTCAGCGGCATCTTGTCGACCAGGATGATCTGCTTCGGCGCGGCCGCGCGCTCCGGGCTGTTGGCCGCGGCGAAGGCCTGCACCTCTTCGGCCGTCGTTTTGGCGTTCGGCACGAGCTGGACATAGGCGACCGGCAATTCGCCAGCGTAGGAATCCGGCATGCTGACCGCCGCCGCCAGCACCACCTCAGGATGCTTGAGCAGGGTTTCCTCGATCACCGTGGGATCGATGTTGTGGCCGCCGCGGATGATGATGTCCTTGGCGCGCCCAGTGATCCAGAGATAGCCGTCGGCATCGATGCGGCCGAGGTCACCGGAGTTGAACCAGCCGTCGGGCAGCAGAATGCCCTTGTTGGCGGCCTCGTCGACATAGCCCAGCGTGACGCTCGGCCCCTTCACCACCACGAGGCCGATTTCGTCGGTGCCGTGCTCGCGGACAATGTGTCCGGCGTCGTCGATATCGACGATCTTGATCTGGGTGTAAGGCAGGCGAAGCCCCGCCGAGCCGTAGCGTGGATCGCCGTCGCGCGGCGGCTGCGCGACGTTCTGGGTGTATTCGGTGGCGCCGTAGCTCGCGAGCATGCGAACGCCGCAGACCTTTTCGAGCTGGCGCGCGACCTCGGCCGGAAATGCAGTCGACCCGGTGACCCCGTAGGGCCGAAGCGAGCTCAGATTTGCGCCGCCGGTCGGAAGCTTGCTGAGCTGCGCCAGCGTGGTCGGCACGCCGGAGAGCAAGGAAATGCGGAACTTCTCGACGAACCGCCAGTAGTTCTCGATGAATTTCTTGTCGCGGGCGCCGCCCGGCGCCGGGATGACGATTTCCATGCCGTCCGCAATCGCCATGATGCCGCGGCCGAAGAAACCCGCGATGTGGAACATCGGATAGTCGGCGAAGATCACATCCTTCGGCGTGTGCGCCATCACCAGCGTGTTGGCCCAGAACTTATAGGAGAAGCCGCGATGGGTGAGCCTCACGAGCTTGGGCGATCCCGTCGTGCCGCCGGAATGGACATAGGCGGCAATGTCATCGGGCTTGGCGTCGCGTGTGAATATGGACTTGTCGTTCGGCTGCTTGGACGCCAGGACTTCGAGATCAGTGTCCGGCAGCGGCGCGCCGCCCGGCATCTGCACGGACAGGATGCGCACACCGGACGGCAGCTCGGAACGGATGGTCTGCAGCTTTTCCCAGATCTCGTAGCCCGGGGTCGGCCCGAGCGCGACCACCACCTTGGCGCCCGAGGCGCGGATCAATCCGACCCAATGGTCCGGCTCGAGCATCCAGTTGGTGCAGCAGGACACACCGGCGGCGAGCGAGCCCAGCATCACCGTATAGAGCGCCGGAATGGTCGGCATCAGATAGAGCACGGTGTCGCCGGAACTGACGCCGAGCGAATGAAACAGATTGGCCGTCGCCGTCGTATGCTGCTTCAACTCGCCATAGGTCATATCGACCGATGGCGTGCTGGGATCGCCGTCCGCCACATAGCGGATCGCCACCTTGTCCGGCGCCAGATCCAGCCCGCGGCGAATCCAGGCGTTGGCGTCCCAGGACAGCAGGCGCTGCTCCAGCGGAACGCGCTCCAGCTCCTCGATATCCCGCTGACTACGAAGCGGAGCAAACTCGCCTGCAATGCCCATGTCGTTCCCATCCCGGCACAAAAGTGCGCGAGTGTTGAACCGCTCTCATGGGCTGTCAATCGCCTTACGGCGTGGCGTAGCCGTGGAATTCCTGCGGCGCCCGCGGCCCCCACTGCGACCGGTAGGCCGCTTCGCGCGGCATGGTCCGGCTTTCGCCCTTGACGTTCATGCGGTCGCTGTCGGTCCAGTGCTCGTGCACGCGGCCCCACGGGTCGCACCAGTAGTCGAACACCTGGGCACCGAGCAGATGCCGGCCGACGCCCCACATGTGCTTGTACTTCTGTGCATGCAGCAGATCGTGGCCGAGCATCAGGTCGTCGAAGTCCTGCACCTCGAACGACACGTGGTTGAGACCGCTGCTCTTGCCGTCGCGGCAGAAGAACACGTGATGGTCGACGTAGGCATCGCCGCGGTCGCAGCGATTGAACGAGCCGATGATGTTGGCCTCTTCGCCCGAGTAGATATCCTCGGACTGAACGAGGCCCAGCGTCTCGCGATACCATTGCACGACCGGCGGCACCTGCGGTGTGGTGAGCACCACGTGGGCGATCCGCTTGACGTTCGAAGGCCGGGCGTCGAAGCGCTGCAATGTCTTACGCGCCAGTCCGTCCCAGCCGAAATTGAGCGCGACCGGCTCGACCGGAACCGCCGCAGCGACCTTGCGGCCATGGACCAGCTCGACCGTATAGCCGATCGGGTCGGTGATGCGGACGCGCTTGCCGCCGCCCGGCCCGTCGAGATCTTCGACCGGCGACGCGCCTGGAACTTTGGCCGCGGCCTTGAGATCATCCTCGCTGTCGACGTGCCAGGCCGACGCCAGGAACCGCGGCGAATCCCCCAGATGCGCCACGTAGATGAAAGGATCGGGATCGGTGCCCCGCATGTAGAGCGCGGTCGCGGTGCGCTCGGCGCGGCGCAGGCCGAAGTCGAGCAGGAACTTCTCGGCCACGTCCAGGTCCGGCGCCTGCAGCCGGGCGAATGCGATGTCGGAGGCCTTAACGACTGGCATGTTTCTTCTCGCGTTGTTCGGTCGCGCGCGCGTCAGGGAAGCTGAACAGCGCCTGCGGGTTGTCGACCATGATGCGCCGCCGCACGCCTTCGTCCGGCGCCCATTCGAGCATCAGGTCGATCAGGTCGGCGTCGTTCGGCATCGGATTGAAATAGTTCGGATGCGGCCAGTCCGAGCCCCACAGCAGGCGGTCCGGCGCCTTGTCGACCAGCGCATGCACGAACGGCAGCACGTCGCTGAACGGCACCGTCGGCTGCGCCGAGCAGCGCGGCGACAGCTTCACCCAGCAGCGGCCGGTGTCGAGGCATTCAAGCACGAACCTGAAGCACGGATCGTCGAGACCGCGATCGACCTGCGGATAGCCCATGTGCTCGATGACGAAGCGGCCCTGCGTCGCAAGGATCTGCTCACGCCAGGCGGCGATCTCCGGCTCGCCATGAACAAGGTAATGCGGCTGCATGCCGAAGCCGCGGCAACGGTCCAGCATCCGGCGATCGATCGACTTCGCCGACTTGAAACCAAAGCGGATTGCGACCACGCCCGCCTCGGCGAGGATCTCGAGCTCAAGGTCCGTGATGTCGGGCGCCGGGATGATACAGCCGCGGAACCGGTCGGGCTCGCGCGCCAGCGCGTGCAGCATGTATTCGTAGGAGAAGCCGTGCTGGAACGACTGGACGATCAGACCGCGTGTGATGCCGAGCGCATCGTGCATCTTGATGAGGTCGTCGAGCGTGCAGTCCTCGACCTCGAGCCGCCGGCCGGGGCTCAGCGGAAACCGCGCCTGCGGCCCCAGGATATGGAAATGCGTGTCGCAGGCCCCCGGCGGCAGCTTGACCTTCGGCGTCCGGGTGTTGCGGTCCGGTGGCGGCGATTTGACGTAGACTTTCTTACTGTCGGTCATGCGCTCATTCCGCTTTGATGCCGGCGAGCTGCACGGCGTCTTTCCACTTGTTGTGCTCGGCGGCGATGAAGGCCTTGAACTCGGACGGCGAGAGCGTACTGGCGGCCGCGCCAGTCCGCTCGATGGTCTCGCGAACCGAGGCGTTGCTCAACCCGGTGTTGATGGTGTCGTTCAGCGTCTTGATGATCGCAGGCGACGTGCCCGCGGGCGCGAGGATGCCGGTCCAGAACGTGGCGTTGTAGTTGGCGATGCCGCTTTCCATCATGGTCGGCACGTCGGGCAGCGCCGGATGCCGCCGCGACGCGGTGACGGCGAGCGCCTTGAGCTTGCCTTCCTTGATCAGCGGCAGCAGCACCGACACGTCGAGGAACGACAGCTGCGCCTGATCGGTCAACACGGCCGTGACCATCTCGGCGCCGCTCTTGTAGGGCACGTGCACGATGTCGATGCCGGCCCGCGACTTGAACACTTCGGCGTTGAGCTGGGTCTGGTTGCCGACGCCCGCGGAGGCGAAGTTGAGCTGGCCGGGCTTGGCCTTGGCCAGCGCGACCAGGTCGGCGACGCTGTTGACCGGAAGCTGCGGCGGCACGACCAGGATCGCAGTGCTCTCGGTGAGCTTGGCGATCGGCTCGAAGCTCGTGTTCGGATCGAAGCCCGGGTTCTTGATCACCGCCGGCAGCGCGCCGAGCGTGGCGACGGTTCCAAGCAGCAGCGTGTAGCCGTCCGGCTCGGCGGTCGCGACCGCGCGCGTGCCGGTGGCGCCGCCCGCGCCCGGCCGGTTCTCGACGATCATGCTCTGGCCGAGGCTTGCCTGCACGAGCTGCGAGGCGACGCGGGCCGCAATATCGGTCGGGCCGCCCGGACCGAACGGAACCACGAGCTTGATGGTCTTCGTGGGATAGGTCTCGGCCGCCGCGGCGCTCGCCGGCGGCCACGCCATGGCCAGAGCCAGCATCAGATGCAGTGCAACAATGCGCGCGAGCGGCAGCTTCAGCCAATCCTTGGGAACCATGCTCTCCTCTGACGCGGTCTGTTTTTCGCGCGTCCCGCCACCCTATAGGGCGTGATTGTGCATTCGCAAAATCGATCCTATAAATGCGTTATCATTCACAACATGAATGGGAAGCCATGCACCCCAAAGAGTTCGACCTGAACCTGCTCAAGGTGCTGGACGCGCTGATCACCGAGCGCAACGTCACCAAGGCCGGCCAGCAACTGAGCCGCTCGCAGCCCGCCGTGAGCAACTCGCTGCACCGGCTGCGCGACATGCTGAGCGACGAGCTTCTGGTGCGTGGTCCGAGCGGCATGACGCTGACGCCGCGCGCGGAGGCGCTGCGCGCGCCACTGCGCGAGGTGATGACGCTGATCGACGAGCGCATCTTCCAGGAGGCCTCGTTCGATCCGGCGCGCGCCACCGGCGTGTGCCGCATCAGCATGCCCGACCGGCTGACCCTCGCGGTGATCCCGCAGCTGTCGAAGCGGCTGGCGAAAATGGCGCCCTCCGTCGATCTGCATCTGATGACGGCCGACCGCCGCCACGCGGTCGACCTGCTCGAGCAGGACCGCGTCGACGTGGCGCTCGGCTGGTTCGACGAAAAACCCAAGCACGTCAGCTCGGAGTTCCTGATGGACGAAGACCTGTTCTGCGTGTTCCGCCCCAATCATCCGATCGTCAAGTCGAAGGCCAAATTCAACATCAGTGCCGTGCTGTCCTATCCGCACCTGGTCGTCAGCGCGAGCGGCGGGCGCGTCGCGATCTTCGACGAACTGCTGGAGCGCTATAACCTCAGACGGCGGGCGCAGATTTCGGTGTCGAACTACACGGCGGTGCCGAACCTCCTGAAGCACAGCGACATGATCGGCGTGTTCACCACCTTGGCGTCGATGGTGTTCGAGCGGGCGTTCGGTCTCGCCAAGCGCCGGGTGCCGCTCGCGGTCGGCAAGATTGCAACGAACATGATCTGGCATGCGCGGAGCGACCGCGATCCCAAGCAGGCTTGGCTGCGCCAGCAGCTCCGGGACGTCTACGGCTCGCTCTAGCTAGAGGTCGCCGAGCGAGCTCTTAAGGAACGCGAGGAACTCCGCGGTCTTGGCCGGCAGGCGCTGGCCCTTGGCGTAGTAGACGCCCATCCGCTCGGGCGACAGCGCATTGGTCCGAAACAGGACCTCGAGCCGCTTTGCCGCAACCTCTGCCTTCACGGCGTAGAGCGGCACGCGGATGATGCCGCTGCCCTGCAGCGCCATCTCGATCAGCACGGCGTTGCTGTCGGAGGATAGCGAGCCCTTGACCTCGACCAGCAGCGGCCGCGCCGAATTCTGGAACGGCCAGGTTTTCGGCCCGCCATACTGATCGGCCAGGCAGTTATGCTCGCGCAGATCCTGCGGTGCCTTCGGGCGCCCGAACTTCCGCAGGTAAGTTGGAGCGGCGCAGATCACATGGCGGATGGTGCCGAGATCGAGGCCAACCAGGCCCGGCACCTGCGGCTTCTGATGGCTCACGATCACGTCGAAGCCGTCATCGACCGCGATCGCATGGCCCGGCACGGCCGAGACATGGACCCGCAGCCCGGGACGGCTCCGGCCGAACTTCGTCGCGAGCGGCGCGAGCACATGCTGCGCGTAATCGCCCGCGGCGAGGATGCGCAAGGTGCCGAACGGCCCCGCGTCGATGTTGCGCCGCTCGGTGACGTAGTCGTCGACCTTGGCCAGCATCTCCAGGCAGTTCTGGAACAGCCCCTCGCCCGCCTCGGTCAATGTCAGGCCATGGGTCGAGCGATTGAGCAGCGTGAAGCCCAGCGCCTCCTCCAGCTCCTTGATCCGCTTGCTGATCACCGAGGGCGTGGTGCGAAGCTCGGCCGCGGCCCTCGTGAAGCTTCTCCGCTGCGCCACGCGAACGAACGTGTTGAGCTTGTTCAGGTCCCGCAGCGGCGCCGTGAATGACATGTCCGAATCTCTTGCAAGCCCTTCCGGGCACTTCAGATTCAGGATGACGGGTCCGGCCCCGTCAAGCCGTCCGGCCGTCCCCGGAACAACTGTTGTTCTGCGATCGCGGCTACCGATAACGCAGGCCCGGGCGTAGAATCCTCCGCAGTTCGAGGAGCGTGCCTTTTTACAACCTGCTCCAGCCGCTGAGGGAAACGCCATGCTCAAGGAATACCACTACGACCATCTGATCCGTTGGCCGAAGGGCGAGCGGGCCTGCGTCTTTCTGACCTTCGACTTCCAGGGCGGCGAAGACGTCAAGCCGGACAAGAACGGCGTCCTCAACTACGAAATGTGGAGCCAGGGCGAATACGGCCCGCATCACGCGATCTACCGGCTGCTGCGCATACTCAAGGAAGAGAACGTCAAGGCGACGTTCCTGACCTGCGGCGCCATCGCGGAGCGCTTCCCGGAGGCCGTGCAGGCCATCCTCGACCACGGCCACGTGGTGGAAGGCCACGGCTACAATCACGAGATCGCCCGCTACCTGCCGCGCGAGCAGGAAGACCCGATCATGAAGAAGACCATCGCCATGATCCAGAAGCGCACCGGGCGGCGCTGCTATGGCTGGCGTTCGTGCACGCAGAGCACCAACACCATCGAGCTGCTGATCGAGAACGGCTTCACGTTCAACACCAACTGCTTCCACGAGGAGCTGCCGTTCCTCTGGGAGAAGGACGGCAAGCTGCTGGTCGAGCTGCCGCGGCAGCCGTTCGGCGACGGCACGCTGTTCGGCCACCGCCACGGCGAGTACGGCAATCCGCATCACGGGCTCGAGACCTGGAAGGCGTATTTCGACGAGCTCTATTCGGAGAGCAGCGTGGAGCGGCCGAAGTACATTCCGTTCACGATGCACCCGTACATCATCGGCCGGCCGGGCCGCACGCTCGCGCTGCGCGGCATCATCCATCACATGCGGAAGGTCGGCGGCGACAGTCTCTGGTTTCCGACAGGCATCGAGCTCGCCGAATATTGCCTGAACAACGTGTTCAAGGCCGAGGCCGACAAGCTTCGCAAAGCCGCTGGCTGAGCGAAGCGACCGTCCAGAACCGGCGAAGACCGGTCGGGCGACCTGTGATTGAGCGGGCCAAACCCGCTCAATCACGCGGAGGAACGTCAACAGGAACGGGCGGAGTACCGTGCCAGGCAAACAGTTTTACGGCACCATCGCGGCCGCGATCGCCGCAGCCATCGCGCTGGCGTCCTTGCCGGCGAAAGCCGAGCCGATCGAGGACTTCTACCGCGGCAAGACCATGCGCATGCTGATCGGCTACGGGCCGGGCGGCGGCTACGACATCTACGGCCGGCTGGTCGCCGAATTCCTGCCGCGCCACCTGCCCGGCAACCCGATCATCGTCGCGCAGAACATGCCGGGCGCCGGCTCCTTCGTCGCCGCCAAATACATGTACGAGGTCGCGCCGAAGGACGGCACGGTGCTGGGCAGCCTCGCCCAGACGCTGGCGCTCGACAGCATGACCAACACGGGCGCCAAGATCGACGTGTCGAAGATGCCCTATGTGGGCCGCGTCGTGACCAACATCGACGTCGGCGCCGCGCTCCCCAAGAGCGGCATCACCTCGTTCGACGATGTCCGCAAGAAGCAGTTCAACGTCGGCGCCTCCGGCGGCGGTTCGACCACGGTGCTGTTCCCGACCGCGCTCAACAAGCATGCCGGCGCCAAGTTCAAGCTCATCCGTGGCTACAGCGGCACCATCAACATCCTGCTGGCGATGGAGCGCGGCGAGGTCGACATCGTCGGCGCCTATGGGCTGCCCGGCATTCTCGTGAGCCATCCCGGCTGGGTGCGCAACGGCGAGGCCGTGATCCTCTATCAGGCGTCGCTGAAGCGACACAAGCTCATCCCGAACGTGCCGACCTTGCCGGAGCTCGCCACGTCCGACGAAGGCCGCGAGGTGCTGCATGCTGCGGCCGCGACCGGCGACATCGGCCGCTCGATCCTGACCACACCCGGCGTGCCGCCGGAGCGGCTCGCCGCCTTGCGCACCGCGTTCCAGGCGATGCTGCAGGACCCGGAGTTCATCGCAGCCTGCGAGAAGCGCAAGCTGATGATCGACGGCGCCTCCGGCGAAGAGATGGACGCGATCGTCCGCGACACGCTCGGCCTGCCGCAGGCGGTGGCCGAGAAGATCGCGCAGATGATGGAATAGCGGGAGCTGCCGAGGTCGTCAGTTGGCGTCGTACGGCGCCTTGCGCAGATCGCGGCACCATTGCGGCCCTTCGTCCTGCAGATAAATTTCTTTGCGCTGCCCGCTGTTCAGGCAACGCGGGATGTCCCGCTGGATCTGTTCGACGAACCCCTGCGTCGTTTGATGGAATTTCCAGGTCCGAATCGTCCCGTCCGCGGACGCCGTGGCAATTTGATTTCCATCGGCGCTGACGTCGATGCTGGTGATATACAGGCCGTGGCCGGTGAGACGGCCAATCTCCTCTTTCGATTTGGTATCAATGATTCGCGCGTGAAGGCACAGTGAGTTCCAGTCATCGCGCTGACAGGTGGCCACGATCAGACGCTGGCCATTTGGCGTAACGACCGCATCGCCCCCCTCCCGAGTTTCAATCTCGACCGACCAGGGCGGATCAAACCGCTGTTCGCGGTCGTTGAACGACGCCCATACGACCTCGTGCTCCGACATGACGACAAGCGAACGATCGTCATGGGTGAAACGCAGGTTGACCGGCCGGCCATTCATGCGCATTTCGTGCGGCAGCTGCTTGAGCGTTCCGAAACCGTCAAGCTCATACACGACCACATCGGTGTACCACCGACCACGCAGGCTTTGAATTGCAACGACCAACCGGTTTCCTGCCTTGTTCAGCGCCAGCCGGATTGGCCCGGAATTGTCCCCAAAGCTGGGAGGCCGGACCTCCTGCTCCTTCTTGGTGTTGACGTCCCAAATGCGGATCATTCCATCGGACAGCGCTGCAATGGCATATTTTCCATCCGGCGAAAGCACCACGGCCTCCGGGATGGCCCCGTTTTGTCGCCCCGACACCTCGCCGAATGTTGCCAGTGGCGCATCTGAGCCTGTGGACCACACCCTCGATCCGCCGTCACCTGACGCCGTGATGACGTACTTGCCATCCGCGCTGAAGTTCGCATCCCAGACCGCCAAGCCATGCCTCAGCAATATCGGCCTCGCCCCCTGCGACAAATCCAACAGGCCTGCATTGCGACCTTCGCCGGCAAAAAGCAGGCGCGTTCCGCTGCTGTCGAATTTGACGCGATTGATACGCAGCGATCTGGGGAGAGTGGGTCCATACCGCACAACGTCAATCGGCTGCTTTTGACCAAAAACCTGCAACGTATTTGCCGACAAGCCAGCGGCCTGAGACTCGCAAATCACAGCGACATTACCGCTTGACCCGATCGGCTTGGCCGCACGCGCGCTGCCCTGACCGCAGCGTCCGACGCGGTTCACGGCCTGCGGGCTCAGCCTCACGACCGAGCCGTCAGCGGACGCAAACAACATTTCGTCAGGGCTCGAGCCGACCAGCAGGTCCGTGATTTGTTGGCCGTGGGCATGCACACGCTCGAATTCGATGTACCCATCAGGCGATCGGTCGATGGCAAACCGGAATAGTACACCTTCATCGGTTCCTCCAACGAAAACGTCCTGATCCTTTAGCCGTCGGAGGCAACACAACCGCCCAAGATGTACAGAACCATATTTCGTGACCGTGCGTGTCATGATGAACGTGGCTTTGGTTACATCCCAAATTTTGACAATTCCGACGTCCGTTGCCGTCGCGATCAAGGTGCCGTCTACGCTGAATTCGACGGCGTTCACCCGGTTGGGATTCTCCATCTCGCCGAGCAACTCGGCCGACAAAGATGTCCATACGCGCGGCATGCGATCGGCATTCGATACGGTGACAAACTTCGATCCATCGTCACTGAAGAATATTTTGTGAATGCCATCGAGGTGACGGCCTTCACCAAAGCTGATGGTTGAAGCTTGCTCATCGAGCTTGATGAGAATCGCATTCACCTGCAGGCCGAGCACCAGTCGCGAAGCTCCGGGACCGAGCGCCATGGATTGAACATTGTCCCATTCCGGCGCGAGCCCGGCCTTTTGAACGAAAGCTCCAGACTCGTCCCAAACCGTGATCTCGCCGGGCCTGCGTCGCGTGAGGCTGCCTGGCGCGAGCGTGGCAAAAAACCGGCCGTCGGCGCTGAATACGATGCCTTCGACCGCCCTGGTGTGGTGTCGCGGCAATTGCCGTCGCGTATTTGTTAAGATGTCCAGGAGCTCGACATCGCCTTCTCCCGACGCAATCGCAACCCGCTGACCATTGGGGCTGAGCGCGAAGGTTCTATCAAAGAGTGAGTATGCCGCGATCTCGGTGTTGCTATACTGAGCCGAGCTCAGAAGGTTTTCGACCGACGGCACGTATGGCCGCCCGGCTTGAGCCTTATCGGGCGACTTGACATCAGGCAGAGCTTCAAGCGCGAGCAACATCGCTCCGACATTGTCGCCCTGGCTCAACTTGATCCGTCCCTCCTTTTCGAGCAGACGCGACTGGTTCTCCAGCGCGCGATTTCTTTCGGTGAGTGCCTGCTCTTCGTTGGCCTTGGCTTGTTTCTCATTTTTTTCGGCCAGCTGCTGCTGATTGTTTGCAAACCAAGCCATTCCCAGGGCGACTAAAAGCAGTAAGAACATCACGGCGGACGCAGCTTGAAAAAAGCGCAGTCGCGTCTGGTCGACATGCCGGGTGGTGATGAGGCTTTGGATCCGCTTGATCGTGAATGCGGATGGTCCTGCGGCGAACTCCTCGGCCGGGACAGGGTGGTAGATAACCGAATTTCCGCCGCCAGGGCCTTGCGCAAGAGGTATGAATTTTCGAATCGCAGCGTCGGGCGACATCGCCTCAGCGCTTCGAGCGATATTGAGCGGGATGATCCTGTCGCTGCGCCTTTGTCCACCGTCCGTGAAAAAGTCCAACTCGCGCGGCACCCAGGAGTCCGGCTTGCCTACTCCCTCCGTCAGCAGCACGACAATGTATCGCGCCATGTGAAGGCGCCGGCGTGCGGTCGCATCCAACTCGCGGCCGAGATCGAAATCTACTCGATCGAGGCAGCAGCGCAGCGGCCTGTCTTGGCTTTCGAGGCTTTCCTTCAGCGCGGTGGCGTACTCGCCGGCTTCGTCGTGGTCATACGATATGAAAATATCGTACCCGAATGCCCAATCTCGCAGGCGCTCCAACACGCTCACGCCCCCCGGAGTGTTGCGGTGCTAGCCGCGGCACCCGGAATACAAGCGTTAAAGTTGCAACATGTCAAATCCGCAATCTATCGACAAGAAACCTTGACCAAGTTCCGGCGACGCTGGGCGACCGTGTCGATCGGTCCCCGCCAAGCGGTAGCAGGCCCGCCTATGCCCCAAGCTTCCGCGTCACATCGTCGAACAGGCTGTCGACGCTGACCGCGTTCGGGATCAGCCCCTGCTTGTGGCAGTAGCCGATCATCTTCTCCAGCACCGGACGGCAGGCCTCGACGCCAAACCGCAACGGCTCTGGTGACTTCGGCGCCCCCGCCGCGTTCTTGCTCTCGCGCAGGAGCCGGAACACCTCGGCCACAACATCGGGCCGCGATTTCGAAAGCTCCGTCCGCACCACCACCATGTGGTTGATCGGAATGCCGCCGATCTTTTGCGCCCAGCGCGCTGCGGCTTCCTCGTGATCCGGGATGAGATGCTTCAGCCGCGGATCGGGCAATTTATCGCCGACCACCGCGGCGTCGATATCGCCGTCCAAGAGCATCTGTGCCAGTTCCTTGCCGGCCGGCGCACGCTTGACTGTCGGCGGATCGCGGTATTCGGCGACATGCGGGTCCTCGAAGGTGACCCACTCGACCTTGTTGAGGTCCACGCCGTATTCGTCGGCGAGGATTCCGCGCACCCACGTCGCGGTCGTGACCGTGTAGGCACGCAAGCCCACGCGCTTGCCGGTCAGGTCGGACGGCTTCAACGCGCCCTTCTCCGTATTATACGCGATGGTGTGATGCTGCCCGCGGCTCACGAGCACGGCGGGCAGCAGCACGTAGGGCTTGTTGAAGCTCTTCGCCTGCAGATAGGTCGCGATGGCCAGCTCGCCGACGTCGTACTTCGCCTCGCGCACGATCTGCTTGAACAGGTTGTTGGCGACCTTCACCTCGGCGAAATCGAAATCGACCAGGTCGGACTTGAGCTGGCCGCTTTTGAGCGCCGCCGTATTCGGATAGTTGCCGAGCATCGTGTGGAGCTTGAGCTTGGTCTCTGCTGTAGTCATGGCAGCGGTCCCTACTTGGTTCCTTACTTGGCCAGAACCGGATAGAGCGTCTGGGCGGTCTTGTAGAAGATCCACTCCTTGTCGCTCTCCGGCAGAGTCGCCAGCGCGCTGGTGGCAAGCTCCTTCAGCTCAGGCAGCGAGCCCTCGGATGACGGATAGTTCGAGCCCCAGGCGAGCCGAGAGGCGCCGAACTTCGACACCAGCAGCGGGAAGAAGCTCTCCGGCGTGGCCTTGCCCTTGCGCGACTCGATGAAGCTCCGCGGCGTGAGCTTGAGGTAAACCGTCGGGATCTTGGCGATCTCGAACAGGCTCGCCGCGGCAGCGTAGGGCGGACCGTCTTCCAGCACCGGCCGCGCCATGTGATCGAGCAGGATGCGCACCTTGGGGAAGCGTTCCGCCATCTTGATCATCTGCGGGAATGCCTTGGACGACATCTGCAGGCAGATCGAGATGCCGAGTTCGCTCGCCGCCTCCCAGGCCGGATAGGTTTTCGGGTCGTCGAGCCACGAGGCCTGATCCGGCATGGTGCTGCCGATGGTGAAGAGGCGCATGCCGGCAAAGCCCTTGCCGAGCCAGTGGCGCATCTTCTGCGGCGCGTCGGGCGCCAGCACGTCGACCGAGAACACGCCGGAGAAACGATCCGGATGCGCCGCGATGGCGTCGGCCACGTAGGAGTTGTCGTGGCCGTAGCAGGTCGAGGCCTGCACGATGGCCGCCTTGGCGACGCCGGCCTTGTCCATGGCGGCGATCATCTGCTCGGTCGAGACCGGCCGGGTCCGCGACCAGTCCGACTGATGGCCGCCGAGCGGCGCCAACGGATACTTCTTGGTGTCGCTCGCAATGATGTGCGGGTGGATGTCGATGTATTGCATCTGTCGTGCTCAGTCCTTCAGAGAGGGATACAAACGCTGTGCGGTGCCGCCGAAAATCCAGTCGCGCTCCTGGCTGCTGGCGAAGGCCAGCGCTGCCTGGGCCTTGCCGAGAATTCCGGAGAGCGTGTCGTCGGTCGCCGGGAAGTTCGAGCCCCAGGCCATGCGGTCGGCGCCGAAGCGGTCGATCAGCGTCCGGAACCAGGTCTCGGGCGTGGCCTTGCCCCAACTGTCCGGCGTGACGTTGAGCGGCGTGAGCTTGAGGAACACGGTCGGGTACTTGGCGAGCTCGAGGAACTCGCGGTCGGCCGCGTAAGGCGGGCCGTCGACCAGCTTCGGCCGCGCCAGATGGTCGAGGATCATGCGCACGTTGGGGAAGCGCTCGATCAGGCCGCGAAGCTGCGGGAAGCCCTGCGGCGTCATCTGCATGCAGACCGGGATGCCGGCCTCGCTGGCATACTTCCAGGCCGGGAACGAGCGCGGATCGTCGAACCAGGTCGCCTGCCCCGGCATGGTGCTGCCGGTGGTGAACAGGCGCATGCCGGAGAAGCCCTTGCCGATCCAGAGCTTCATCTTCTCGACGGCGTCCGGCGCCAGCACGTCGATCGAGAACACGCCGGTGAAACGCTTGGGATGCGCCGCGATCGCCTCGGCGACGTAGGAGTTGTCGTAGCCGTAGGCGGTCGATGCATGCACGATCGCAGCCTTGGCGACGCCGGCCTTGTCCATGGTGGCGACCAGCGCCTCGTGCGGCGTCGGCCGGTCCACCGACCAGGTGGATTGCTTGCCGCCCAGCGGATTGAGCGGAAAGCGCTTGTTGTCGGTCGAGATGACGTGCGGATGGATGTCGACGATCGAGGCCATGGCTTCGCTCTCTTCCTGGAATCAGATTTCCAGCGATCAGGACTTCAAGGGATCGACGAACACCTCGTCGAGCGGCATGCGCTTCGGGATCAGTTTC
Source organism: uncultured Rhodoplanes sp. (assembly GCA_936924235.1). GTDB lineage: Bacteria > Pseudomonadota > Alphaproteobacteria > Rhizobiales > Xanthobacteraceae > Z2-YC6860. Next base: position 32,519 of record CAKZHN010000249.1, on the reverse strand, counting down.
TGCTGCAGCCCATAGGTCAGCATGGCCTCGATGCTCGGCATGTTGGCTTCGAGGCCATAAGGCAGCGGATCGCCGACCAGCGGCATCAGCCCGCGATACTTGATCTCGTCGGCCGAATTGCCCTCGGTGCCCTTCAGATGCGCGATGTAGGGCTTCTTGGCCTCGACGAAGGCATCGTAGAGCGAGCGCGCGACGAACGGATATTTGGCCAGCACCTCGGTCTTCACGACGATCAGGCCGTGGATCGGATAAATGCCCGTGCGGCGATACCAGGCGGCTTCGGTCTCCGCGACGTTCGGGATTAGCTCCGGATAGACCTGGGCGGCGGTCTGGCCGCCCTGTTCCCAGGCGCCCGTCGGCGGACCGGCGCGGCCGATGCCGGCCGGGCCGGTGAAGCCCGCCTGCAGCTCGCCGCTCGCCATCATGCTGGCGAGCGACTTGCCATCAGCAGCGTGCACCACATTGGGCGGCAGCTTCAGCGTGGTGACGTGCTCCTCGTCGTCGACGACCCACGTGACCTTCGAGGAGTCCATGCCGTATTCGTTGGTGAAGATGCCCCGCGTCCAAACGCCGGTCGTCACCGAATAGGCGCGCACGCCGACCTTCTTGCCCTCGAGGTCCTTCGGCACCTTGATGCCGGAGTCCGGCCGCACCACGAAGCCGCCGTGGTGAAAGCGCCGCATGATGAAGACCGGCAGCGCGATGAACGGCGCGCCGAGCGCACGCGCAATCATGTAGGTGGTCGGCGCCATCTCGCAGACGTCGAACTCGACGTCGCGGACCATGCGGCGGAACGCGCCGATAATCGGCACGACCTCGACGAAATCCGGATCGACCCTGGCGATCTTCACGTCGCCCGACTTCAGCGCCTTGGTGTGCCCATAGGTCGCGATCGCTATCTTGAGACGCGGATTGTCCGCCAACTTAAGCCTCCACTGTCGCGCTGTTCGCGGCTGCTATTCGGCGGCCGCCAGGTTCGCCTTCTCGATCACGCCCCGCCACCGCACGATGTCGTGCGCCATGCGGTCGCGCATTTCCTCGGGCGTGCTGCCGCGCGCATCCATGCCGAGCTTGAGCGCCTTCTCCTGGAGCGAGGGATCCTTCAGCGCGGTGACAATCAGATTGTTGAGCTTTCGCAGGATCGGTTCCGGCATTCCGGCGCGGCTGGCGAGTCCGTTCCAGCTCGTCACCACGTAGTCCGGCAGCCCGCTTTCCACCGCGGTCGGCACGTCCTTGAGCAGCGGATTGCGATGCTCGCCCGACGTCGCAAGGATGCGGATCTGCCTGTCGCCGATCGGGCTCTGGAAGCCGGCATAGAAATCGAAGCCCATCTGGATGTCGCCGCGCAGGATCGCGGTGACCACCTCGGGCGTGGTCTTGAACGGCACGATCGTGACCTCGGCGCCGGTGAGCTGCTTGAACAGCCAGGCCGAGAGGTTTTGCGTGCTGCCCGGATTGATCGCGCCGAGGGTGAGCTTGCCCGGGTTCTTGCGCGCGAAGTCGATCACGTCCTTCAGGTTCTTGAACGGCGAGTCGTTCTTGACGGCGAGCAGCATTTCGAACGTCGCGGTGATAGACACCTGGGTGAAGTCGTTCAGCACGTCATAGGTCCGCGCCTTGAACAGCGTCATGCTGATGGCCTGCCCGTTGCCGGTGACGGCCAGCGAATACCCGTCAGGCTCGGCGCTGAGCGCGCCCTTGGCCGACAGCGCGCCGCCGGCGCCCGGCCGGTTCTCGATGACGAACTGCTGCCCAGACGTCTCGCTGAGCTTCTGCGCCAGCAGGCGCATGGTGAGATCGCCGACGCCCCCGGCGCCGTAGGGCACGAAGATCCGGACCGGCTTGCTGGGATAAGACTGGGCATCTTCGGCTGAGCTCGGAACGCTGAAGGCAGCCACCAGAGCGATGCTGACAGCGGCGAGGACGGCGAACTTGCTCGCTGTGCTGGCTCGATTCTTGGCCCAATTCTGCGAGTTCATGGGACCTCCCTGAGCGGCGTTTCTTCCCGTATGGCTTCTTGCGCCCGGGTGCCGAGAAGCACCGGTGCGCCGAACCTATGGCCGTAATGATGCCAGGGGCACCGGAGGCTTTCCAATCGGAACAGTGTCCGGGGTCATAGGTTTTTGCTATAAACAGGATCGGCCGATGGACCCTGAGTGGCCGGAAATCATGCCCCGCAACGAGCAGCGTTTGCCGTCATTGCAGCAGCTTCGCGCCTTCGACGCCGTCGCGGATCGCGAAAGCATCAGCGCGGCCGCGACGACGATCCATTTGTCGCAGCCGAGCGTCACCCAGGCGATCGGCGATCTTGAACGCAAGGTGGGCGCGGCGCTGTTCGATCGCCGCCGGACCGGTTGCTATCTTACCGTTGCCGGAAGCATTTTCCGGCCACGGGTCGTGCGCATGTTGACGCAGCTCCGCGGCGCGTTGAGCGAGCCGCTGGTAGGCCCGCCGTTCGCCGACCGCAGCGGCGCGGCGCTGATCGAGCGCAAGCTCACCGACCCGCAGATCAGAAGCCTGATCGCCATCTCGGAAAGCGTCTCGTTCGACGAGGCGGCGCGCCGCCTCTCCATCGCCGAGCCGTCGTTGCACCGCTCGGCGCGGAGCCTGGAACGGACCCTGCGCCGTACGCTCTACCGGCGCACCGCGCAGGGCTTCACCACCACGCCGCCCGGCGCCGAGCTGGCGCGGCGGTTCAAGCTCGCCGCGCGCGAGATCGAGTACGGCATCGACGAGATCGCGGCGGCCCAGGGCCGCTTCGTCTCGCACATCGTGGTCGGCAACATCCCGCATTCCAACACGCATTTGCTTTCGGCCACGATCAACGAGCTGCTGGCGAAGTTCCCAGATGCCTCGGTCGAGGTGCTCGACGGCCACTACAACGACCTGCTTGCCGCGCTCCGCGGCGGCGGCATCGATCTCGTCTATGGCGTGCTGCGGCGTCCGAAATGGGCCTTCGACGTCGAGGAGCGCCTGCTGTTCTCCAACCCCTACGCGGTCGTGGCGCGCCGCGACCATCCGCTGCGCAAGCTGCGGCGGATCACCGTCGCCGAACTGTCCCGTTACGACTGGGTGGTGCCGCCGCAGGGCACGCCGCGGCGCCATGCCTTCGAGATGATCTTCAAGGACCGCAAGCTGAAGCCCAAGGTCAGCATCGAGACCACGTCGCTCGGCATCTACCGTTCGGTGCTCGCGACCAGCGACCGGCTGTCGCTGTTCTCCCATCGCGAGGTCGACGACGACCGCATCGCGGGCATCGAGGCCCTGCCCTACGACTCCTCGCGCCTGCAGCGCAAGGATGGCATCGCCCTTCGCAAGGACTGGCAACCGACGCGGATACATCTGGAATTTGTCGAACGGCTGACGGCGTTGGCTTCCATGCGCGGCGGCAAGAAGAGAGCTTGACTTTATGTTCCTGTTTTGTTCTTATTGGCCGCTTCCCACATGGAGGCGGCCATGAACGAACAGTTGCGAACGTACTTGGACGAGCAAGTCCTGCAGCTCGATGCGGACGTTCGCCTATCGATCAAGATGTGCAACGGCGACGTGATGCAAGCGCTACGGACTACGCTCATCGCCAATGCCCTATTGCTCGAGGAGAATGAACGGCTGAAGGCCCAGATGTCGGGACGTGAGGCAGATTAGCGCAACGCAGCCCACCATTACTTCTCCGGATTGCGCCTTTCGCGCCGACCCGCCCGCTTGGTGTCCGGTTGTTTTGTTGCGTCATAGAGTTTGTCGATGAGTAGCCACCGCCCTGCCTTTTGCTGATGAAGGAACTCGGCCAGTCGACATGCACATTTCAGCGGCCGGCCTGCGAACGTTGTCCGCTCTGCGAACTGTGCTCGCAGGCCCGGCGCTCAAAGCTCCACTGCCAGTGATGGCGATAGGCTGAGGGACGTGATATGCTTGCCATTATGGCTGCGAAACTGAAGGAAGTTCTGGAGAAGGCGGAATCCTGGTCGAGCGAGGACCAGGAAGAGCTCATCGACCTTGCCCGCGAAATTGAATCTCGACGGAGTGGCGTCTATCGCCTGAGCGATGACGAACGCAGAGCTGTCGAGCAAGGACTAGCTGATGCGCGCGCGCGACGCTTCGCCAGCGACCAGGAAATAGACGCGATTTTCGAAAAGGCGCGCTCTCCGCGCCGATGAAGATTCGCTATACCGCGACGGCTCGACGCGAGTTCGACCAGGCCGTTGAGTATTTGTTGCAACACGCGCCTCATATCGCGCCGGCATTTGCCGACAGCATCGAGCGCGCAATAAAAGAGCTCACGGAGAATCCGCTGTCCGCGCCGGAAACAGAGCTGGCGGGCGTTCGTCGGAAAAATGTTCGCCGGTTTCGATACGCGTTGTTCTACTCAGTCGAGCGCGAAACTGAAGAGCTGCTGATCTTGCATGTTCGGCATGCCGCCAGGCGATGGCCCTGGGAAGCTTCGCGCTAATCGCAGCGCGCCACCATGCCGCCGTCGACGATGATCTCGGTGCCGGTGACGAAGCGCGCCTCGTCGGAGGCGAGGAACAGCGCCGCGTTTGCGGTGTCGCGGCCGTCGCCCATGAAGCCCAGCGGAATGCGATCGACGCGCGACTTGAGCAGCGCCTCGACGTCGCCGCCGGTGCGCTGCTTGGCGAGCCGCGTCTCCACCATCGGCGTATGAAGCTGGCCCGGCACCACCGTGTTCACGCGGATGCCTTTGTTGGCATATTGCACGGCGGTGACGCGCGAGAACTGGATCACGCCCGCTTTCGACGTGGCGTAACCCACTTGCGCCGACCCGGTCCAGCGCAGGCCCGAGGTCGAGGCAAGGTTCACGATCGCGCCGCCGCCCTGCTTCTCCATCAGTGGCAGCACATGCTTGCAGGTCAGGAACACGCTCTTGAGGTTGTAGGCCATCTGGCCGTCCCAGCCCTCCTCCGACAGCTCGACCGGGCCGCCGGCGGCCGAGCCGCCGACGTTGTTGACCAGGATGTCGATGCGGCCGAAGGCTGCGATGCAGGCGTCGACCATGGCCTTCACCGACGCGTTGTTGGTCACGTCGCATTCGTGGGTGCGGATCGTGCCGTCCACCTCCTTGACGCGCTCGACCGTCTCCTTCATCGAGTCGCCGTTCTTGTCGGCGGCGAACACCTTGGCGCCCTCGCGCGCGAACGTCACCGCCGTGGCTCGGCCGTTGCCCCAGCCCGGACCGACGCAACCCGCGCCGGTGACCAGCGCGACCTTATCCTGCAAGCGACCTGTCATTGGATTTCCGTCATTGGGATTTCCGATTTCAAAGTTGCGAGCTCATTGCGAGCCCTTCAGGCCGATCTTATCGACCAGCGTGCCCCACTTCACCCGCTCCGACTTGATGTAGTCGTTGATGCCTTCGATCGACGGCGAGTCGACCGGGATCAGCCCGATATCGGCGGCCCGCTTCTTCATCTCCGGATCGCCCATGATCTTCTTCATCTCGGCGTGCAACCGGTCGACGATCGGCTTCGGCGTCTTCGACGGCACCAGCAGCACGTGCCAGGACACCGCCTCGAAATCGGATGCGCCGGACGCTTCGGCAAAAGTCGGCACCTCGGGCAGCAGCGGCAGCCTGGTCGTGGACGACACCGCCAGCGCGCGCAGCTTGCCTTCCTTGATCGCCGGAATCGACGAGCCGGCCTCGACAAATCCGGTCGCGATATGGCCGGCGACCATATCGGTGATGGACTGGCCGGTCGCACGGTACGGCACATGGTTAGCCTCGAAGCCGAAGCGCTGCTTGGCGAGCTCCATCGCGATATGCTGGAAACCGCCGGCGCCCACCGACGCATAGTCGAGCGCCGGCTTGGCCTGCTTGGCGTGCGCGATGAACTCCTTCACGTCCTTGACCGGCACGTTCGGGTTGACCGCGAGAATGAGCGGCGATTTCACGTAGAGGCTGATCGGCGTGAAATCCGCTTCCGGATTGTAGTTGATCTGCTTGTAGAGCGACTGGTTGATCGCGAGTCCGCTGCTCGTGAGCACAACCATCGTATAGCCGTCCGGCGTGGCCGAGGCGACCTGCGACGCCGCCAGCATGGTCGAGGCGCCGGGCTTGTTCTCGACGATCACCGCCTTGCCGAACGCGGCCTGGAGCTTGTCGGCATAGAACCTGACCAGCACGTCCATGCCGGTGCCGGCGCCGAGCGGCACCACGATGGCGATGTTTCTCGACGGATAGTCCTGCGCCTGAACGCGCGAATGCGAACCAATCGCAATGAGCAGCAGCGCCGCTGCCAACGCGCGAAATGCCAGCCCCACCATGGTGATCCTCCCGATAAACCAGCGCCTTATCGGCGCTTGCTCTTGCATGTCATTCTTATTGTGGTTTGCAGCTTAGCGTATGTTCCGGAAAAGTGGACAACGGTTTTCAACACGCTTTGCACTCGCGGCCTGGACGCATTATCTGGCTGTCTCAGTCGAGCCGAAAGGACCAGCCGCCCGATGCAGGACACCAAGGAAAGAGTCGCGTTGACGTCGATCCTGGCGTCCGGCGGCCTGACCGTCGCCAAGGGCGCGGTCGGCGCGCTGACCGGCTCGCTCGCGCTCCTGTCGGAGGCCGCGCATTCGCTGATCGATCTCGGCGCCACGGTGATGACCTATTACGCGGTCCGCATTTCCGGCAAGCCGGCCGACGAGGAGCATCATTACGGCCACGGCAAGATGGAGAGCGTGTCGGCGCTGGCCGAGACCGCGCTGCTGTTCCTGCTGTCGGGCGTGGTGATCTGGGAGGCCTCGAAGCGGCTGCTCGGCGAAAGCGGACACGCGGTCGAGGCCACGATCGCGGCCTTCGTCGTCATCGTCGTATCGATCGTGGTGGATTTCTTCCGCGCCCGGGTGCTGTCCCGGGTGGCGCACGAGACCGCGAGCGAGGCGCTCGAAGCCGACGCGCTGCATTTCAGCTCCGACATGTGGTCGTCGCTGGCGGTGCTGGTCGGACTCGGCGGCGTGGCGCTGGGCTTCCAGTGGGCGGACTCGGCTGCGGCGCTGGTCGTGGCGCTGTTCGTCTGTATCGCCGGCTGGCGGCTCGGCCGGCGCACCATCGACACGCTGACCGACACGGCGCCCGCGGGTTCGGCGCAGACCGTCACCAACGCTGCCGCGAAGGTGCTTGGTGTGGTCGCGGTCGACCGCGTCCGGGTGCGGCCGTCCGGCGACAAGGTGTTCGTCGAGGTGGTCGCCGGGGTGAGCCGGGCCCTGCCGCTCGACCGCGTCGAGACCGTGAAGGCGCAAGTCGCCGAAGCAATCCGCGCCGAGATGCCGCGCGCCGAGGTGGTCGTCACCACGGCGCCGCGCGCGCTCGACACCGAGACCATCCAGGAGCGCATCATGGTGATCGCGCGCAACCGTGCGCTGGCGATCCATCACGTCACCGTCCATGACATCCGCGGCAAGCTCGCGGTCGCGCTCGATCTCGAGGTCGACCGCAAGCTCACGCTCGGCGCGGCCCATGATATTGCCGACGGCCTGGAGGCCGCGCTGCGCGGCGAGCTCGGTCCCGACGTCGAGGTCGAGACGCACATCGAGCCCCTGCAACAGGATGCCTTGGGCCGCGAGGCGCCGCCCGAGCGCGTCCGCGCGGTGGAGATCACGCTCGGCGAGATCGCCGCCGAAATCGGCGTGGTCGGCGACGTTCACGACGTCCGGGTGCGGGAGACCGACGAAGGCGAGATCGTCAATTTCCACTGCCGCCTCGATCCGGCGCTGACCGTGCAGGCGGTGCACGAGAAGGTCGACGAGCTCGAGCGCATGCTTCGCCGTCGCGCGCCGTCGATCAAGCGCGTGATCGGCCACGCCGAACCGCGGCGCGCCGGCAGCGAGGTCCGCCGCAGCGCCTGATGCTATTGACCGCCAACGCCAGCAGCCCGGAGGATCGCGCTGTTGCGCTCCACGTCGGCCTTGAGCACCGCATCGAATTTCTCCGGCGTGCTGTAGACGATGTCGACGCCCTGGCGGGTCAGCTTTTCGGCGACGTCGGGGATTTGCAGGATCTTCGCGATATCGCCGCTCACCTTGTCGAGGATCGGCTTCGGCGTTCCGGCCGGCGCCATCACGGCAAACCAAGCGTCGTACTTGTAATCCGGCAGGCCGGACTCCGCGACCGTCGGCACATCGGGCAGCGCCGGACTGCGCTTGGGCGTCGACACCGCGATCGCCCTCACCTTGCCGGTCTGGTGCTGGTCGACCGCGAGATTGACGCCCAGGAAAAACAGCTGCGAGTCGTTGCGCATCACGCTGGTGACGGCCTCGGGCGCGCCCTTGTTCGGGATGTGCACGATGTCGATCTTGGCGGTCTGCTTGAACAGCTCGGCGCCGAGATAGGAGGTGCTGGCGAGTCCCGCCGACGAGAAGTTCATCTTGCCCGGGCTCTTGCGCGCGAGCGCGATGAACTCGGTGACGTTCTTCGCCGGCAGTTCGGGCGGCACGATCAACGCCTGCGGCACGGTGGCGACCTCGGTGACGCCGGTGAAATCCTTCGCCGGATCGTACGGCAGGTTCTTGTTGACCACCGACGCGATGGTGTGACCGTTCGAGGTGAGCATCAGCGTCAAGCCGTCGGGCGAAGCCTTCGCGACGCTCGCCGTGCCGGCGATGCCAGGACGGTTCTCGACGATCACCTGCTGCTGCCAACGCTCGGCGAGCTTGTCGGCGAGCACGCGGGCGAGCCCGTCGGTGATGCTGCCGGCCGAGAACGGCACGACGATGCGCACCATCTGCGTCGGGTAAGCCGCGGGCTGCGCATGCGCACCGCCTGCTGCCGCGACCAGCGCCGCGGCCAGCATACATCCACCAGATCGCATGTTCATCCTCCCGAACGGCTCTTTCGCGAGGCGGCCCTTCGGGGCCGCCTCGGAGAGCTTTTATCGTTGCGTCGCGAGACCGGTTTCCTTGAACAGCTCGGTCAGGCTCGCGGTCTCGTCCTTGACGATCTTGTCCATCTGCTCGGGCGTGTCGCTCTTGCTGACCAGGAACTGGGCCTTGAGCTTGGCCTGGACGTCCTCGGTCTTCAGCGCGTCGGCCCAATCCTTGGAAACCTTCTCGAGGATCGGCTTCGGCACGCCGGCCGGCGCCATCAGCCCGAACCAGGAGTCATAAACGTACGGCAACCCCGCCTCGGTGAAGGTCGGCGTGTTCGGCAGCTCGGGCATCCGCGCCGCGGTCGCGGAGGCGATGGCCTTGACCTTGCCGGCCTCGGCCTGGTCGCGCGCCAGGTTGACCGGCGCGAAATAGAACTGCGCGTCGCCGCGCAGCACCGCGGTCACGGCATCCGGCGCACTGCGGAACGGCACGTGCACGATGTCGATGTTGGCAGCCTTGCGGAACAGCGCACCGGCGATGAACGTGGTGCTGGCGAGGCCGGGCGAGGAGAAGTTGAGCTTGCCGGGCTCCTTCTTCGCGAGTTCGATCACGTCCTTCAAGTTGTTGACCGGCGTGCCCGGGAACGCGATCAGGAACAGCGGCGAGGAGCCGAGCCGGGTGATGCCGGCGAAGTCCTTCACCGGGTCGAACGGCGCGTCCTTGGAGACGAGCCCCGACACAGTGTGGCCGTTGGAGGTGACCATCAGGGTGTAGCCGTCAGCCGGGGACTTGGCGACGGCCGCGGTGCCGGCGAGGCCCGGGCGGTTCTCGACGATGACCTGCTGGCCCCATTTCCGGGACATTTCGTCGGCGAAGATACGGGCCAGGATGTCGGTGACGGAACCGGCGCCGAACGGCACCACGATGGTGACGCGCTGGCTGGGCCAGGCCTGCGCCCACGCCGGCGCACCGGGCAGAACCGCAACCGCGGCGGCGACCACCGCGCCGAGCGCCCATTTCAAAAGCCCCACCATCGCTTCCTCCTCGTCGTCTTGTTTGCCGTTTGCTTATCCGACCGCGGGCTATTTGGCGAGCGCCGGAGACCGGGTTTTCGCGCCTGCCCGGCCTTGCGCCACCACCGCATCGAGACTTGTACCAAGGTCCTTGAGCATCACGGCAGCGGCATTCCGCCCCGGCCCGCCGGAAATCGAGCCGCCCGGATGCGTGGTCGAGCCGGTTTGATACAGCCCCGCGATCGGCATCCGGTGCTGCGCCCAGCCGGCGGCGGGTCGCAGCGCCGCGGCCTGCGCGGCGTTCTGCGCGCCGCCGTGGCAGGAGCCGTGCCAGTTGTGCGGGTTCCGCCGTTCGAGATCGAGCGGGCTTTCGATCACGCTCGCCAGGATCTTGTCGTCGGTGAGATTGGGCGAGAAGCGCCGCAGCCAGTTCAGGTTGGCCCTGGCCACATCGTGCTTGATGTTGTCCCAGTGCTGCGGGCCCTCCTTCAGGTCATAGGGCTGCATGCCGATGATCTTGATGGTGTGCTTGCCGGGCGGCGCCTGGGTCGGATCGCCGATCGTGGGCGACACCGCGAGCAGCACCGGCTCCTCCACATTGGCGACGCCGCGCGCGAAGTCGTAGCCCATGCGCAGCGCCCGGGTCGGTTCCGACAGCATGGCGCAGGCAATCGGCGTGATCGGACCGCCGTCACCCTGGAACGTCATCGGCACACTCGTTGCGTAGTGCTGGACAAACAGCGTCGGCCCGCCCTGCCAGGTCTCGACGCCCTCGACGAAATCCTCGGCCCACGCGTCGCGCGGCGCCATGTCGATCAGATGCTTGATGTGGACGGTCGAGAGCACGGCCTTGTCGGCGCGGTACTGCGAGCCGTCGGCGCATTCGACGCCGGTGCACTTGCCGTTCTCGACGATCAGGCGGTGCACCATCTTGTTGGTGAGCGCGACGCCACCATGATCCTCGATCAGCCGCACCAGGATCTCGGTGAGCATGCCGGAGCCGCCCTTGGGGATGCACCAGCTCCAGCGCTGCCGCCCCCAGGCGAGCGAATAGGCGTTGCGGCCGGTCATCGGCCATTCCGGCGGCGTCACGGTCTGGAACGCCATCCAGAGCATGAAGCAGCGCGAATGGTCGTCCTCAAAATTGTCGCGAATGATCTCCCAGGCCGAGCGCGCCTGGCGGCGCAGCCATTTGCGGCCGTCGGGGTGCTCGTTCAGGCGGTCGTTGATCGGTTTGCCGAACCCGATCGGCGTATACGAGGCAGCGTCGAAGAGCGGCTTGATGGCGTCGTACTCGTCATACATGCGCCGGTAGGCATCAGCGTCCTTCTTGGAGAACTTGGCGAACTGCTCAACGGTGCGATCGATGTCGTGGAACTGCGTGAGCCACGAGCCGTCGAGGAACGGCGCGTGGCAGACGATCTCGGGATGGATGTACTCAAGCCCGTAGTCGGCGAGCCCGAGCTCGTCGTTCCGCATCATCGGGCTGTCCTGCAGGATGACGTGGGCGGTGCCGCAGGAGTCGTGCCGGAAGCCCGGCAAAGTCAGCTCCTCGGTGACCACGTTGCCGCCCAGCACCGATCGGCCTTCGAGCACCAGGCAGCGATAGCCCGCCTTGGCGAGATACGCCGCCGCCACCAGGCTGTTGTGGCCGGCGCCCGCCACCACGATGTCAAAACGATCCGCCATGTCGCCCACCCCGCAAAATTATGTTGGCCGGGCGAACAGGCCCGGCCAACAACACTACCACGATCTCAAAAGTTCAAACCCGCTTGTCAGGCACGCCTGCGTTCTTGTAGTTGCGCGCCTGGGCGTCGCGGCCGAGCTTGGCGATGCGGTTCATGTCGACGCCGGTGAGCACGCCGTTGCGCTTCATGATCTTGCCCGCGATCAGCACGGTGTCGACGTTGCGCGCCGTCATGCTGGTGACGACCGCGCCGACCGCGTTGTTGATCGGCATGACATTGAGCAGATCGGTGCGGAGCATGATGATGTCCGCCTCCTTGCCGGGCGTCAGCGTGCCGATCTTCTTGTCGAGGCCGTTGGCCCGCGAGCCCTCGATGGTGGCGAACTCCAGCACCTCGCGGACCGTCAGGAATTTCGGCGGGTCCTTGTCGCCCGCCAAGCGCTTCGCCCAGACATCGTTCTTCTGCAGCGAGAGCACCGTCCGCATCTGGGTGAAGAAGTCGTTCGGCACCGAGGTCTCGACGTCGACGCTGAGACTGGGCCGGATTCCGAGATCGATCGCCTTCTGGATCGGCGGATGACCGTGGCCCATCAGCGTCTCGACATAGCTTGCGATCGATACGGTGCCGCCGGTGTCCCGAATCAGCTTCCACTCGGTGTCGTTGAGGGTGCAGCAGTGGATGTAGGTGGTATCGGCTTTCAGCCCACCGGCCGCGTTGAGCTTTTCCAGAAGCGCGTTCCTCCCGAACTCGCCGACGCCGACATGGATGGTGATGCGGGCACCGACGTCACGCGCGGCCTTGAACTGCTCGAGCGTCTGATCAGGCGTACCGCCGGCGGCGAGATAAAGCGTGACCAGCTGATCGTCGCTGGAGAAGTACTGCTTGCGCAGCCGCGCGATGTCGCTGGGATATTTCGACGTCGCGATCTCGAACACCCGGCCGGTTTCGTTCTGGCCGGCGCCATAGGCAAACACCGCCCGCACGCCGGATTCCTGCAATCCCTTGATGCAGGCATCGCTGTGCGCCGGCGAATTCTGGATGTGCGACCAGTCGAGAACGCAGGTCACGCCGGCGTCAATGGCGCCGAGCGCGCTGATCAGGTCCGCTGCGTAGACATCGTCGGGCACCATCTTTGCGCCGAACGTGCGCTGCACGACATTGCGGTAGTCCTCCAGCGAGCCGTCCGGCAGCACGTTGCGCAGGAAGCCCTGCCACATGTGCCGGTGGGTATCGACCAGGCCCGGCATCACGATGCGGTTCTTCGCGTCGATCACCTGCGCGTTCGGCGCGCTGATGTTCGGCTGCACCGCCTTGATGGTCCTGCCTTCGATCAGCACGTCGGCCTGCTCGAAATCTCCGATCGCGCGGTCGAGTGTCAGCACGATGCCGCCCTTGAGCAGGATCGGCTGCCCGGCCTTCGGGCGGGGCGCGGCCTCCGCCTCGGTCGCAGCGCCGATCACGCTTGCGGCGACCGCCGGCGCTACGGCGGCTCCGGCCGCGGTCGTGCACAGGAACTGCCTCCGCGACACGCTTTGACGCGGCAGGCAGCATGGACAAGCGGAATTGAACGAATGCGTCACGATAACCTCCCCGGTGAGCGTTATTGTTGCGAACATGCTATGCCTGCCGGGGCTTCCGATGCTAGCAAGGACACACTGCCCACAATCCCGCCCAGATCGCGTCCCACCTGCAATGGGCCAATACCACTGACGGTTTCCCACACATGATGCGCACCGAAGAGCACCGCCCCGTCCGTCTGTCCGAGTACCGCGCGCCCGATTGGCTGATCGAGAGCGTCGACCTCGACTTCAAGCTTCATCCGACGCAGACGCCGGTGCGCGCCACGATGAAGGTGAAGCCCAACCCGGCCGCGGGCGCGCCTGCGCCGCTGGTGCTCGACGGCGACGAGCTGTCGCTCGTGTCAGTGAAGATCGACGGTCAGCTTCTGCCCACCGATCGTTTCGTCGCGACGCCGGAGCGGCTGACGATTGCGCAGCCGCCGCATCGGGCGTTCACACTGGAGATCGAGACGCTGGTCAATCCGAAGGGCAACACCCAGCTGTCGGGGCTCTACCAGTCGAGCGGCAACTTCTGCACGCAGTGCGAGGCCGAAGGCTTCCGCCGCATCACCTACTATCCGGACCGCCCAGACGTGATGGCGGTCTACACCACGCGCATCGAGGCCGACAAAGCCGACGCGCCGGTGCTGCTCGCCAACGGCAATCTGAAAGAGTCAGGCGACCTGCCCGGCGGCAAGCATTTCGCGGTGTGGCACGATCCGTGGCCGAAGCCCGCCTATCTGTTTGCGCTGGTCGGCGGCAAGCTCGGCCATATCGAGGACAAGTTCGTCACCAAGTCCGGCCGCAACGTGGTGCTGCGCATCTACGTCGAGCCCGGCAAGGAGGACCGCGCCGGCTACGCGATGGATTCGCTGAAGCGCTCGATGCGCTGGGACGAGGAGGCGTTCGGCCGCGAATACGATCTCGACATCTTCATGGTCGTCGCCGTGTCCGACTTCAACATGGGCGCCATGGAGAACAAGGGCCTCAACGTCTTCAACGACAAATACGTGCTGGCCACCTCGGCGACCGCGACCGATACCGACTACGTTTCGATCGAGGCGATCATCGCCCACGAATACTTCCACAACTGGACCGGCAACCGCATCACCTGCCGCGACTGGTTCCAGCTCTGCCTGAAGGAAGGCTTCACGGTCTACCGCGATCAGGAGTTCACCTCCGATCAGCGCTCGCGCGTGGTGACGCGCATCGGCGACGTGCGCGCGCTGCGCACCCATCAGTTCGTCGAGGACGCGGGCCCCCTCGCCCATCCGGTGCGGCCGGAGCTCTATCGCGAGATCAACAACTTCTACACCACCACGGTCTACGAGAAGGGCGCCGAGGTGGTGCGGATGATCCACACGCTGCTCGGCCCGGCGCTGTTCCGCAAAGGCACCGATCTTTATTTCGAGCGTCACGACGGCCACGCCGCGACCGTCGAGCAGTTCGTGAAGTGCTTCGCCGATGTGAGCGGTCGCGACTTCGGCCAGTTCATGCGCTGGTACTCGCAGGCCGGCACGCCCGAGATCGTGGCGACCGGCACCTACGATGCGAGCGCGAAGAGCTACCGGCTCGACCTCGCGCAGGTGATCCCGCCGACGCCGGGCCAGCCGACCAAGGAGCCGATGGTCATTCCGCTGGTCACCGGCCTGATCGGCCGCGACGGCCGCGACCTGCCGCTCGTGCTCGACAACGGCACCAAGGTCGACCGCGGCCTTCTGGTGCTCGACAAGCCGGCGCAGAGCTTCGTCTTCACCGGCATCGCCGAACGGCCGACACTGTCGACCAATCGCAATTTCTCGGCGCCGATCAAGCTCACCGCCAATCTTGCGCCCGACGACCTGCGGCTGATGGCGGCCCATGACAGCGATCCGTTCAACCGCTGGCAGGCGGTGCAGACGCTGGCGACGCGGCTCCTGGTCGGCAACGTGGCGCGCATCCGGGCGGGCCAGGACCCGGAGATCGACGAAGGCCTGCTCGACGCGCTCGCCATCATCATGGCCGACAAGAAGCTCGAGCCGGCCTTCATCGCCGACACGCTGCTGCCGCCGAGCGAGGCCGACATCGCCCGCGAGATCGGCCGCGACGTCGATCCGGACGCGATCTTCCGCGCCCGCGCGGCGCTGCGCGCGCTGATGGGCCTGCATCTGAACAAGGCGCTGAGCAGCGCCTATGAAAGCCTCGCCAGCCGCGGCGCCTACAGCCCCGACGCGGTCAGCGCAGGGCGTCGCACCTTGCGCAACGTCTGCCTGGACCTCCTTGCCGCCACCCAGGAATCGCACGCCATCGGGCTTGCGGCGCGGCAGTATCGCGACGCCGACAACATGACCGACCGCATGGCCGCGCTCGCCACGCTGTCGCTGCACGACGTGCCGGAGCGGGCCGCCGCGCTCGACGATTTCTATCAGCGCTATAAGGACGATCCGCTGATCATCGACAAGTGGTTCGTGCTGCAGGCCGCGACCCCCGATCCCAAGACGCTCGACCGCGTCAAGGCGCTCACGAGCCACGCGGCCTTCTCGATGGCCAATCCCAACCGCGTGCGCTCGCTGATCGGCGCGTTCGCCCAGGGCAACCAGACCCAGTTCAATCGCGCGGACGGCCAGGGCTACGAGTTCATCGCCGAGAAGATCCTGGCGCTCGATCCGGCCAACCCGCAGCTCGCCTCGCGGATGTCGACGGCGTTCAAGAGTTGGCGCGCGCTCGAAGCCGGCCGCCGCGGCCGCGCCCAGGCGGCGCTCAAGCGCGTCGCCGACACGCCGGGGTTGTCGCGCGACGTCAGCGATATCGTGCAGCGTGCACTCGCCGACTCCTAGGGTTGCATACGTAAACCTCACAGTTGGAACCACACGCGACTCAACGTATTGAACTGACTCAGGGAATTGAGACGCTGTGGCGGCGGGGACTCGCGGATGGAATCTGTTGAGACGTTAACCAAAAATATTGACCGGGACTCTCGACAAGACTCGCTGCATCGATTCGAATAGCAGTGTGATTCGACGCGGCGGGGCACGCCGCATCGACCGCGTATTCTCAGGGGATTTTCCAATCGGGGGGCTGCATGGCGCGCGCCGCAGTGGCGAATGCGTCCGCACGTGCGGATTCTATCAAGGGCTTGGCGCAATCGATCGCCAACCCGGCCTACCGCCGTCTTCTGGTCGCGGAACCCGCGCTTCGCCGGGCAGTCCCGGCGCTCATCATCGCATTCCTCCTGACCATCGGCGTCGGCGCCGTGGTCCAGGTGCTCGACCATCACCGGCAATCGATCGCCGAGGCAATGCACGACCTCGACAACGTCGCCGACTTCGTCACCGAGCGGTTCGACCGCATGGCGGCAGCGGAAGGCGGCGACGCCACGCGGCGCGATCTGCTCGAGCGCGCGCTGTCGACGCGGGCCACGGCGCTCGGCCGCCGCGTCCTGCTCGCCAACACCGACGGCATCATCACCGCGACGGAGCCTTCGCGCGGACCGATCGGCTCGCATATCGCAGACGTGCTCGGCGACATCGAGCCGCTGACGATCCTGGGCGCGAGCGCGGGCGTGCTCGAAACCGAGCTTCCCGGCGGCAACCGCGCCTTCATCACGGTGCGCAGCCTCGCCAACTCGCACGGCCAGCTCATCGCCTATCAGCTACGCGCCGACGCGCTCGGCCCCTGGCGTGCCGACACCACGCTGACCGTGACGCTGACCGCAACCACGGGCTTCGTGCTGCTGATCCTAGGGTTTGCCTTCCACTGGCAGGCGGCCCGCGCCCGCGAGGCCGACACGATCTACGACACGGTGAGGAGCCGCATCGACACGGCGCTCAACCGCGGCCGCTGCGGCTTGTGGGACTGGGACCTGGCCCGCGGCCGGATCTTCTGGTCGCATTCGATGTTCGCGATCCTGGGCATCGGACCGCGGGACGACCTGATGACCTTCGGCGAGGTAAGCCGCCTGGTCCATCCCGACGACATCAAGCTCTATGAGGTGGCGGCGCAGCTCGCCGACGCCAAGGCGAGTGCCATCGACCACGAGTTCCGCATGCTGCACGCATCGGGAAAGTGGGTGTGGCTGCGCGCACGTTGTGAGCTCGTGCAGCAGCCCGGCGATCCGGGCGTTCATTTGATCGGCATCGCAGTCGACATCACCGAGCAGAAGACGCTGGTCGAGCGCACCGCCGCCGCCGACATCCGGCTGCGCGACGCCATCGAGACCATTCCCGAGGCCTTCGTGCTGTGGGACCACGAGAACCGGCTGGTGCTGTGCAACTCCAACTTCCAGAACCTGCACAACCTGCCTGACGACGCGATCACGGCCGGCAAGCCCTATGAGGACGTCGTGGCGGCCGGACGAAAGCACGTCATCCGCTCCAAGCTCGCAAGCGAAGACCCGACCATTCCGGGCGCCCGCACCTTCGAGGCCCAGCTCGACGACGGCCACTGGCTGCAGATCAGCGAGCGCCGCACCAAGGACGGCGGCTATGTCTCGGTCGGCACCGACATCACGCCGCTGAAGCAGCACGAGACCAAGCTGGTCGACAGCGAGCAGCGCCTGCTCGCGACCGTCACCGATCTGCGCACGAGCCAGCACAAGCTGGAGATCCAGGCCAAGCAGCTCAGCGAGCTCGCGCAAAGCTATGCCGATGAAAGGACCCGCGCCGAGGACGCCAACCAGGCCAAGTCCAAGTTCCTCGCCAACATGAGCCACGAGCTGCGCACGCCGCTGAACGCCATCATCGGCTTCTCCGAGATCATGGCGTCGGGCATGTTCGGTCCGCTCGGCTCCGACAAGTATTACGAATACTGCCGCGACATCCACTCCAGCGGCGAATATCTGCTCGACGTCATCAACGACGTGCTCGACATGTCGAAGATCGAGGCCGGACGGCTCAAGCTCGATCTCGAGCAGGTCGAGCTTGCCCGCGAGCTCGACGATGCGCTCCGCGTGATCACCACGCGCGCCGAGGCCAAGAGCCTCACCGTCACCTCGAAGATCGCGGCCGGCGTAGGCCTCAAGGCCGACCGCCGCGCGCTGAAGCAGATTGTGCTCAATCTGCTGTCCAACGCGGTGAAATTCACGCCGGAGAACGGCCGGATCACGGTGCGTGGCCGACAGGCGCGGGGCGGCGTGGTGATCGGCATCCAGGATTCCGGCATCGGCATCGCGAGCGAAGCGCTGAAAAAGCTCGGCCGGCCGTTCGAGCAGGTGGAAAGCCAGCTGACCAAGACCCAGCACGGCTCGGGCCTTGGCCTCGCCATCGCCAAATCCCTGGTGGAGCTGCACGGCGGCACCATGCGGATCCGTTCGGTCCCGGGGGCCGGGACCACCGTGGTGGTCCGCCTGCCGCTCGACGGCCAGCCGGCCCCGCGCCGGGACGAAGTCACGCTGGCGTCGTAGATTTGCGGGCCAACCGGCGCTTCCTGCGCCGGTTCCGATCTGTCGAACGCCATCTTCCCTACAACGTAATCAATCCTGACCGATGCGGCGTTCCGGCCCGCCAATCGCGGTTGCGAAAAGGCGTCCGATCGAATAATTCCGCGCCATGAAAACCACCGCCAAAACCCCCGCCCCCTCCGTGCCGCGCCGGACCGTCCTGACCGCGGCCCTCGCCCTTCCGTTCCTCGCGGCCGGCTTCCCGGCGCGCGCCGACAACTGGCCCGACAAGCCGATCAAGCTGCTGGTGCCCTTCGCGGCCGGCGGCAACATCGACGTCAACGGCCGGCTGATGGCCGCGCGGCTCTCCGAGGTGCTCGGCCAGCAGATGATCGTCGAAAACCGGGTCGGCGGCAGCGGCATCATCGCGACCGAGGCGGTCGCCCGCTCGGCACCGGACGGCTACACGCTGCTGTGGGCCAGCACCAACGTGATGTCGATCGTGCCGAACACCACCAAGACGCCGTACGATCCGATCAACGACTTCGCGCCGATCAGCGCACTGGGTGAAAGCCCGCAGGTGCTGCTGGTCAACTCCAAGGTCCCGGCCAAGACCGTGGCCGAGTTCGTCGCCTACGCCAAGGCGCAGAAGGAGCCGCTGGCCTATGGCGGCGGCGGCGGCGCAGGCAGCGCCAGCAACCTGATCATGGCGCTGTTTCTCGCCCGCGCCGAATTGAAGATGACCAGCGTCAACTACCGCGGCACCGCGCTGGCGCTGACCGACATGATCGCCGGACACATCCCGACGACCTTCGTGCCGATCCTCGAAGCCTATGCGCAGCGGACCAATCCGAATGTGCGCGTTCTCGCGGTGTCGGGTGCGAAGCGCGCCGCCAGCATGCCCGACGTGCCGACGATCGCCGAGACCTATCCGGGCTTCAACGCGATCTCCTGGACCGGAATGCTCGGGCCCAAGGGCACGCCGCAGCCGATCATCGACCGGCTGTCGAGCGAGATGATCAAGGCCACCAAGGACCCGAAGTTCCTCGCGGTGCTCCTGGAAGCCGGCATCGATCCGATCGCCGCGGGCCCGGAGAAGTTCGCCGAGATGATCAAGTCCGAGCTGCCGGTCTGGAAGAAGGCGGTCGACATCGCCGGCGTGAAAATTCAACAGTAGCGTTCGGGCTCGACGGCCATCCCCCGAGCCCGATTGGGGGGCCTTCCATGCCAATGCAAGCTGCCCGTCTGGTTGCCGGCGTTGTCCTCGCCGTTGGGCTGGCGCTCGCCGCCAGCCTGTCGCCTGCGGCAGCGCAGACCAAGCCGAAAGTCCTGGAGACCGGTATCGACCAGCCGGCTTCCGCGATCTTCATCGGCAACAGCTTCTTCTATTACAACAACAGCCTGCACAACCATTTCACGCTGCTGCTGCGCTCGGCCGACCCCAACGCCAAGTTCCGCGCCACCTCCGTCACCATCAGCGGCTCCGGCGCCGACTGGCACGATGTCGAATCCTATTTCCGTCCGAATGCCATCGGCACCTATTCGTTCGACGCCAACAACAACGTCGTCTTCAACAAGCTCGACCGGCTGTTCGATCTGGCGATCATGATGGACTGCAGCCAGTGCCCGATCCATCCGCAGCTCAAGTCGGTGTTTTTCGAATACAGCAAGAAGCACAGCGCCACCGTGCGCCGGCATGGCGCGGTGCCGGTCTATTTCATGTCCTGGGCCTATGCGGACAAGCCTGAGATGACGGCCGAGCTCGCCGAGGCCTATACGCGGGCCGGCAATGACGACGGCGTGTTCGTCGTCCCGGCCGGGCTCGCCTTCGCGAAATCGATCGAGCGCCGTCCCAGGCTCAATCTTTATGCCCCCGACAAGCGGCATCCCAGCATGGCCGGCACCTATCTCGCCGCTGCAACGCTCTATGCGGCGCTGCTGAAGAAGTCTCCGGTCGATTTGAAATATACAGCCGGTCTCGACGAGGCCACGGCGAAACACTTGCAGACCGTGGCCTGGGACACCGTGCAGGATTACTTCGGCACCGCAGTGTCCGCGAAGTAACCGTGCGGGCCGATCTCACTGCACGGCGATGTTCGCGTCGCGGATCACCTTGGCCCAGCGCGGGATCTCGCTCAGGATCCAGGCCTTGAATTCCTCGGGCGTGCTCGCAACCGGATCGAAGCCCATCGAGGCGAGCTTTTCCTTCACGTCCGGCATCGCCATCACCTTCACGACCTCGTGGTGCAGGAAGTCGACGATGGGTTTCGGCGTGCCGGTCGGAAACACGAAGCCGTTGACGATGTCGGCCGGCAGATCGTGACCGGTCGCCTCCTTCATGGTCGGCACGTCAGGGAGCGCCGATGACCGGCGGCTGCTGAACAGCGCCAGTGCGCGAAGATTGCCGGCGCGGATGTAGGTTACCGCAGTCGGCAATGCCGACACCGACATCTGCACATGGCCGGCGATCGCCGCGGCCGTGCCCGGTCCACCGCCATTGAACGGCACATGCGTGATGTCGACCTGGAACGTCACCTTGAACAGCTCGCCAGCGAGATGCGCGGGCGTGCCGCGCCCGGCCGAGGCGTAGCTGTATTTTCCCGGGTCGGCCTTGGCCAATGCCACCAGTTCGTTCACGTTCGTCGCCGGCACCGACGGATGCACCACCAGCACATGCGGCGACGAGCACAGCAGCGACACCGGCTCGAAGTCCTTGTAGGGATCGTACGGAATTTTCGGAAACAGGCTGATGTTGGTGGCGATGTTGCTGGTCGCGCACAGCACCGTGTAGCCGTCGGGCGCTGCGCGCGCGGTCGCCGCCATCGCGATATTGCCGCCGGCGCCCGGCATGTTCTCGACATAGAACGGCTGGCCGACCGTCTCGGTGAGCTTGGCGGCCACGAGCCGCGCCGTGGTGTCGCCCTGCCCGCCCGGCCCGGTGGTGCCGATGATGCGCACCGGGCGCGTCGGATAGGCCTCGGCCCAGGCCGGTGATAAGGCGTTCCGCATGGCCAACGGAACCGTGCCCAGCCCGCCCAGAAGTCCCAGAAATTGCCTGCGAACAAGCGTCATGGCGCAACCTCGCGGCTTGGTGCGACACACCCGGCAATTGGCATGGCGCTGGCATGGATGATTAAATCGCGGATGGTCGCGTCGAGGAAAGTGCCTTTATGAAAAACTTCGGAATCGCCTGCCGCCACGCCCTGCTGCTGACGCTGGGACTGGCCGTGTTTTCGGGACCCGCGTTCGCGGACGACTGGCCGTCGAAGCCCGTCCACATCCTGGTTCCCTACGCGGCCGGCGGCAATTCCGATAGCATGGCGCGGCTGAGCGCCCAGCATCTGACCGAGGCCCTGGGCCAGACCTTCGTGGTCGAGAACAAGGTCGGCGCCAATGGCGCGATCGCAGCCGACACGGTCGTGCGCGCGGCGCCCGACGGCTATACGCTCCTCTGGGGCGTGCAGCCGGCCGTCACCGTTGCCCCCGCGCTGACCAAGGTCAATTTCGATCCCGTGAAGGACTTCGCGCCGATCAGCGTGGTCGGCACCAATCCGTTCGTGCTGGTGGTCAACAAGGATATCCCGGCCAAGACCGTCGCCGAGTTTGTCGCCTGGGTGAAGTCGCAGCCCAAGACGCTGTCCTATGCCGAGGGCAGCTATGGCAGCATCACGCATCTCGCCATGGTGCTGTTCCTCAACCGCGCCAAGCTGCAGATGACCAATGTCAGCTACCGCGGCAACGCGCCGGCGCTGACCGACGTCATCGCCGGGCACCTGCCGGCCATGTTCTCGAACCTGTCCGACGCGCTGCCCCAGGCGCAGAGCGGCGCGGTCCGCATCCTGGCAGTGTCGAGCGGGAGCCGCGTACCACAACTGCCGGATGTCCCGACCGTCGCCGAGACCGGCTACCCGGGCTACAAGGTCCTGACCTGGAACGGGCTGATGGCTTCGTCCGCCACGCCCAAGCCGATCGTCGACAAAATAGCGGGCGAAATGGCCAAAGCCTGCAAAGACCCGAAGTTTGTCGAGCGGCTGTCGACCCTCGGCGCAGACCCGTCATGCATCACGCCTGCGGAGTTTGCCGAACTGGTCGCCGCCGATCTAAAACAATGGTCCGAGGTGGTCACGACCGCCGGTATCAAGCAGCAATAAGAAGCAATAGGTAATATGACAACGCAACGTCCCATTCTCATCGCCGGTGGCGGCCCGGTCGGATTCATCACGGCGCTGGCGCTGGCACGCCAGGGCCTGCCGGTCCACCTGTTCGAGGGCGAGCCGCGCATCAACGACATGCCGCGCGCCGCCACCACGCATGCCGCGACGCTGGAGATGCTGGCAGGCCTCGGCATGGTCGAGGAGGTGATCGAGCGCGGCTATGTCGAGCCGCTGTTCCGCATCTGGGACCGCCAGTCCAAGGAGCTCGTCGCCGAGTTCGATTTCGGCCTCCTCAAGGACGAGACGCCCTACCCGTTCGCGGTGCAGTGCGAGCAGCACAAGCTCGCTGGCATGGCGCTGCGGCGGCTGCGCGACTATCCCAATGTCACGGTCGAATTCTCGGCCCGCGTGACGTCGCTGGAGCAGTTCGCCGACCACGTCGAGATCACCGTGGACAGCACTGAGGGCACCCGCAAGCTCGCCGGCAGCTATCTGATCGGCAGCGACGGCGGCCGCTCGACCGTGCGCAAGGGGCTCGGCGTCGAGTTCGAAGGCTATACGCATCCCGAGCGCTTCATGATCCTGACCACCACCGAGGATCTCGGCCGGATTTATCCGGGCTGCACGCGCAACTATGTGACCGATCCGGATGCCTGGTTCTCGGTGTTCAAGGTCAGCGGCGACGAGCGCGGCCCGCTGTGGCGCGTGCTGTCGGCAACGAAGATCGAGCAGACCGACGAAGAGCTGATGAACCCCGACGCGACCGAGAAGCGGCTGCAGGCCTTCATGCCGAAGGACACGCCCTACGACGTCGTGCATCGCAATCTCTACAACGTGCACCAGCGCGTGGCGGCGAGCTTCCGCAAGGGCCGGGTGTTCCTCGCGGGCGACTCCGCGCATGTGAACAATCCGCTCGGCGGGCTTGGCCTCAACTTCGGCATCCACGATTCCGTCGAGCTGACCACGCTGCTCGGCCAGGTCATCCGCGGCGAGGCGCGCGAGGACGTTCTTGATCAATACGACCTGCACCGCAGGCCGCTGAACATCGAGTTCGTGCAGCAGCAGACCATCGCCAACAAGAAGCGCATGGAAGAGAAGGACCCGTCGGCGCGGCAGAAGGACCACGACCAGCTCCGCCGCACCGCGGAAGATCCGGCCCAGCACCGGGCCTATGTGCGCAAGGCATCGCTGATCGCGAGCGTCAAGAAGCGTGAGGCCGTCGCGGCCTGACAGGCTTTGGCGTCTTGCGCGCACGCGCGCGCAGGATCAAGCTTCTTCCCGATCGCCCCGCAGAGGGCGGCAGGCAATTTGGGGAGGAGCGCCAATGAAGCGTCAGATCCAACGTCTTGTCGTCACATCATTGCTGTTGAGTCTCGCGCCGGCCGCTTGCGCCTTGGCGCAGGAAACGCCGCCGGTCCCGGTCGACAAGGCGAGCTACCACGTCCCGGCCTTCCGCAACGATCTGATCGCCATCACCAACGTCTACATCCCGCCGGGCCGCCAGGCCGGCTATCACGTCCACTCGCTCGACCAGCTCAGCGTGGTTGTCGAGGACGCCGACCAAGCCGGCCAGGAGCTTGGCGGCCAGCCCTATCCGCCGCGGCGCACGCCGCGCGGCAATGTCGGCTACACGGCCTTCTCCAAGAAGACGCAGACGCATCGCGTGCATAACCAGGGTCCGACGCCGTTCCACAACATCGTGACGTCAATCCTCTATCCCGAGCCCGGCCGCTTCACCGCGGGCTCGCGCGAGGGCGTGCCGGCCTACAAGCTCGTGCTCGACAACGATCGCATCCGCGTCTGGCGGCTCATCCTGCAGCCGGGCGAATCCGCCGCGGCGATCACCCAGCAGGCACCGGGGCTTCGCATCGTCGTGGACGGCGGCGAGATCGTCGAAAGCGTGCCGGGGCAACCCGAGCAGGCGATGTCACCGAAGCTCGGCGAGTTCTTCTGGAAGGACGCGGGCACCACGCGCGGCATTCGCAACATCGGCACGACGAAGATCGAGTTTGTCGAATATGAATTGAAGTAGCGCTTCGTCCGGCTTTGCCTGACCGGGCGAATGATTGAAGCGCGCGAAACGTTTCAATCTCGGTATCCGGGTAGGTTGCCGGATACACAGCACCCGCCGTTTCCGGTTTCCCTGGCGCAGTCGCTGCGATAGCGTGCCGCCCGTCATGAAGCGGCGCGAATTCATCACCTTGCTCGGCTGTGCGGCCGCATGGCCGTTCCCGGCACGCGCGCAGACGCTGACCAACCCGGCGGCTGCGATCGACAGCCAGGTCGCCCAGGTTGCGACGCTGCAAGGCAGCGCAACAGTGACGCGCGGCGGCGCGACGCCGGCGGCGTTGAAGGTCAGCGATCCCGTTTACAAGCACGACGTGCTGCAGGCCGGCGCCAATTCGCTGCTCGGCGTCACCTTCGACGACGAGACGACGCTGAACCTCAACGCCAACGCCCGCCTCACCGTCGACGAGTTCGTCTATCAGGATGGCGGCCGCTCCAACGCCGCTTTGTTCAACGTGGTGCGCGGCACGGTCGCCTTCGTGGCCGGTCAGGCGGCCAAGACCGGCGACATGAAATTCACGACGGCGACCGCGTCGCTCGGCATCCGGGGCACGACCGGCGTGGTCGAGGTGCCGGACGGCGGTGCGGGCGGCACGGCCGAGCCCAAGATCAAGCTCTATCCGGACGCCGATGGCCGCGTCGGGCGCATCGAGGTGTTCGACCGGCAGGGCGGACGACTCGGCACGCTGACGCAAGGCGCGAGCGCCTTTGCGCTGCGCCCCGGCCCAGGCGGACGGATCGCCGCCGTCGCGGTGCAGATTCCGCCGCAGGAGGCGGCGCGCGACCGCGGCGTGGTGCAGCGGCTGTTCGCCTCGCACAATGTCGGCCGGCAGATGGCGGTCCAGCGGCGGCAGCAGCGGCAACAGCGCCAGAACCAACTGCGGCAGAACCAGAGACAACAGCAGAACCGCAATCAGCAGCAGCAGAATCGCAACCAGCGACAGCAGTTCCAGCAGCAACAGCGCCAGGAGCGTGAGCGGCCGCAACGCGGTGGCAATCGGCCGGACCGGAGATAGCGGGCGTTACGCCTGCAGCGACAGCGTGCCGAGCAAGGCCTGCAGGTCCTTGGTCTCCTCCAGCGCCCACAGCGACTTCAGCACGGCGTCGGTCTTGCCCTGCGGCCAGCGCTTGCCGATGTTGCTGCGGAACTTGCGGTCGACGTCGGCGCGGCCCATCGGCCGGCCGACGAAGCCCGGCACGTCATCGACCTCACGAACCACGCGCTGCCCGTCCGCGAGAGTGGCGGTGATCCGCGTCGGCACGGTCGACGCGCCGGTGCGCGCCGTCAGCGCCGGGTCTTCGGCCACCTTGATCTTGCGCATGAAGGCGAGCGTCCGCGGATCGTGAAGCTTCGCCGGCGCATAGCTGTCATTGTCGATGTCGCCGTCGAACATCGCCCGCGTCGTGATGTAGGGCAGGCTGTGGTCCGCGGTGTCGCGGTTCTCCGGCGTCCATTTCTCGGCATCGCGACCGGTCTGCTCGTAGCCGCGCTTGGTCGTCGCGATCTCGATTGCGGTGATGCGCTCGAGGTCGCCGACATCCTTGGCGACCGCGATGCCGGCCGCGATCGCGGTCTGCGAATAGATCACGGCCGGCCAGGGTTTCATACCGCACTGGTGGATGCGGAACGGCACGCCCTTTCGGCCGAAGCTGTCGACCGCGACCTGACCAGGCCCCGACACGAGCTGGAAGAAGCCCTTGCGGCCTTCGAAGATCGGCGCAGGGCCTGTGATGCCGCTGCGCGCCAACATCGTGGCGAAAACCGCGTTGCGTCCGGCCTCAGGAGCGGCGAGCCCCTTCCAGTCGGAATTGGTCTGCGCGCGGGTCTGCCCCATCGGGATGTGATCGTTGATCGCGATGTTGACGGCCTGCATCAGCTTGTCGGGCGCAAGCTTCATCAGCTTTCCGGCAGCCAGCGCCACGGCCGGCAGGCCATGCACCGGCGGGTCCCAGTTGCGCGCCGCAATGTCCAGCGTGTCGACCAAGCGGCAATTGATCTCGTAAGCCAGCGCGATCGCGGTGATGAGATCGACCGCGCTCGCCTTCTCGGCCTCCGCGACCGCAAGACAAGCCGCGAGGTTGTCGCTCGGATGGGCCGTAAAATGCGAAACATAGGCATCGTTGAAGTCGTAATAGCGCGACGCCACGCTGTTGGCGAAGGCCGCGAGATCAGGCGTGGTGCGCCGGTCGGTGCCGATGACGGTGCAGCTCCCTGCCCCCGGCGCCAGAGCCACCTCGCGGCAGACCCGCACCGGCCGCTCGTCGAACGCCGCGATGCCGCAGCCGATGGTGTCGATGACATGCGACTTGATGCGCTCGACGGTCGCGGCGTCGAGATCGTCATAGCGCAGTCCGTCCGCATAGGCGGCGAGCCGCTCGGCCAGCGGACGCTCGGAGGTTTTCGGCGCTTCGGCCGCTTGAACAGAAGATGTCATGCCATGGATTCCAAGTGCGGCTGTGAATGCAGATGTGCCTGCGAGAAGATTGCGGCGCGAGATCGGGAGAGACATGTTCGGTCGCCCTGCATGCGTGAGGTTGATCTGCGTCACGCCGGCTTGCCGAAGCCGTAGAGCGCCTCCGGGTTCTGCACCAGGATCCGGTTGCGCATGGCCTCGTCGGGCGCCCACTCGCCGAGAAGATCGAACAGCAGCGCATCGTTCGGCTTGTTGTTGTCCGGCAGGCCCGGATGCGGCCAGTCGCTGCCCCACACCAGGCGTTCCGGCGCGGCCTTCACGAAGGCCTGCGCGATCTTGGTCGACTCCGGATAGGCCGGCGGCCCGACCTTGCTGTTCGAATAGGCACCGGAGAGCTTAACCCAGGTGCGGCCCTTGTCGATCAGGTCGCGGACGATCTTATGCGACGAGTGCTCGATGCCGGCCGGCAGCGGCGGATGCGCCAGATGGTCGAACACCATCGGCGTCGGCAGACGCCGCAGCACGGCTTCCATCTCGTCGATCATCGGGCCGTCGACGTTGAACTGCACGTGCCAGCCGAGATCGGCGACGCGCTTGGCCAGCGGCTCGACCATGTCGGGCGTGACCGCGCGCGAGCCGGGATCGGCCAGGCTGAACCGGATGCCGCGGATGCCGCCTTCGTTGAACGCCTTCAGCTCGGCATCGGTGACGGACGGCGAGACCACGGCGACGCCGCGCGCGTTCGCTCCGAGCTGCGAGATCGCGTAGAGCGTCACGCGGTTGTCGGTCGCGTAATTGCGCGGCTGCACGATGACGACGCGCGTTGTGCCGATCCGCTTCTGCAGCAGCCGATAATGCTCCACCGTGGCATTGTCTGGCGCTTTCCTTGGATTGGGCGGCATCGGGAATCGCGCCGGATCGTAGGTGTGCATGTGGCAGTCGGCGGCGTTCGCCGGCGCCTTCAACTTCGGCGGCTCGGTGCCGACCGAATTCGGCACCTCCTGAGCGTTTACTGGCTCAATGCAAAGCCCCGAGGCGGCGACCGCGATCGCCGCCATCGAGCCTCCTTTGACGAAGGCGCGACGCGCAATCATGCTTTCCTCCCAGCAAGTCTTTTCTTGAGACCAGCCTACACCACTTGGCCGAGCGCTCGGAAGGTGGCTGCAGCGTCAGTCGCTCAGCCAACGTTCAGTATCTGATTGAAGCTCGCGCGCACCTTTTGCTGGGTCTCGGCGAGGTGCGCGTCGAGCGTCGCGAAATTCGGCAGGTCGGCGGCGCGGCAAAGCAGATCGAGCAGCCCCTTCCCGGCTGTCTTCGGATCGAACGGACCGGGCAGGCAGAGCCGCAGCACCTGTGTGACGTTGTGGTAGAGCCGCACCGCGGGCCGCAGGATGTCGGCGTGCTGCGGCGGCAGCAGTCCCAGCCGCAAGGCGTTGTCGAGCACGCGGGCCGTGTTCGGGTCGAGGATCTCCGGATGCTCGGCCGCATGCACGAGTTGCAGATACTGCGCGATGAACTCAACATCGATCAGGCCGCCCGCGGCGTATTTCAAATCCCAGCGCTGCTCCTCGCCCTTCTCCCTGGCGATGGCCTGCCGCATGTCGGCCACGTCGGCTGCGACCGCTTCGGCATTGCGCTCGCGGCACAGCACATCGTGGATCACGCGCGACACCCGCGCGGTGAATTCCGGCGGCCCGGAGATCACCCGCGCGCGCGTCAGCGCCATGTGCTCCCAGGTCCAAGCCTCGGTCTCCTGGTAGCTCTTGAACGACTCGATGCTGGTGGCGATCGGGCCCGCCCGCCCTGACGGACGCAGCCGCATGTCGACGTTGAACAGCGCCCCGTAATTGGTCTGCGACGACAGCGCGCCGATCAGCCGCTGGGTGAGCCGCGCGAAGTACTGCGCGCCGTAGAGCGACTTCTCGCCATCCGAGTGCGGGTTCTCGGCGTCGAAGTCATAGACGATAATCAGATCGAGATCGGAGGTCGCGGTCATCTCCCGGCCGCCGAGCTTGCCGAGCGCCAGCAGCACGGTCTGCTGATCGCGGATGCGGCCGTGACGTTCGGCCAGCATGGCCTCGACGCTGCGATGCAGCGCCCGCACCGCGACATCGGCGATGCACGCGAAGGCGCCGCCGGCCTGCTCGGCCGACACGGTGCCCGACAGGATCCGGGCGCCGATCAGGAACATCTGCTCGTGGCTGAACATGCGCAGCCGGTCGAGATAGTCCTCGTAGGAACGGTCCTGCCCGGCCAGACGCGCGAGTTCGGCTTCCAGCGTCGCCTCGTCCGGCAGGGCGCCGAAAAACGTCGGCTCGAGCAGCGCATCCATCGCCTCGGGGTGCCGCGCCAGAATGTCGGCAAGTCGGGGCGCGGTGCCGATCGCCATGGCGACCAGCGTCACCAGATCGGGATTCTGCTTGAGCATGGAGATCAGCCGCGAGCCGCGCTGCAGGCCGTGGATGAAGGTGTCGAAAGCCGTGATCGCGGCCTCGGGATTCTCGGAACGCGCCAGGCGTTCGAGCAGCAGCGGCACCAAGTCAGTGAACTGGCTGCGGGCGAAATCGCCGCGCAGCGCCTTGTACGACCCGTGGAGCCAGTCGCGCACCGTGGCCGAGACCTCCAGCGGCTTGCGGAAGCCCATCGCGCCCAGCCGGTTGAGCGTCTCGCGGTCGTCGGCGTCCTTGGGAAACGACAGCGCCAGGCGGCTCGCTTCGCTCGAGGTCTCCTCGAACAGCCGGACGTAGTGGCTCTGCACCTGATGCAGATGGCCGAGCAGCGTCTTGGCGAACTCGTCGCGACCCTTGAAGCCGGCAAAGCGGGCAAAGCGGTCCAGGCTCTCGCGCTCCGACGGCAACGTATGGGTCTGATCGTCGGCGACCATCTGCAGCCGGTGCTCGGTCTCGCGCAAGAAGAGGTAGGCGTCCTCGAGATCGGGCCGCGCGGCCTGGCCGATCCAGCCGCCTTCCGCGAGCGCGGCCAGCATCGGCAAGGTCTGGCGGCCGCGCAGCTCGGGATGCCGGCCGCCGGCGACGAGCTGCTGGGTCTGCACAAAGAACTCGATCTCGCGGATGCCGCCGCGGCCGAGCTTGATGTTGTGGCCTTCGACCGCGATGTCGGCGTGGCCCCGGTAGGCGTGGATCTGCCGCTTCAGCGCCTCGATGTCGGCGACGGCGGCGAAGTCGAGATACTTGCGCCAGATGAACGGCGAGAGCTGCGCAAGGATGTCCTCGCCCGACTTGAAGTCACCGGCGCAGACCCGCGCCTTGATCATCGCGGCGCGCTCCCAGTTCTGCCCGACGCTGCCGTAGTAGTTCAGCGCGGATTCGGTGGAGACCGCGATCTGCGTCGAGGCCGGATCGGGCCGCAAGCGCAGGTCGACGCGGAACACATAGCCGTCGGCGGTGCGCTCCTGCAGGAGCTTGACCAGGCCGCGAGTGATGCGGACATGGAAGGTCGCGACGTTGTCCTTGTCGACCAGGGCGGGCGCCTCGCGGTCGTAGAACACGATCAGGTCGATGTCGCTGGAATAGTTCAGCTCGAAGGCGCCCATCTTGCCCATGGCGAGCACGATGTAGCCGCTGCCCTCCTCGGGCGCGTTCTTGTCGGCGGGCTTGAGCTTGCCGGCCGCCGTAGCCTCGCGCAGCAGATAGCGCACCGCGGAGCGCACCGCCGTGTCGGCCACTTCGGTGAGCGCCTGCGTGGTTCGCATCACCGGCCAGACGCCGCCGATGTCGGCCACCGCGATCATGAGCGCCGCCTCGGCCTTCATGCGCCGCAGGAGCTGCATCGCGGCAGCCTCGTCCTTGGCGGCGGCGATGGCCTTGCTGGATTTGGCGAGCAGCGCGGCGAGATGCTCGTTGGGCTCAGCGTTCAGCACCGTCAGCAGCCGATCCGGATCAGCGCTCGCAAGGTCCCAGAGATAAGGCGAGCCGTCGGCGAGCCCGAGCAGCAGGGCCTCGACCTTGGGCGCCTCACCGATCAGTTGCTTGAGCGATTTGCCTGCGGCGCTGCGGCCCAGTTCCGCAAGCCATTCGTTCAGGCGCTCACGCGCCACCGCAGGCTCGGCGAGTTGCGGCGCATCGGCGACCGCGAATGCCAAGCCTTGTGAAGAGCCTTGCCCGCCCGGCTCCGCCGCCGGTTTCGATGTCTTCTTGACGCCCCGGACCATGACTCTGTCATAGCCGCACCGGGGTTAATTGACTATGCGGGATGGCCCGGGCAATTGGCGGCCGTCGCGCGGCAATAAAAGGCACGCTTTCAGGCCGGGATTGTTGTCCTCGAGCTTGAGCTCGCCGCCGTGCAGATGCGCCACCGCGGAGACGAGGCTCAGGCCCAGGCCAGAACCCGGCTCGGTGCGGCTCTGCTCGAGCCGCACGAAGCGCTGAACCACGTGCTCGCGGTCGGACGCAGGCACCCCCGGACCGTGATCGGCGACGCAGAGCTTGATGTTGTCGCCATCGTTGGCGGCGCTGACCACAATGTCGGCCGGAACACCGTTGGCCGATGCTGCATCGCAAAGGCCGTATTTGATGGCGTTGTCCACAAGATTGGCGAGCGCCTGGGTCAGGAGCTCGCGGTTGCCGCGCATCGACAGCAGGCCCTGGGTGTCGACCCGGAAGGCGAGGCCCTTTTCCTCGGCCGCCGGCTCGTAAAGCTCGGCGATCCCCTGCACGACGTCGGCGGCGTCGAACTCCGCCATCGGCGTGCTGGCTTGGCCGGACTCGGTTCGCGCGATCATCAGCAGCGCGTTGAAGGTGCGGATCAGCTCGTCGGATTCATCGAGCGTCGCTTCCAGCGCGGCACGATAGTCGTTGTCGCTCCGGCCCAAACGCAACGCCTCCTCGGCGCGGTTGTGCAGCCGCGTCAGCGGCGTCTTGAGATCGTGGGCGATGTTGTCGGAGACCTCCTTGAAGCCGCGCATCAGCGCCTCGATGCGCTCCAGCATGGCGTTCAGGTTGACCGCGAGACGATCGAGCTCGTCCTCCGACCCCGCGACCGGCAGCCGGCCCGACAGATCGCCGGCCATGATGGTGCGCGAGGTCTCGGTCATGGCGTCGACGCGGCGCAGCACGCGGCGCGCGGCGAAGAAGCCGCCGAGCAGCCCGAGTACGATCACCACCGCGATCGACCATTGGCCGGCCGCCAGAATGACCTCGTAGAGCCGCTCGCGCTCTTCGAGATCGCGCCCGACCAGGAGCCGGAAGCCGCTCGGAAGCTGGAACACGCGGACCAGCGCGTGGTGCTCGCTGCCCTCCGGATCGTCGAGCCGGCGATAGACCGTCTCGGTCCAGCCGACATGCTCCAGCACGCCCTCGCCCAGCACGCCGACATTGCCGGCAAGCCCGTCGCCACTGAAGGTCGTCACGAGATAGAGGCTCGAACCCGGCCGCCGCGCCCGATTGTCGATGATCAGCACCAGGCGCTGGATGCCGCCCTGGTTGTACTGCTCGGCCA
>CAKZHN010000248.1 GCA_936924235.1 uncultured Rhodoplanes sp. | reverse complement strand
GGGTCTGAGAGAGAAGGAAATATTATTGGCGTTTTGGGTGTGAATTCACTGGGGACAGAGCGGCGTTAAATCTGCCGAAACCCTCTCACCAAAGGCGGTGTCATTCCGGACGCCGCACAGCGGCGATCCGGAATCCATAGCCACTGCTGCGGAGTATGGATTCCGGGTTCGCGGACTTCGTCCGCGCCCCGGAATGACAGCGGTGGGTTGGGCGCCCGCCTTCAGCCAAGCCCGTTCAAGAACTCCGCGAGGTGGCTCTTCCACAGCGCGGCCTGCATCGACGACTGATGGCCGAGCGTCTGCGGGGTCGCCGGCAGCACCACGCAGCGCGCGCCCTTGATGCGCTTAACGCCCGCCTCCAGCACACCCAACTCGGGCGGATTGACCGCATCGTCGGCGAAGTTGATGGCGATCAGCTTCGCCGTGATCTTTTCCAGATCGGCCGACGGGTCGTAGTCCATCGTCGACTCGATCTGATAGAGGCGGTTGTTGGCGTCGCCCTTCTTGGCGTTCTCGACGAGGCGCTTGTAGAACGCGTCGGCCTTCTCGCGCGTCGAGCCGATCTCCTGGATGCGGACCGCGCTCTGGGTGAACATCGCCGACACCGGCGCGACGCGCACCCAGTTCGTGGGCTGCGTCTCGTAGTCGCCGTTCTTCCACTCCGGATCGTTGCGGATCGCCTCGACATTGATGCGGCGCTGAATCCAGTTGCGCCCGCTCATCGGGCCGGGCTGGCTCGCCACCGGCACCAGCGCGTCCATGAAACCGGGAAACATCTCGCCGAACATCCAGGTCAGCATGCCGCCGAGCGACAGCCCCATCACGAGCTTCACATGCGCGATGCTCAGCCCTTCGGTGACGAGACGATGCTGCGCCACCGCGACGTCATGCAGCCGGAAATGCGGAAAGCGCGCGCGGAGCCCATCGCTCGGCTTGCTGGAGCGGCCGAAGCCGATGATGTCGGGAACGATGAGCAAGTGCCGGGCTGCATCGAGCGGCTGGCCGGGACCGAACAACTCGTCGGCAAGCGAGGGCTCGAGCCAGGTCTTGGCTGTGCCGGTGGTGTTGTGGATCAACAGCACCGCGGGTGCGCCGGGCGTGCCGAAGGTGAAATAGTGCTGACGCAATTCCGGGAGCGTCTCGCCGGAGGCGAAGCGGAAATCGCGGATGATGAAATCGGCTTCGCTGAGATTGGGCCAATGGGTTTCGGTCATGTCTTGGCAATAACCGACCGCTGACGCGTTGGAAAGCGCTCGGAACCACCGGCATCGCCTCCCACTCCGCTGTCATCGCCGGGCTTGACCCGGCGATCCATGACCCCGCTCCAACGGAGGAAGTCTTGCGTAAGACCGGTGCCGGTCGCACCGGCTCATGGATGCCCGGGTCGAGCCCGGGCATGACACCTCCTGTGTGGTCCAGACTGCGGAACACGATAAGCAGAGCATCCTTGCGTTTCCCGGTTGTTGCTCCGCATAGCCCCGGTCAGTAGGTTACGGCCGTTCAATCCCTGCCGGTGCCTGGAGACCTGAAAAATGAAAGAAAACTTCCGACAATTCCTCGACCGGCTGCGGCAGGCGGGCGAGCTCGTCGATCTGCATCAGGCGGTCGACATCCGCCATATCGCCACGCTGGTCGACCAGGCCAAGACCGCGCTCTATTTCCACAACGTCATCGGCTACGACGTCCCGGTGGTGTCGGGCCTGGTGCGCTCCAAAGAGCGCGCCACCATGTCGATGGGCTGCGAGAAGTTCGAGGACATCGAGCACAAGCTCGCGGCCGCGATCGCCAAGCCCATTCCGCCGAAATACGTCAACGGCTCGCCGACGCGCGACATGGTGATGGAGGGCGACGACGTCGACCTGTTCAAGCTGCCGATCCCGATGTCGTCGATCTATGACGGCGGCCCGATGATCACCGCGGGCGTGGTGATCGCGAGGGACCCGGAGTTCGGCCTCAACAGCGGCGTCTACCGCATGATCGTCAAGGAAAAGGCGCTGACCGGCATCGACATCGTCACGCCGAACAACATGCGGTTCTTCGCGCAGCGCGCGCTGGAGCGCAAGGAGCCGCTGCCGATCTCGATCTCCATCGGCACGCATCCGTTCGAATTCGCAGGCGCGGGCTTCCGCGCTCCGCTCGGCACCGACGAGATGGGCATCGCCGGAGGCTTGCGCGGCGAGGCCGTGCAGCTCGCGCCCTGCTCCACCGTCGACGTGCCCTACATCGCCGACGCCGAGATCGTGCTCGAGGCCGAGATCCTGCCGACCGGCTGGACCTGGCCGGAGGGCCGCTTCGGCGAGTTCACCCGGCTGATGGGCGGCCTGCACTGGAATCCGCTGGTGCGCATCAAGGCCGTCGCGATGCGCAAGGACGCGGTCTACTACAACCTGCACATGCCCTGGGAGAACACCTGGCTCGCGGCGCCGACGCGCTACACCGCGATCCGGCAGGCGCTGAAGACCGCGAACGTGCAGGTCACCGGCCTCAACGTCACGCTCGGCGGCTGTGCGTTCTGGCACGCGGTGGTGCAGATCAAGAAGGGCGCGGCCGGCGACGGCAAGAACGCGCTGCTCGCGGCGCTGTCGGTGATGGACCTCAAGCATGTCGTGGTGATCGACGACGACATCGACATCAACAATCCGACTGACGTGGAATGGGCGATCGCCACGCGTGTCCAGGGCGACAAGGACGTCGTGATCATTCCGGGCGCGCGGGCGAAGCCGCTCGACCCGAGTCTGCTGCAGGGCGCGGGCGTGGTGCCGATCGGAACGAAGGTCGGCATCGACGCGACCATCCCGGAGCACATTCCGAAGGAGCACTACGAGCGCATCACCTACGCCTATGCCGAGACCGCCAAGATCGACGACTACGTCAAGGGCAAGAAGGACGCGGCCGGCAAGTCGGGCAATGAGAGCGCGGTCGAGACGCTGGCGAAGAAGATCCTCGAAGCGATCGACAAGGAGCCGTTGTACTACACCGACATCGCCGAGCGCTTCGCGGAGTACGACTTCAACACCGTAGCGCGGGCGCTGGGCTATCTGCACCAGACCGAGAAGCTCTGGCAGGACCCCAAGGGCAAGATGTGCGTGCGCGGCAGCAAGTTCGCGGCGGTGCTGCCGACGAAGAAGTAGGCTGTTGCAGCTTGCTCCGTCCACCCTCCCCTGGAGGGGGAGGGTCGCGAGCGAAGCGAGCGGGGTGGGGTGAACCTCTTCGCAAAAAGATCACCCCACCCCGCCCGCCTTCGCCATAGCGCGTCGAAGACGCGCGTGGACGCGCTTGTGGCTACGGCGGTCGACCCTCCCCCTCCAGGGGAGGGTGACGAAGTGCGCGGTGCGTTCTGAGTTCAAGAGTGAAAGACCGACATGATCATCGACACCCACTGCCACGTCATCGCCACCGACACCAAGAAGTACCCGCTTGCGCCGCTGTTCGGAAAGCAGTCCGACTGGTCGCAAGCGCACCCGATCGACTACCCCGACATGATCAAGGCCGACGTTGCGGCCGGCGTCGACAAGGCCGTCCTGGTGCAGGCCTCCTCGGCCTATGCGTTCGACAACTCCTACGTGGCGGACTCGGTCGCGGCGCATCCGGAGCGCTTCACCGGCGTGTTCTCGATCGATGTGGTCGCGCCCGACGCGCCCGCCAAGATGAAGCACTGGATGAGCAAGGGCCTCACCGGAATGCGCATCTTCACCTCGGGCTCGACCCACGCCGAGCAGGAGACGTTCTTCGCCGAGGAAGCCGCTTACGCGGCCTGGCAGTTCGCCAGCGACCATGACCTGCCGGTGTGCATGCAGATGCGGGTCGTGGGCCTGCCGCTTCTCGAAACCGTCATCAAGCGGTTCCCCAAGGTGCGCATCCTGCTGGATCACTTTGCCCGCGCCGAGGCCGCCGACGGCGCGCCGTTCCCGTCGGCCGCGCCGCTCTGGGCGCTGGCGAAATATCCGACCGTCTATCTCAAGCTGACCCACCGGCCGATCGAACAGTCGGTGAAGGGCAAATCGACCACCGAGGCGTTCCTCGGCAAGGCCGTCAGCGAGTTCGGCGCCGCGCGCATCTGCTGGGGCTCGAACTTCCCGGCTGCAAAGCCGCCGTTGCCGGAACTGATCGAAATGGCGCGCAAGGCGCTTTCCTTCCTGCCGCAGCCGGATCAAGATCAGATCTTCTCCAAGACCGCGCTCGCGCTCTATCCGGCGCTGGGCAAGAAGTAAGCTCAAGACCGAAATCAAGAACACTGGGAGTTCTGCCGTGCTGACCCGACCCGACAAAGTGAAGCTCCACACGCTGCTCGGCAGCTATCCCAACGCGGTCGCGCTGAAGGACGGCCGCGTGAAGTCCGATTTGGTCGAATGGGATTTCCCGGACTATCCGGTTCCCAATCGTGGCTTCAAGCCAATGGTGCGCGAGCACAAGTTCGACTGCGGCGAGCTCGCCATCGTCACGTTCCTGCAGGCGCGCGAATTCGGCCTGCCCTACGTGCTGCTGCCTGCCACCGTGGTCGGCCGCGGCCAGCTTCACACGGTCGCCTACAATCCCAAGCGCGGCACGCTGAAGCCGTCGGACCTCAACGGCAAGAAGTTCGGCGTGCGGTCCTATACCCAGACCACCGGCATCTGGGTGCGCGGCATCCTTGCCGAGTCCTATGGCGTCGACTGGTCCAAGGTCGAGATCACCACCATGGAGGACCCGCATGTGGCGCAATACAAGGACCCGCCGTTCGTCAAGCGCGCGCCGGAGACCAAGCAGCTTCCGCAGATGCTCATCGATGGCGAAGTCGATGCCGCGCTGATCGGCGACAAGTTCCCCGATCCGAGCTTCAAGACGCTGGTGCCGGACGCCGAAGCCGCCAACAAGGATTGGGCGCTGAAGCACGGCGGCGTGCCGGTCAACCACATGGTGATCATCCGCGAGAAGATCGCGAAGGAGCGCCCCGAGGTCGTCGAGGAGGTCTTCCGGCTGTTGAAGGCGGCGCGCGACCTCGACACCAACGCGCCCAAGGGCGCGCTCGATCCCTTCCGGTTCGGCGTCGAGGCCAACCGTGAGGCGCTGGAGCGGGTGATCGATTACTCGCTCAAGCAGCAGATGATCACCAAGAAGGTCAAGGTCGACGACCTGTTCGACGACTTCACACGCAAGCTCGCGTGACGATGCGCGCGCTGCTCGCCCTCCTCTGCCTCGTCGCCGCGACGCTCGCGGCGGCGGCGGAGGGCGACGGCACGAATTTCCCCAACCGCCCGGTCAAGATCGTCGTGCCGTTTCCGGCCGGCGGGCCGACCGACGTCAACATGCGCATCCTCGGCCAGAAGCTCTCCGAGCTCTGGGGCCAGGGCGTGGTGATCGAGAACCGGCCCGGCGCCAACACCGGCATCGGCGCGCAGTTTGTCGCCAAGTCGTCGCCGGACGGCTACACGCTGCTCGCCGCCATGGACACCACGCTGGTGATGAACCCGGCGACCGGCGCGTCCATGAACTACGATCCGTTCAAGGACTTCGAGGCGATCACGCTCACGGCCAAGAACACCTCGCTGCTCACCGTGCGGGCGAGCGACGGGCCCAAGACTGTCAAGGAGCTGATCGCGCGCGGCTGGGCCAACGGGGCCAAGCTCAACTACGGCGCCGGCATCACCATCACGCGGCTGGCGGGGGCGACCTTCGCCAAGGCGGCCGGCATCGATGTGGTTCTAATTCCGTACAAGGGCAGCGCCGAGGTGGTGCAGGGCCTGCTCACCGGCAGCGTCGATTTCATCGTCGACGGCGTGGCACCGAGCCTGCCGCCGATCACCAGCGGCCAGTTCCGCCCGCTCGCCAAGCTCAACGCCCGGCCGCTGCCGGTGCTGCCCGATGTGCCGTCGCTCGCCGACGCGTCCGGGCTTGCGATCGGCGACATGTCGAGCTGGATCGGGCTTGTTGCGCCCGCGGGAACGCCGCGTGCGATCATCCACCGCATCCAGCAGGACGTGGTGAAGGCGGTCGCCGATCCGACCGTGGCTGGCCGCTTGGAAAAGGCCGGCATTCTCTCGGCCACCACGACGCCCGAAGAATTCGAGCAATACTTCCGCAGCGAGGCGGAACGCTGGACAAAGGTCTATAAAGAGAGCGGCATCAAGCTCGACTGAACAAAAGCCATACGGGAGGTCCGCCATGAACGTCATGCCGAATGTGAGCCGGGATACGGCGGCTTTGATTCCGCCGAAGGCCCGCGTCGGCCTGATCATCCCGTCGGTCAACACCTACAGCGAGCCGCAGTTCAATCATTTCGCGCCGGAGGGCCTCGGCATCCACGTGGCGCGGGCGCGCGTCGCCGGCCCCTGGAAGCGGCCACTCCCGGAGATGAAGGAGGATATCGCCGGCGCCGCGAAGCTCCTCGCCGACGCGCATCCCGACGTGATCGTGTTCCACTGCACCGACACCTCGATGACGCAGGGGCCGCAGGGCGAAGGAAAAATCCTCGACATCGTCACCGAGGCGACCGGCATCGGCGCCATGGCGACCAGCCGGCTGGTGCTTGAGGCGCTGCAGACGCTCGGTATGAAGAAGGTGGTGCTGCTCACGCCCTACCAGAGCAACAAGGCGATCATCGATTATCTGACGGCCGCGGGCATCACGGTGGTGAACGACGTGGCGCTGAAGCTGGAAGCCAAGGACTTCGGCAAGGTGACGCCGGCCGACTGGACCAGGCTCGCACAGGAGAACGACCGGCCCGACGCCGACGGCATCTTCCTGTCCTGCACCAACACCACGCAGATCGAGGCGATCGCCGACGTCGAGCGGCTCGTCGGCAAGCCGGTGGTCAACAGCAATCAGGCGGTGTTGTGGGGCTGCATGCGGAAGCTGCGCGACAAGGTGCCGGTTGCGCCGATGCCGCAGCTCGGCCGGCTGATGCAGAACCCGACGGCCTAGAGTTACGAAGCGCGAAGCCGCAACGACAACAACGCGGCGCGCCGAAACCGGGAGGAAGACCATGGCGCTTCGCGTATTCCGTTTGCTTGCGGCCATGACGGCCGTGCTGCTCGCCCTCGCCTCGCCCTCATTCTCGCAAAGCTATCCGACGCGGCCGATCACCATGATCGTGCCGTTCGCGCCGGGCGGACCGGCCGACGTGCTCGGCCGTCTGATCGGGCAGAAGATGAGCGAGGACCTGGGCCAGCAGGTCATCATCGACAACCGATCGGGGGCCAACACCATCGTCGGCGCGCAGTTCGTGGCGCATGCCCAGCCCGACGGCTACACCATCATGCTGGCGATCGACGGCACCTTGGTGATGAACCCGTTTCTCTACACCAAGCTCGCCTACGATCCGTTCAAGGACTTCGCGCCGGTTTCGCTGGTCGCGCTGGTGCCCTCGGCGCTGACCGCGAGCATCAAGAATCCGGCCAACACCCTGAAAGAGGTGATCGACATCGAGAAGGCCAAGCCCGGCACGTTCCAGGTCGGCGTCTCGACGCCGACCTCGCAGGTCGCGATCGGACTCCTCAACATGATGGCCGGCACCAACATGGTGATCGTGCCCTATCGCGGCGGCACCACGCAGATCACCAGCATGATGGCCGGCGACATCCCGCTCGGCCACGAGAGCGTCAACGTGGCGCTGCCGCTCTACCGCGACCACAAGATCAAGATCATCGCGCTGACCGGCCAGAAACGACTGTCGCTCGCCCCGGAAATCCCGCTGATCGCCGAGACCTTCCCGGGCTTCGACCTCGGCATCTGGCAGAGCGTGGTGGTGCCGACCGGCACGCCGAAGCCGATCGTCGACCGGCTGTTCGCCTCGCTGCAGAAGGCCATGGCCGCGCCCGACCTGCGCGAGAAGCTTTCCGCGGCGGGCATCGAGCCGACCATCAGCAAGAGCCCCGAGGAGTTCGGCGCCTTCATCAAGTCGCAGGCCGAGGTCCGCGAGAAGGTGATCAAGACGGTCGGGATCAAGATCGACTAGAGCGTACTCTCTCCCCGTCATGGCCGGGCTCGTCCCGGCCATCTCGATTGGGGAGGAACTATGCTCACCTAAGCGAGATGCCCGACACCATAGGCGAGCAAAGCGACGCCGTCCTCTGGACGGCTGTGGCCGGGCATGACAGCGGAATTTGACGGAACAGTTGCAACTACGTGAGCCGCTGCAGGATCATCGCAGCGTAGACTTTCGCGGCGTCGCGGGTGCGGTCGACCGAGGCCATGTCCAGGTCGGTATGGGCGTATTTGTCCTCACCCGGGCCGTAGGTGCAGGGCTCGATGCCGATGTGCTGCAGATAGCCCTGGTCGAAGGCATTCGTCTGGTGGAACGTCTCGGGCGCAACGCCCAGCACCGTCTGCGACGCCTGCGTTACTGCGGTCACGACCTCCGATGCCGCGGTGACCAGATGCGGGTACATGAAAGGCCCCTTGGTCACCTCGACGCGCCACGGCTTGCCGCTCGCCGGATCGTTCATGCCGTCGACGGTCGCGGCGATCCTGGCGATGTCGGCCACAGCCTTGTCGGGGTCCTCGCCCGGCATCAGGCGGCGGTCGACGCCGATCTCGCAGCGGTCCTGAATGGTGTGGGTCGAATCCGGAAAGCTCCGGATCTTGTTCACCGCAAACGTCGCCTTGCCGAGCGCCGGATGTGGCGCGCCGAGATCGAGGCCCTCGGTCAGCCGCCGGATCACTTCGAGCGCACCGGTGACGGCGTTGCAGGCGCTCTGCGGGCGGCTCGAATGCCCGGGGTTACCGTGCACCGTGACGGTGATATCGACACGGCCGCGGTTGCCGAGGCTGATGCGGTTGCCGGTGCCGTTGAGGATCGCCATTTCGGCGCGCAGGCCGGTGCTCTCGATGATGCTCCTGATCGCGTCGTGACGGCCGGTCTCGCCTGAGACGCAGCACAGGAACACGACCTGCCCGCTGATCGGGATTCTCGCAGCGACGATCGATTGCAGCGCCAGCAGGATCGCCGCAAGCGGCGCCTTCTGCTCGGAGACGCCCTTGCCCAGCACCACCTCGCCGGGGAGGCCATAGGCCGCGCCGTCGCGCACCTCGCCGCCATACGGATTGGGCATGGTCGCCGGCGGCTGCGTCATCGCGTTGGTGACCAGCATCAGCGACCGGCCGCTGGCGTTGGCGCCGAGCGTCGCGGCGAGATTGCCCATGGCATCGCGGCGGATATTGCCGACGCCCATCTCGCGCAGCCGCGGCTCGACAGCGACGTCGATGAACTCGCGGAGCTGCGGCTCGGCCTCGAACAGCGCGGTCAGCGGGCTCGGCACCTTGGCGAGCGCAACCATCAGCGCCTTCGCCTTGTCGGCCGTGATCAGCGGCATCACCGCGTTGAGATCGCCCGCCATGTCTGGTTCACGCCTTGGCGCCGCCATAGGCGGCGGTGAGCTTGGCCTGGATGATGCCGCGATCGACCTTGCCGGCGCCGTTCAGCGGCAACGCCGGCACGATGTCGATGAAGCGCGGATGCGAATAGGCCGGGCCTTTTTCGAGGCAATAGGCCTTGAGCCCGTCGGCGGTCAGGCCCGAGCCCTCGCGCGCGATCACCATCGCGGCGGGCGCGAGCCCCTTCACCTGATGCGGCACCGGCGTCACCACGGCGTTGACCACATCGGGATGACCGAAGAGGAGGTTCTCGACTTCCTTCGGGTAGACGTTCTCGCCGCCGCAACTGAACATGTCGTCGACGCGGCTGCGGAAGTAATAGAAGCCGTCCTTGTCCTTCACGAAAATGTCGCCGGTGTGCAGCCAGCCGTCTTTCAGCTTGGCCTTGGTGATCTCCGGCTCGTTGAAATAGCCGAGGCAGACGTAAGGACAGCGGATGAGCAGTTCGCCCTCCTCCTGCGTCTCGTGGCCGTTGGCGTCGATCATCTTCAGCTCGATCTCGGGCGCCTGCGCGCCTGGGCTGCCGCGCGGCACCGGCCGGCCGTCGATCGGCGGCCGCAGCGGACTGCCGCCCTCGGTGAGGCCATAACTCTCCTCGACCTTGATGTGCGGCAGCGCGCGGTTGACCAGTTCGAGCAGTTCCGGCGTCACCACGGCCGAGCCGATGGTCATGCTGCGCAGGTTGCTGAGGTCGAGCGTTTTCAGCAGATCGCGATACTGCAGGAACATCGTGAACACCGCGGCGACGCCGCGCGAATAGGTGACCTTGTAGTTGGCCATCGCCTCGAGATAAGCGCGCGGCTCGTAGCCCGGCATCAGCACGAACGAGCCGCCGGCAAACAACATCGGCTTCACGGTGCCGCGCAACGCGTTCTTGTGGAACAGCGGCAGCGCGACGAGACCGCGCGAGGTCTCCACCGACGGCCAATGGCGCTGGTTGTAGTCGACGTACCAGAGCATGCCGCGGTGGGTCATGATCGCGCCCTTCGGGCGGCCTGTGGAGCCTGACGTGTAGGGCTGGAACGCCTGGGTGTCGTCGCCGATCGGCGGCGGCTCAACGGCAGGCGCGGGCTTCGCTATCTCGGTCTCGTAGGCGAGGAAGCCGTGTTGCGGTTCGTCGAGCACCATGCGGTGGCGCACCGGCACTTTCGACGCAATCGAAACCGCGTCCTTGTTGCAGGATGGATCGACGATCGCGAGCACACAGGATGCGTCGGCGATCAGGCCCTCGAGCGTGCCCGCCGCAAGCCGCGTGTTGAGCAGCATCGGGATCGCGCCCATGCGCATCGCGCCGAAGAAGAACTCGACGAACTCGACGCGATTGCCGATCAGCATGGCGACGCGCTCGCCCGCCTTCACGCCGAGCCGCGCCAGCATGCTGGCGACTCGGTTCATGCGCTCGTCGAGCTGGCGATAGGTGGAGGTGCGTTCCCGGCCGCCGAACAGGTCGATGATCGCGACCTTGTCGGGCAGCCGCTCGACGGTCCGGTCGAAGAAGAAACCGAGATTGCGGCGGCGGTTGGTGTTTTTTTCTTGGGTCATCACTTTTTGGGTCTGAGTTCAACGTCAAAGAACTGGGTCCCCGCTTCCGCGGGGACCCAGGGCCGTATGGCACGTTATTGGAAGGGGCGGGATTTTACCCTTTCCGTTTTTCCCGGACACCCATGCGCTCCAGGCGCGGCAGCACCTCGTCGCAGAAGTACGGCAGTTCCTTCAGATAGTTCACGAACGAGAAGCCGATGCCGCGGAGCCCCGCGGCGCTGAGGTCCGCAAGCTGTTTGGCGATCTGATCCGGATCGCCGACCATCAGCAGCCCGCC
This sequence comes from uncultured Rhodoplanes sp., assembly GCA_936924235.1. GTDB lineage: Bacteria > Pseudomonadota > Alphaproteobacteria > Rhizobiales > Xanthobacteraceae > Z2-YC6860. The sequence continues at coordinate 38,676 of CAKZHN010000248.1, read as the reverse complement.
GAGGCCGTGCGCGTAGTGGTGGCGCTGCTTCTGGAACTCCTCCTGGCCGACCGTCGCGGGCGAGATGTTCTTCTTGCCGAGGATGCCATCGACCGCCGACCAGTCGGCGTTCTCGATGGTGGCGTAGTGATAGTACTCCTCGGCCTCCTTCTGGGTCCGCCGGCAGGTGACGACGCCGACCGCATAGACGTCGAGCTCGCGGCCCTGGGCCGCGGCCTCGTCCTTGGCGGCCTTCACGCGCTGCCGCGTGGTCTCCATCGAGGTGCGGTCGGCCTGCGTGAAGAAGGCATCGCAGTTTCGGATCGCGAAAGCACGGCCGGTCGTCGAGGCGCCGGCGTTCATGATCAGCGGCCGCGTGCCGCCATACGGCTTCGGCTTGGCGCGGACCTTCTTCAGCTTGATGAATTTGCCGTCGTATTCGAAATCGTCGTTGGGGCCCCAGGCGAGCTTCACGGCTTCGAGCCATTCCTGGGCGTAGTCGTAGCGCTGCTCGTGCTCGCGCTGCGTCACGCCGAACATCTGGAACTCGTCCTCGTTCCAGCCGACCACGATGTTGAGCCCGAAACGCCCGCCGCTGATCTGGTCGGCGGTGACGAACTGCTTGGCGGCGATCAGCGGATGGAACAGCGGCGCGTGCACGGTGCCGAACGCGATCAGCCGCTTGGTCTTGGCGAGCAGTCCCGTGGCCCAGGTGATGGTCTCGAGCGTGGTGCCCATGTAGTCGGTGTCGCCGCCATAGCCTTTCCAGCGGCCGACCGGCAGCATGAACTCGATGCCGCGCTCGTCGCACATCTGCGCCAGCGCGAGGTTGTCCTCCCAGTTGCCGGTCCAGCGCTCGGGCACATTGGTGACGCAGCGCCCGGACGAGCAGTTCGCGCCGAACAGGCCCATCTTCAGCGCGTTGCCGTTGTACATCCCCATGCGGTCGCGCATGGTGTAAGTGGCTTGAGGCGCAGTCCTTGCGTTCATTCAAAGCTCCCGGCAGTCGCGGCCACTATAGACCGTCTTGTATAAGCCTCGGTAGCGGCTCCGCGGCCCGCATTGCGTTAGATCAAAGAGGCGTCGTCAATGGCCATTGACGAGACGCCCGAGCCCCGGCCCGAGCGGCGCGTTCCCCAGTTTCGGCTGCAGACGCTTCATGCAGGCCCAGAGCACGGCCTGGTTGCTGTTGACCACCGGCTTGCCGAGCCGTCGCTCGATCGGTTCGATCGCTTCGATCTGGGTGGTGTTGGTGCAGCTCAGGAAATAGCCGTCGGCCGAATCCCTCGCGTGCTGGACCGCCAGTTCGACCCAGCGCTCGGGCGGCTGCGCAAGATAGTCGTCACTTCCGGGCAAGGCCAGCGCGACGTCGTGCACCACCGACAGCCCGATCTGGCGCAGATAGTCGATCTCGTGATTGTTGGTTTCCTGGTCGTAGGGTGTCAGCAGGATCAGCCGCTTCAGCTTCAAGGCCGCCAGCGCTTCCGCGATGGCCGACGCCGTCGACAGCGCCGCTATGCCGGTCGCCTGCTCGATCAGCGCCCGCGTCCGGGCGTCGCCGTCCGGCCCCTCCTCCATGGCGTGGCCGGTGCAATGGAACACGACAATGTCGACCTTGGCGTCAGCCAGCGCACCGGCGGCACGCTTGATATCGTCGCCGAGCGCAGACAACGGCCTGTTCCATTTGCCCGTCATCTGCAAACGGGTCACGTGAATGCCGAGCTCGAGCGGCGCGAAGTGTCGGAGCTGGGGCTCTGTCAGGCGGTTGCTGGACGGAATGATCAGGCCAATCCGCGCGAGCGGCGTTGCGAGAAATCCGCGCCGCGCCGGACCGACGGATTGAGTGGCTGCAGCCGACATCGTGTGCTCCTTCAATCACCGGCGCGGAACACCGGCGGCGTCGACGCGCCGGCCGCCGCTTCGTCCGGCGGGAGCTTGCTGTTCCAGAGCCTGCCGATATAGCGCCCCCCGGTCCTGCCGTCGGACCGCCGCGAAGCGAGCCAGACGATCGCCGGATTCATGATGTCGACCGGCAGAAGCCTGAGCTTGGGATCGGGCGGCCGGTTTGGGTCGGTGTCGCAGGCGCCGCCCGGCAGCAGCGTGTTGACGGTGACGCCCGTGCCGGCGAGATCGGCGGCCCAGATCATCGTCGCCGATTCCAGTGCCGCCTTGGTCACGCCGTAGGGCGAGTTGCGGCTCTGGTAAAGCCCACCGAGGCTGGTGTTGATGTTGACGATCCGCCCCCAGCCATTGCCGATGAGGTGCGGTGTCGCGACATGCGACATCAGAAACGTGCCGTTGACGTTTACATGCACGGACTCCTGCCAGATGTCAGGGTTCGACTCCCAGAACGGCAGAAAGTTGCCCGCAGGCGGCAGGCCCGGCCCGCGCACCGGGCGGCGCGCGTTGTTCACCAGAACATCGAGCCGCCCGAACGCACGAATGCTCTCGGAAAGCACACGCTCGCAATCGGCACGCACCGTGATGTCGGCACGAACCGCGAGCGCACGCCCCGGGCCGGCCTTGGCGCCGATCTCCGACGCAACCTCCTCCAAAAGATTCATCTCCGGCGCCGCCAGCACGACGCGCGCACCGGCCTCCGCGAGCGCAACCGACATGGAGCGGCCAAGCCCGACGCTTGCTCCGGTCACGGCGACGACAGTCCCTTGCAGGTCGATGGTGCTCATTGTGCTGTTTGCGGAAATCCAAGCTGCGGCTCGGATCGGACCCTAACGCGGGCGTCAACGCGGGGCTAGCCGCGCCTGGCATGCGGCATTGAGCGCACCGGGGTTCCTGCCATCGGGAGAGGTGCTAGCATCCCCGATCAAGAATAAAGAATGCCGCGCCGGAGGAAGGAAATGCTTGCAAGCCTGCTCCCGAACATGCGTGCCTTGCTGCCGGTGGCGGCCGCCATTGCGCTGACCTGCAGCGCCACAACGGCTAACGCGGAGACATATCCGTCGCGGCCGGTGCGCGTGGTGGTCGCGGCACCGCCCGGCGGACTCACCGACGTCGTCGCGCGCTCCGTAGCGCAATTCCTCCAGGAAAAGCTTGGACAGCCGTTCATCGTCGAGAATATCGCCGGTGCAAGCAGCACGATCGGCGCGACGCAGGTGGCCCGCAGCGCGCCGGACGGCTACACGCTGCTGGTCAACCCATCACTGTTCGTCATTACGCCGATGCTGATGAACGTGCCCTATGACGTCGCGAAGGACTTCACGGCGATTTCTAATTTCGGCACCGTGCCGATCGCGGTCGGCGTCAATCCTGCGCTCCCGGCGAAAACCCTGAAGGAGTTCATCGCGCTCGCCAAGGCCAACCCCGACAAGATGACCTGGGGCGCCGAAGGCGTGGGATCGGTCGGCCATCTGACGATGGAGCGGCTGCAACGCGAGGCAGGATTCAAGATTCTCATTGTTCACTACAAGGGTACGTCGCCTGCGTTGCTCGACCTGATCGCCGGTCGCGTCAGCGCCATGATCACTCCGGTCCCGAACATGATCGAGCAATTCCGCGCCGGCACGGTGCGGCCGGTCGCGGTCGCAACCAAGGCGCGGGTCAGCGCGCTGCCGGAGGTCCCCACGATCGAGGAGCAGGGTTTTCCCAACTTCGAGATCGGTTCGTGGTACGGGTTATGGGGGCCAGCAAATTTGCCGAAGGATGTCGTGAGCGTCCTGAACGGAGCGATTGCCGAGGCCATGAAGACCCCGCGCGTCACCGACCGCGTGGCCGCTCAGGGCCTCGTTCCCGTGGGATCGAGCTCGGCGGACTTCGCGGCTTTCCAGAGCGCGGAGATCGCGAAGTTCAACAAGATGATCAAGGATGCCGATATCAAGATCGGGAATTGAACAGGAGCAATGCTGTTCGCCGCGTTCGCATCGTCGGTCCCGGCGACAAACGTTCCGCCGTGCGGATCGAGCGACCGGCCCAAAGGTCTGCCATTGACGGATTTGGTCGCGAAAGGCAGTGTGCCGCCGTTCTCAGGGCAGGGTGAAAATCCCTACCGGCGGTATGCAGCCCGCGCTGCGAGCCCGCGAGCGCCTTCCTGGTGGAAGGGTCAGCAGATCAGGTGAGATGCCTGAGCCGACGGTGAGAGTCCGGATGAAAGAGAACGCGCGAATGGGTCCGCCGCCATGGCGGCCGGTTCGCACGTGATCGCCTTGGGTGACGTGTCTGTACCCGGAAAGGAGATCACCGTGGCACCCACCCGTTACGCCTTCATCAAGGCCAACTGGCACTCTGAAATCGTCAACAAGGCTTTGGACGGCTTCCTGCAATTGATTCCGGCGCAGCAAGTCGATGTGTTCGACGTGCCGGGCGCGTTCGAGCTTCCGCTGGTGGCGCGCGACCTCGCGAACTCAGGCAAGTACGCGGCTGTCGCCGCAGCGGCGCTGGTCGTGGACGGTGGCATCTACCGGCACGACTTCGTCGCACAAGCCGTCGTCAACGGTCTGATGCGCGTGGCGCTCGACACCGGCGTGCCCGTGCTGTCGGTGTCGCTGACGCCGCACCACTTCCAGCCGACCGAGCATCACATCAGCGTTTTCGCCAAGCACTTTGTCGAGAAGGGACGCGAGGCCGCGCAGGCCGCGCTCATGATCGGCAAGACACGCGCGGCTCTGGCTGCCTAGGTGCGAGCGCCGACTGGCGCTCAATCCACCGTGATCTTCGCCTGCTGCACGACCGGGCCCCAGATATCCAGGCTCTCCTGGATCATCTTGCGCATCTCGTCCGGCGTGCTGCCGAGCGGGTTGGCCTCGAGCTTGAGGATCTTGGCCTGCATGTCGGGCTCCTTGAAGCCCTTGCCGATCGCGTCCGAGATCTTCTGCACGATCGGCTTCGGCGTGCCGGGCGGCGCCGACACCGCCATCCAGGTGATCGAGGTCACACCGGGCATGGTCTCGGCGAGCGTCGGCATGTTGGGATATTCCTTCAGCCGCTGGGTGTCGGCGACCGCGATCATCTTCAGCTTGCCGGCGTCGATGTTGCCTTTGTTGGCGAGCAGATAATCCGGGACCATGTCGATGCTGCCGCCGAGCAGATCGTTGATCGCCGGCGCGCTGCCCCGATAGAACACCGGCGTCATGTTGAAGCCGCCCTTGATCTTCATCAGCTCGCCGAGCAGATGGCCGGTGTTGGCGACACCCTGGTTGCCGTAGTTGACGGCGTTCGCCTTCGCATAGGCGATGAATTCAGGCACGCTGTTCACCGCCAGATTGGCCCGCGTCAGGATCACCAACGGATAGGTCGCGAGCACGCTGATCGGCTCGAGCGGCCGCGGATCGAACGCCGCCTTGGTGAACACCAGGTGCGTGATGCTGTAGCTCAGTTGCGTGGAGCAGAGCAGCGTGTAGCCGTCGGCCGGCGAGCGCATCACCTGCTCCATGCCGATGCGGCCACCGGCGCCGCCGGCGCGGTTCTCGACCACCACCTGCTGGCCGAGCGCGGCCGAGGCCTTCTCGGCGGCGTAGCGGCACAGCAGATCGGCCGTGCCGCCGGCCGGCAGCGGCACCACCAATGTGATCGGCCGCGACGGGAAATCGCCCTGCGCCAGCGCGGCCCCGGAGGCCAGCGCCAGCAGCGCCGAGCCGAACACCGCGCGAACGAATGAAGTCTGCAACATGGACGTTTCCCCTTCGATTTCTTCTATCGGACGTTTTATCAGCGCCGGCCACCGCATTTCCAGCGTCGCCCGCGCATGCCGCATGCGACAGATGGCTGCGAAATTCGCATCGCGCTCAGCGGCCGGCGAGCTTCCGGAAATACGCGAGGAAGCTTTCGCCGTCGCCATAGTCGATATCGGCGATTTTCAAGGCACCGCCCTCGCGCGCGGTGCGGACCACAAGCTGCCGCGGGTTGCCCTGGACGGTGAGCGCGACCGAGACCGCGCCGCCGGACGCCGTGACGGCGCCGAGCTTGACCTCCCTCCCCGGCAGCACGCCCGTGCCGAGGAACAGATGGCGGATCGGGCCCAGCGGAACGTTCGCCTTGCCGCGATTGGCCTGCGCGGCGCGCCAGAGCTCCTGCGCGTCCTTGGTGAAGACCTGGAGGAAATCATCCTCGCTCTGGTTCTGCTTGGCCGCGTGCCGGGCGACTTCCTTGGTGTAGAAATCGCGGACGAAGGCCACCACGTCCTCCTCTTGCGCAAAGGCCGGCGCCGCGGCGAAGAGCGCCGCGAGCGACAACACCATGCGCCGGGTGAGGTCCATCTATTTTACGCCGAATAGCGCCTGCGCGTTCTTGTAGCTGATCTTCTCGCGGTCGGCCGGCTTCATATCGATCGACTCCAGCACCGCGATGGTCGAGCGAATGTAGCCAGGGCCCTTCTCCTTGTCGAACGGGCAGTCCGAGGCGAACAGCACCTTGTCGAAGCCGAAGAAGTCGAGCCCGCACAGCATCGGCGCGCGGACGCCTTCGATCGCGGTGTCGGCATAGAAATCCTTGAAGTAGTCGAACGGCCGCTTCTTCAGGCTCTTGCGCAAGCCCTCGTAGTCCTCGTCGGAGGTGCGCACGCCCATCTGGTCGAAGCTGTGGCCGACACGGCCTTCGAGATACGGGATCACCCCGCCGAGATGATGCGACACGATCTTGAGCTTCGGATAGGTGTCCATGATCTTCGAGAAGATGAAGCGCGACAGCGCCACGCTGGTCTCGAACGGCCAGCCGAGCACGCTGCAGATCTCGTACTTCGACTTAGTCTCGCCCTGGTAGTCGAGCATCTCGCGGCTGCGCGCGGGATGCAGGAGGATCGGCTTGCCGGACTTCTCGATCACCTCGTAAAGCGGCCAGAATTCCGGCCCGTCGATCGCCTTGCCGTTGACGTTGGTGCCGAGCTGCACGCCATGGGCGCCGTTCTTCAGCGCACGCTCGGCCTCCTTCGCGGCAGCCTCCGGATTGTTCATCGGCACCACGGCGGTGTAGCCGACGAAGCGGTCGGGATGCTTGGCGCAGACCTCGGCCAGGCCGTCGTTGGCGAGCTTGGACATTTCGGGGGTCTGGTCCGGTCCCCACAGCCGGTCGACCATCGGCAGGCCGAGCGACAGGACCTGCGTGTAGTCCGGGAACTGGTCCACGACCTTGAGCCGCAGGTCGAGATCGTAGAGCGCAGGGATGCCCCGCACCCGCTTGCCGATATCCTTTTGACCGGACGGCGACTCGACCAGAGCGTCGAAGTAGCGCTTGGGGCTGAAATGACAAAATGCATCGATGTAGCGCATGCGGCAGTTCCCGGAATTGGCTAGATAGGTTGCTGGGAGCGGGTCTGGAGACTGAGACTGTGATGTACAAGGATTTGCGCGGCTTCATCAAGCAGGTGGACGAGCTCGGCGTGCTGCGCCGCATCAGCGGCGCCGACCCGAAATTCGAGCTCGGCGGCATCACCGAAGTCGCGGCCGGCAGCGCGGAGTGCCCGGCACTGCTGTTCGACCGCATCAAGGGCTACGAGAGCGGCACCCGAGTCTTCACCAACGCCACCACCACGGCGCAGCGCGCCGCGCTGGCGCTCGGCATCGATCCGTCGCTGAAGCCGCTCGACGCGCTGAAGGCCTGGATGAAGAAGCGCCAGACGCTCAAGCCGCAAAGCCCGATCGAAGTCGCCAAGGCGGCGTTCCAGGACAACATTATGCGCGGCCGCAATGTCGATCTCGGCAAGCTGCCGGCGCCCTACTGGCACCGGAAGGACGGCGGTCCGTATATCGGATCGGGTTCGATCGTCATCATGCGCGATCCGGACGGCGGCTGGATCAACGCCTCGATCTATCGCGTGCAGGTGCACGGCAAGAACCGGGTAACGATCCAGTTCGACCATCTGGGCCGCCATGGCGCGATCATCGCCAAGAAATACTGGGACAAGGGCGAAGGCTGTCCGGTCGCCGTCGTCAACGGTCAGGATCCGGCGCTGTTCATCGCGGGCTTCGAGTATCTGCCCGATGGACAGTCGGAATACGACTTCGCGGGCTCGATCAAAGGCGCACCGATGGAGACCATGCGCGGTCCGATCACCGGGCTGCCGTTGCCGGCGCACGCCGAGATCATCCTCGAAGGCGAGCTGGTGCCGCCAAGCAAGAGCACCTTGCCGGAAGGCCCGTTCGGCGAGTTCACCGGCTACTACGCCGCCGATGCGCGCCCGGCCCCGGTGATGCAGGTGAGCGCGGTCTATCATCGCGACGATCCGATATTGCTCGGCTCGCCACCGATGAAGCCGCCGCGCTTTCATTTCGGGCTGCCGTTCCGCGCCGCTTCGATCTGGAGCAATCTCGAAATGGCCGGCGTCACCGATGTGGTCGGCTGCTGGCAGCACGTCGCGCAGCTCATGACGGTCGTCGCGATCCGGCAGCGCTATGCCGGCCACGCCAAGCGCGCAGGACTGATCGCTGCGGCCCACTCTTATATGGGGCGGCTGGTGGTGGTGGTCGACGACGACGTCGACCCATCCAACCTGGCCGATGTGATGTGGGCCGTCACCACACGCTGCGAGCCGGCCGAGCAGATCGACATCGTCCGCAACGCCTGGAGCTCGGCGCTCGACCCGCGGATTCCGGACGAGTCCAAGCGCGCCGGCATCACCTCGCATTCCAAGGCCATCATCGAGGCGGTGCGGCCGTTCGGCTGGAAGGACAAGTACCCGCCGACCTCGGCGCTGACCGCGGAAGAAGCGCAGGAGATCGAACAGAAGTGGGGCGGCAGGATCAGGGGCAGCGCGGCGAAGGAGATCGCGAAGCCAAAAGCAAAGCGCGGCAAATAGCCGGGGAAAGCCGCGGTCGCGTCGAGGCGCTATTTCAAAAGGGATTTCAAGGCTCAAGCGCCGGCCGCGGCCGGCGTCAACCTTAAAACCAAAGGAATTTTCCCCTACCCAATACTGGCGGGATAGGTTATCTGGTGAAACCGCGGCATCGAACAAGGATTGTGATGGCTCTGCGGAATTTTTGAACTGGGCAATGCCCTTCCTTTCCTCTCACGGACTGGAAGGATTTTTATAGCTGCCACGTAAGCGACGTCCCGAGGTCGCATTTCACATAAGGCAGCATCTGCCATCGGTGGGCGAAGCTATTGGAAATGGGTGGCGCGGACGCGGCGGGGGCGACAAATCCTGCCTGAGCGGCTGCATGGCTTCGGTTGCGACACTGGTGAAGGCCAGTTGGTCGCGGCTGCCTTGGGGGGACGATGGGGCGCTTGCAGAACCGCCGGGACTGCGTGTCCGCCGGACGACGGCGGTGCGGGAGCCCGGCTTCATTCATACGCGGTGCGAACGCGCGCGGCGGATCACAGCATCAAGCTCACGCCATGACGGAGATCGTCGGCGCTTGCCCAGCGGGAGCGTCGATCAATGTCTGAAGTGAATTGGTATTGGCAGGCAGACACACTCGGCCGGCCTCTTTATTATCTGCCGTTTCCCAACCTGTCCCAGAGCATTCCGAGACTTCCCTACGACGTGAGGGTTCTGGGCGTCGACGCATCTCTATTTCACGCCGAGAGACTTACACTTGTAAATTTTGTGCCCTACACCGGGACCGACTACGTCGCGTTGTCGTGGGCAAACGCCCCTCCAAGCTATTTCAATCCCATCGATAACGGACAGAACAACATCTACGACGTTACCGTCGTCTGGAATGATCTGACACACCCGGCCACGGATTTCGCTGCAGAGTATCACATCCAGGTTCTGGCTCCTGTGCAGGCGGCCGGCCCTTACGTGTCCCCGACGGCCGAATACTCCGTCCCGGAAGGCCAAAAGAGCACCTTCCGGGGCCAAGTTTACGCACCGAGTTCCTGGCACGATGACTACAATGACACGACATACTACCTGCAAAATCCGCACTGGATCCCCGATCCCGCCACGCCGGACTGGCAACACTTCAACTACGACTCGTCGGGAAATTTCAGCTTCAAGGACGCGCCGGACTACGAAAGTTCAGCGCACACCTACCACCTCAGTTTTTTTTTACGACTATGGCGTGAGCCTCGACGAGGGTGGCTTTGTGCCCGCTGGTGACTACGAGTTTCGTCAGGACATCACGATCACGGTGCTGGATGTTGTCGAGCCGCCAGTCCTCACACTCGGCTCCGACAGCCTGACGTTCCAAGAAAATCAGGTCAACACATCAGTTCAGCCGATCGCATCGGGGGCGACGGTCACGCTTCGTGAGAAGAGTTGGGCGGGCGGCCAGTTGTCGGTCAAGGGCCTGCTCGGCGAAGATGCTGTTGTGATCCGCAACGACGGCCTGGGCGCAGGCCAGGTCGGCTTCTTGTTCAGCTCCGTCGTGACATACGGCGGCACGCCGATTGGGACCGCGACGGGCGGCGGCGCCGGAACCGACCTGATTGTCACGTTCAACAGCGCCGCCACCACGCCGGCGGTTCAAGCCCTGATTCGCAATCTGAGCTACTTCAACGGCAGCGACGATCCGACCTTTACCAGGACTCTGAGCATCACCCTTTCCGACTCGGCGGGTGACGCGGACCACGACTTTCTCAGCATCCACGTCCAATCCAACTTGGACCCGCCGGTCATCACCTCGGCCGGCACCGGCGGCTTCGCCGAGAACGGTACCGGGATCGTCTTTCAGCCGACGGCGACGAATCCGGACAACGGTCCGATTTCCTGGTTCATGTACGGCGGCGACTCCGATCTGTTCGTCATCAACGGCCAGACTGGCGCCGTGTCGTTCAAGGCGCCGCCCGACTTCGAGCATCCGCTCGATGCCGACCACGACGGCGTCTACGAGATGGTGCTGGTCGTTACCAACGGCCTCTTTGACCAGACCCCGGTGACAGTGAAGGTGACGGATGTCAACGAGGCGCCAGTCATCACATCTGCCGCGGCGGTGAACTTCGCCGAGAACGGGGTGGGCATCGCCTACCAGGCGGTCGCCCAGGATCCCGAGGGCACGTCAGCGACCTGGTCGATCAGCGGCGCCGACGCGGCGCTGTTCGAGTTGAATGCCAACACCGGTGCGGTCAGCTTCAAGACGCCGCCGAATTTCGAGGCGCCGCAGGATGCCGGCGGCAACAACGTCTACAATATCACGCTGGCGGCCTCGGACGGGTCACTGAGCGACAGCAAGGACGTCGCGATCACCGTCACCAACGTCAACGAAGCGCCGGTGTTGACTTCGCCGGCCGCCGTCAGCTTCGCCGAGAACGGCACGGGCGTCGTCTATCAGGCGACCGCCAGCGACGAGGATGGTCCGACCGCGTTCACCTACAAGATCCAGGGTCCGGACGCGTCGCTATTCCAGATCGACTCCGCCACCGGCGATGTCACTTTCGTATCGTCCCCCAACTACGAGCGCCCGCGGGATGGCGGTTTCGACAACACCTACAACATCATCATCACCGCGACCGGCGGCGGGCTCACTGGCCTCAAGCCGGTCGCCATCACGGTCACCGACGTACCGACCGACGGCACGCTGAGCGGGCTCGCATCCGACGTCACGTTCCTGGAAAACACCGTCAACGCGGCGCCGCAACTGTTCGAGTCGGGCGCGACTTACGCGGCCGACGACGCGCCGACCGGCGGGAGCCTGGTCGTGTCCGGGCTGCTGCCCGAAGACCGTGTATGGCTCCAGAGCCAGGGCCCCGTCGGGATCGTCGGCAGCCTGGTCTATTATCAGGGCATCAACATCGGCACGGTGACGGGCGGGGCCGGCACGCCATTGACGGTGTCGTTCAACCCGGTGACGGGAGCGGTGGCCGCGGCGTCAGCGATCACGCCGGAGAAAGTGACCGCGCTGATCCAGTCGCTGACCTACGCCAACGTCAGCGATACGCCAACTGCGTCGCGCACGCTGTCGCTGGACGTACTGGACAAGGCGGGCACGCATGTGAACGGCAGCCCCACCGGCGTTGCGATCGCGGTGCACGTGACGGCCGAGGCCGATCCTGCAAATTTCACGTCGCCCGGCACGGCGAGCTTCGCCGAGAACGGCACCGGCATCGCGTATCAGGCCAGCGCCACCTCCGACGGCGGCCCGATCACGTGGTCGATCGGCGGCGCCGACGGCGCGCTGTTCGACATCGGTGCTGACACCGGCGCGGTGACGTTCAAGCAGCCGCCAGACTATGACGCGCCCGCCGACACCGGCCTCGACAACAACTACGACATCACCGTCATCGCCACGGCCGGCGGCGTCAGCTCGGGCAAGCCCGTGACAATCTCGGTCACCAACGTCAACGAGGCGCCGACCATCGCCGACTGGGGCATCGTCAACGGCCCGGTGCGCATCGGGACGACCCTGTCCGAAAACGACGTCAATGCGCAGCCGGAGCGGTTCGCGACCGTCACCTTCAATGATCCGGAGGGCAACTTCGACGGCGGCACGATGACGGTGTCGGGCCTGCTGACCGAAGATCGGATTTCGATCCTCGATGGCGGTGTATCAATCGAGCCCGGCAGCTTCGGATTGCCCATCGTGGTGCAGATCGGATTCGACGGCACCACCGTGACGGCCAACGGCACGACGATCGGCACCGCCTCGGGCGGCACCGGCAATGACTTCGTCGTGACCTTCAACGCGGCGGCAAGCTCCATCTTCGTGGACGCGGTCATCGAGCAGCTGGCCTATTCGACCGCAAGCGACTCGCCGACGAAATTCCGCACCCTGACGCTCGACGTGGTCGATGGCGGCGGCCTGCACGCCAACGCGCCCGATGCCCCGCCCTCGCTGCTCCTGACCGTGCTGCCCCAGGAAGATCCGTCGGTGATCACCTCCGCGGCAACCGCGACGTTCGCCGAGAATGCCACCGGCGTCGTGTATCACGGCACCGCGGTGGACCCGGATGGCTACGCCACGAAGCACACCTGGTCGATCTCCGGCACGGATGCGGCGCTGTTCAACATCGATCCGGTCACCGGGGACGTCACATTCAAGACGTCGCCCGATTTCGAAGCCCCCCAGGATGCCGGCGGGAACAACGTCTACGACATCGTTCTGACCGCCACGCCGGATCAGGACCAGACTGCCGGCAGCAAGGCGGTGGCGATCACCGTCACCAACGTCGCCGAGCAGCCGACGCTGACCGGGCTCAGCCCGTCGTTCAGCGTTTCCGAGGACGACGCGCGCTCGGCGCCGCAGCTTTTCGCCACCGGCGCGGTCTTCCACGCCGGCGACGACATCTTCGATGGCGCGAAGCTCACGGTGTCCGGGCTCCTCGCCGAGGACCGTGTCTTCGTCCTGAACGAGGGCAACGGCCCGGGTCAGATCGGCTTCGACGGCAGCCATGTCAGCTATGGCGGCACAGTCATCGGCTCGGTTTCGGGCGGCATCGGGGACACGCTGACCGTCACCTTGAACGGCGCGGCCAGCGAAGCCGCGGTGCAGGAGCTGATCCAGCGGCTCGCCTTCGCTGACCCAAGCGCCGATCCGACGCTCAACCGCGACCTCGTCATCGACTTGGTCGATGCCAACGGCGTGCACGTCAACGCGATTTCGGTGCCGGGCGTCGGCCCTCAGCCAATGTTGTTCGATGCCGGCTCGTTCGCGACGCATCCGTACTTCGTGGGCAATCCTTTCGCGGGCTTCGACGCCGGATACAACTCCAGCCCCACCTTTGTCGATCTCAACGGCGACAGGCGGCTGGATCTGGTGGCGGGTTCTACCAACTCCTCCGGCGACGGAATCTTGAGCGCCTGGCTGAACACAACCGCGGGCTTCGTCCCGCTGACCGGGGCCGACAATCCGTTCGGCGGCGTCTTGGTGTCCGACGCCGGGCGCCCCGCCCCGGCGTTCGTCGATCTCGACGGTGACGGCAAGCTCGATCTGGTGGTCGGGAATACGGACGGCACCATCCGCGCCTGGCACAACACCGGCAGCGGCTACACCGAGCTCACCGGCAACGCCAATCCGTTCAATTTCATCCAGCCCACATCGACCTTCGAAGACTACGCCACACCGGCCTTCACCGACCTGGACGGCGACGGCAAGCTGGATCTCGTCGTCGGGCAGCACTTTCCGGGCATCCTGCGCAGCTATCACAACAACGGTGACGGCACCTACACGCAGCTCACCGGCGCGGACGATCCGTTCGCCGGCATCAGCGTGCCGACGCAGAGCGCGCCGGCCTTCGTCGATCTCAACGGCGACGGCAAGCTCGACCTGGTGCTCGGCAGTGAAAACAGGTGGCTGCAAGCCTGGCTGAACACGGGCAGCGGCTATGTCGCGCTCGCCGGCGACGCCGATCCGTTCGCCGGCAGCCAGCCCAGCGGTGGCCCCGGCGGCGGCGAAGGCTTGTTCAGCCGGCCGGCCTTCGCGGACCTCGATGGCGACGGCCGCGTCGATGTCGTGTCAGGCAATATGGACGGCACCTTCAGCGTCGTGCGAAACATTGAACGGCCGACCGACATTCTGCTGACCGTCACGCACGACAACCACGCGCCGACCGGCGGCGTCTCGCTCGCCGTCGGTGGCGACGGCGTCACGCTGTCGGCCACGAACACCATCGCCGACGCGGATGGCGTGGGCGCCATCACTTATCAATGGCAGACCTTCGACGCCGGCACATCGAGCTGGTCCGACCTTCCGGGCGTCACGGGCCCGCTGGTGCTGGGGACCACCTACGGGCAGACCTTGCGTGTCGTCGCCCATTACACAGACGGCTTCGGCACCGCAGAAACAGTCGCCTCGTCGCGCGTCGTGGTGCTCGGCGGTCCGGGCCCGGACAACTTGCACGGCAGCGCCGGCGACGATGTGCTGGCCGGGCTCGGCTCGTTGGACATTCTCAAAGGCGGCGCGGGCGACGACTGGTATGTCGTCAATGACACAGGCGCGACCATCAAAGAAGCGGACAACGCCGGCAACGATACGGTCTTCAGCTCCGTCAGCCTGACGCTGCGGCCGAACGTGGAGAACCTGATACTCACCAGCACCGGCAATATCGATGGAACGGGCAACACGCTCGACAATATCCTGACCGGCAACAGCGGAGACAACGCGCTTCTTGGTGGTGCTGGCAGCGACACGCTGTATGGCGGCGCTGGCAACGACGTCCTGCAGGGCGGGGCCGGTGCCGATCAGCTCTTCGGCGGAGCGGGCGACGATATCCTGCGCGGCGGCGCAGGCGACGACTGGCTGATTGGCGGCGACGGGCATGACAAGCTGTTCGGCGGCGATGGGTCCGACACATTCGTGTTGGACGCGCCCGATGCTTCGAACTCCGACACAATCGCGGATTTCACCTCGGGAGACGACCACATCGCAGTTTACGCCGCAGACTACGGGCTCAGCACCGGTTCACTTGACTCGTCCATGCTCGCGAACGGGCCAAGAGCAACCGCGCACCATGCTCAGTTCATTTTCAACGATGCGAACCACACGCTGAAATTCGACGCCGACGGAATTGGCGGGAGCGCTCCCGTCCTGGTCGCAAAATTCTCAAGTGACGTTGATCTGCAAGCAGACGACTTCAAAATCATCTAGCCGCGCCAAGCCGGTCGCGGGCAGCGACAAAGACCGGGCAAGCTGACCGAAAAGCGGGGCGAGCTACCGCCCCGCGGTCTTTTCCTGGCTGAAGTACACGTCAACCTTCATGCCCGCAGTGAGCGGGCCGGGCTGCGTCAGCCGCACCAGCACCTCGACCACGTCGACGTCGGAGCGGTTGCCCTGCTGGGCGCGGGCGCCGAGCCGCGACGGCTCGACCAGCGGCGCGATCGAGGTCACCGAGCCTGCGAACTCCTTGCCGGGAAACGCCGCGGCGCGGATCGTCGCCGGCTGGCCGGCTTTGATGCCCGAGACGTCGCGCTCGTCGAGCTCGGCGCGCACGTTGAGCGTCATCAGGTTTGCGATCATCAGCAGCGGCTGCAGCGAAGTCGGCGTCGCGAGCTCGCCCGGATTGATATTGAGCTGCAGCACCGTGCCGTCGATCGGCGCGCGGATCCTGAGCTTCTCCAGGTTGACGCGGGCGAACGCCAGATCGCCCCTGGCAGAGGCAACCTGCGCCTCGAGCGGCGTCGGCAGCGGCGCATCGGCCGCGCCTGTGCGCAGCTGCGCCTGGCGCTTCGTCAGCTCATCCTGGGTGCGGGCCAAGGCCGAGCGCGCGCTGGTCAACGCCTCGGTCGTGCCGTTGCCGGCGCGCCAGGCGATCGCGGCCTTGTCGACCGCCATCTGGGCGTCGAACACCGCGCTCTCGCCATCGGCGACCGCATCCTCGATCTTGCGGCGCTCCAAAGCCTTGCCGGTCGCGGGCTGCTCGTCGCGCAGCCGCTTGCGCATGCCGGCCTGGGACTCGGCCGCGAGATAGCGCGACTGGATCTCGTCGTCGTTGAGCAGGACCAGCGGCTCGCCGGCGAACACCGTGTCGTTGACCTTGACCAGCACCTTGCTGACCACGCCCATCGTGGGCGCCGCGACCTTGATCATGCCGGACGGCGGCTCGACGCGCCCGGGCGCCACCGCGAGCCAGCGCCGCTCGGCCGGCTTGTCGCTCGGCTGCGTGCTGGCTTGCGCGTTCGCGCCGGCCATGCCGATCACGCCGCGAAGCACGTCGATCTTGTCCGGCGCCGTCACGGCAATCGCCGCGCCGATACCGACCAGACAGAAGACCCCCGCAATGGCTGCGCCGCGTTTCGACATCTCAAGCCTTTCCTAGCATGTCTCTGAGCGACCGCGAATTGTTGCGGACCTCTTCGTTAACAATGTTGCCGTCCTCGATATGCACGATCCTGTCGGCATAAGGCACGAGGCGCGGATCATGCGTGACGACCAGCACGCCGCGCTGGGGGTCCTTGGCGATGCCGGCAAGGATGCCCATGATCGCTTTGCCGTTCTCGGTGTCGAGCGCTGCGGTCGGCTCGTCGGCGAGGATCACCGACGGCTCGCCCACCACGGCACGCGCGATCGCCACGCGCTGCTGCTCGCCGCCCGAGAGCTGCTTCGGATAATTCGCAGTCTTCTGGGCGAGGCCGACCCGGGCCAGCGCCTCCCTCGCCCGGGCCTTGGCGTCGCGTCCGCTCTCGTCGCGCACGTCGAGCGCCAGCCGGACGTTATCGGTCGCCGACAGCGTCGGGAACAGATGATAGGACTGGAACACGTAGCCGATGTTCTCGCGGCGGAGCTTCGCCAGGTCCTCCGGCCCCTTGCCGTCGATCGAGGCGCCGCGCACCCGGATGGTGCCCTCGGTCGGCGTCAGCATGCAGCCCAGGATCGAAAGCAGCGTGGTCTTGCCGCTGCCCGACGGTCCCATCAGCAGCGTCAGCTCGCCGCCGCGCAGCGCCAGACTGACGCCCTTGAGCGCGCGGATCTGCGCGGGCCCGCTGCCGAGCACCTTCTCCACCTTGACGGCTTCCATCACGATTTCGCTCATCGCGTGAACACCTGTGCGGGATCGATGCGCGTCACCTTCATGATCGCCGCGATGGCCGAGATGATGCACATCACGACGGTGAGCACGAACAACCCGACCGACAGCTCGGGCGTGATCACAATGGGCAACGCGCTCGCCGCCGTCGCATGCACCACCGCGGCGCCGACCAGCGCGGCGAGGCCAAAGCCGATCACCGCGTTGAGGATCGCCTGCCAGATGATGACCTTGTAGATGTAGCCGCGCGACGAGCCCATGGCGCGCAGCGTGGCGAACTCGTTGATGTGGTCCTTGGTGCTCGAATAGAGCGTCTGCGCGACGATCACGGTGCCGACGATGATGCCGAGGATCGCGCCGGCAAACAGCGCCGCGCCGGCGCCGGTGCCGAACAGCCAGAACTGGCGGCTGCGCTCGCGGAATTCGGACGGCTTCAGCACCTCGACGTCGGTGCCGAGCGTCGATTGCAGATTGGCGCGCACGGCATCGAGGTTCGAACCGTTGTCGAGCCGCACCAGGAAATAGGTCGCCTTGCTCGACGGCGTGCCGGTGTAGGAGCGCGCGCGATCCACGTCCATGAACACATAGGGCGTGGTTGTGAAGGAGCGGATGCCGTCGGTGATGGCGGCGACACGGACCGCCTGCTGGCGGATCTCGGCGCGGGCGCCGAGCCCCGTGACGCCGAGCCGGTCGAAGTAGCTCTTGTCGACCGCGACCGAGTTGGGCGTCGACAGCGACTCGACGCGGCCCTCGACCAGGTTCCACGGCTCGAGCCCGCCGGAGCGGAGGTCCGAGCCGACGACGAACACCGGCGTCGACGAGCCCGTCGGCGTGCGCCAGTCGGCAAAGCCGATCACCAGCGGGATCGCTTCGGCCACGCCCGGCACCGACAGCGCGCGGTTGCGCTGGCGGGCATCGAGCAGCGAGGGGTCTTCGAAGCACTTGGTCCCCTTGGGCATCACCCAGAGATCGGCCGAGGCGTTGTCGATCATGGTGGTGACCATCCGGCCGAAGCCGAAATAGAGGCCCATCTGCACCATCACCAGCACGATCGAGAAAACGATTCCGATCACCGTCGCGACCAGCCGCAGCCGGTCATGAAACAGGTTCCGGAACGCAAGAGTGAAAACCAGCGGCATCGTGCTCAAAAGTCCTGTTGTCTCGTCAGTCAGGCCGCCCGCTCAGCGGTGCGGACCGTCCTGCTTCTGCCCAACCTTTGCGGGCGCCCAACGTTTCGCTTGGGTGAAAAAAGCGCCCATAGAAAGGCCGCCAAGGGCCACAGCTGCGGCCCAGCTCAACACAAAGGTGCCACAAAACACGATCGCGAACTTGGCAACGGCGAAAAGGCCGAGCCCGAGCACCGCATATTGCAACCAGACCACGAAAATGTAGTGGTTGAGGTACATATTGTAGGCTTGGGCCGACAGGCTATCGAGCACCCAGTGCCGGCCCGTGGCAAAACGCAGGCAAAGCGCCAGGAAGAAGAACGTGCCCGCGGCACAGCCGACCACGAAGCCGAGACTGGACGCGATGTGGACGATCAGCGGCGCCTGCCGGCCGTCCAGCGTCAGCGAGGTCGGCCCGGCCCACAGGAAGAAGCCGACGACGGCCGCCACGAGCCACCAGGCCCAGCGCCGCGCCAGCGCGCCCTCGGAGGCCAGGAGCCCGCGCTCGAGGCCATAAGCGCCGACCGCATAGCCGGCAAAGAAATAGACCAGATAGTGCAGCGGCCGGCTGGTCTGGAACGAAAACGGCCCGTAGTTGGTCCAGGCCCAGGGCGTGTAGATCAAGGCCAGCGGCACATAAACGATGGCCGAGATGACTGCGACTCCGGCCACGAACCTGACCGGATGATCACAGGCTGTGGCCGCGAGCTGGCCGAGCCGGTCGGTCAGCGCCGGCGCATAATGGTGCAGCGCTGCGGCCAGCACATTCATCGCCAGCAGTTGACAGAGAAACCATTGCGGACCGAGCGCCCAGAACGGCAGCGCCTGCCAGTGCTGCCAGAAGGCCGAAACGCTCGGGTCGGCCGCCGTCACCGCATAGGCCGGATAGTACGCAATCGGGATCACCACCGCGACGACGATGACGAGCGGCACGCCGATGCGCCGCAGACGATCCGACAGGAAGCTCCACGCGCCCTTGCGCTTGAGGCTCATCGGCACGAACACGCCCGACAGGAAGAACATGATCGACATCATGCTGACGTCTTGCGTGGCGCAGAATAGGTCGAAGCCGAACCAACGGGCGGTATCGATGATCGGGGTCGCCTGCCAGCGGTAGGGGGCCGTGTCGAATGCAAAAGGCTGCGGCGGCAGCGAGGCGAGATAGGCCAGCATCGAATGGAAGGCCAGCACGATGACGATAACGATGCCCCGCAGATTGCCGAGCGCGATGCTGGATCGTGACATTTGCGCTGACCTCATGCCGGCCGAAGGTCCGGCCCCCCGTCTTTGTCGCGCTGCACACCTCTCCGTTCAGGTCCGGGCGCGATTCGCCCCATGCATAACACACCGAAAAGGAATGCGTTCCTGCATTCTAGCCCGAATCACTGACCGACGGGTCACGTTCACCCCAAGCCCAATGATTGGCCGTCCTGCTATCGTGAAACGGCCATATTATCGGGGTGAATCTGGATACAATCGATTGCACTATGGGGTTAACGAATCAGCCTCGGCTTGGCGTGAACTCGGCTTGGCGTGAAGACGTTACGTGAAATGGAAGGACGGCGGCCATGACGACAAAACTGGCAATCTTGGCCTTGGCAACCGCAGCAGCGCTCGGCGCTGCGACAATCCCGAGCCGGGCCGCAGACCCGACGGCGGCGGGACTCTGGGAAAAGACCGACAAGGGGCGGCCAGTCATATGGGTTCTGGTGGTCGAGCGTCCCAACAACATGTTCGAGGGCGCTATCGCCAGGATGTTCCCACGGCCGGAGGACGGCGACGATCCGGGCTTTTGCGACAAGTGCACTGATGATCGCAAGAACCAGCCGGTGCTGGGCCTGTCGTTCATCCGCGACATGAAGCGCGCCGGACTGGGCTACGAAGACGGCAACATCCTCGATCCGCGCGACGGCAGCGTCTACCACGCCAAGATGACGCTGAGCCGCGACAACCAGCAGCTTACGGTGCGCGGCTATCTCGGCATTCCGATGTTCGGCATGGACGAGGTCTGGCACCGCCTGCCCGACACGGCGATCGCCCAGCTCGATCCGACCGTGGTCGCGAAGTACCTGCCGGACGCTGCTCGTGCAAGCTCGGCCGCGCGCCCAGGCGCGCAGCCCGCAGTTGCGCGGCCTGGAACACCTCCGAAGCCGAAGCAGCCACAGCCCAACACGGCGCAGCGCTAAACGCATCGAACGTTCAACTCGGCCTGCTCAATACGATTTGGGCAGGCCGAGTGCTTTTTCGGCGATGAAGCTCAGGATCAGATGCGGCGTGATCGGCGCGATCCGCACGATCAGCGACTCGCGCAGATAGCGTTCGACGTGGAATTCCTTGGCATAGCCCATGCCGCCGTGGCTCATCAGCGCGGTTTCGCAGGCTTTGAACGCGGCCTCGCCCGCGAGATATTTGGCGGCGTTGGCCTCGACGCCGCAGGGCTCGCCCTTGTCGTAAAGCGAAGCCGCCTTGAGCACCATCAGGTTGGTGGCTTCGAGCTCCATCCAACGCGCGGCCAGCGGATGCTGGATCGCCTGGTTCTCGCCAATCGGCCGGTCGAACACGATGCGGTCCTTGGCATAGGCCGAAGCCTTGCGCAGCGCCGCGCGGCCGAGACCTATGCCTTCGGCCGCGATCAGAATGCGCTCGGGGTTCATGCCGTGCAGGATGTATTCGAAGCCCCTGCCCTCTTCGCCGATTCGATCGGCGACCGGCACCGGAAGCCTGTCGATGAACAGCTCGTTGGAGTCGACGGCGCTCCGCCCCATCTTCGGGATCTCGCGGATGTCGACATGGCGGCGGTCCAGATCCGTGTAGAACAGGCTCAGCCCCTCGGTGCGCCGCGCCACCTGATCGAGCGGCGTGGTGCGAGCAAGAATGAGCATCTTGCTCGCCACCTGCGCGGTCGAGATCCAGATTTTCTGTCCCGATAGAATGTAACGGTCGCCGTCGCGGGTGGCCTTGGTCTTGAGCTTCAAGGTGTCGAGGCCGACGTTCGGCTCGGTCACCGCAAAGCACGCCTTGTCCTTGCCGGCGATCAGCGGCGGCAGCATGCGCCGCTTCTGCTCATCGGTGCCGAACACCACCACCGGATTGAGCCCGAAGATGTTCATGTGCAGCGCCGAGGCGCCGGACATGCCAGCGCCGGACTCGGCCACGGCCTGCATCATCAGCGCAGCTTCAGTGACGCCGAGGCCCGCGCCGCCGTGCTCCTGCGGCATCGCGATGCCGAGCCAGCCGGCCTCGGCGAAGGCGCGATGGAAATCATCGGGAAAGCCGCCGTCACGGTCCCGGGCGAGCCAGTGGTCGTCGCCAAACCGCGCGCAGATCTTCGCGACCGCGTCGCGGATCGTCTGTTGCTCAGCCGTCAGCGAAAAATCCATCGGGTAACACGCTCAAAGCGAAGCGAGCAGCTATTGCTCGATCTTGATATCGGCCGACTTGATCAGCGCGGCCCATTTCCGGGTATCGGCCTGCATCGTCGCCAGCATCTCGGCCGGCGTGCTGCCAACCACCTGGAGCCCCTGCGCCGCCATGCGTTCGCTGAAGCGCGGATCGTGGACGGCCTTGTTGGTCTCCGCCGACAGGCGATCAATGATCGGCTGCGGCGTCTTCGCCGGGGCCAGTAGCCCGAACCAGCTCGCCATCTCGTAGCCCGGCACGCCCGCCTCGCTGACCGTCG
The DNA here is from genome assembly GCA_936924235.1 of uncultured Rhodoplanes sp. Classification (GTDB taxonomy): domain Bacteria; phylum Pseudomonadota; class Alphaproteobacteria; order Rhizobiales; family Xanthobacteraceae; genus Z2-YC6860. Next base: position 16,563 of record CAKZHN010000248.1, on the reverse strand, counting down.
GCACGTCGGGCATCGACGGCAGGCGCTGTGGCGCGGCGACCGCCAGCAGCCGCAGCTTGCCGCCCGCCGACATGGACTTGGCCGATGGCGGGCCCGTGAACATCAGGTCGACGACGCCGGCCACCACATCGGTCATCGCCGGCGCGGTGCCGCGGTACGGCACATGATTGATCTGGGTCTTGGTGTCGAACTTGAACAGCTCCATGCCCATGTGCATCGCGCTGCCGATGCCGATGCCCGCATAGTTGAGCTTGTTCGGGTGCGCCTTGGCATACGCAATCAACTCGCGGACATTGGTCGCCTCGACCTTGGGATTGGCGACCAGCACCATGTAGAGCCTGGCGATCACACTGATCGGTGTGAAATCGCGCAACGGATCGTAGTTGAGATTGCTGTAGAGGCTCGGGTTGATCACAAGATTGCTGTCGACCGCGAGCATCAGCGTGTAGCCGTCGGGTGCGGCGCGCGCGACCGCTGCGCCGGCGAGCCCACCGTTGGCGCCCGGCATGTTCTCGACGATCACCGGCTGGTTCATCTGATCGGCTAGCCGCTCGCCCAGTGCACGTGCGATCAGGTCGACAGCACCGCCCGCAGGCTGCGGCAAAATGAGCTTGATAGTCCGGGACGGGTAATCCTGCGCGCCGGCGGGCTTCAGCCCAACAGCCACGCAAGCGAGCGTCAGCGCTGCAAATACGATCCGGATCACGCGCTGCTCCTCCCGAGTTCCCACTCTTGCCCACGGCTAGGTGCAAGCCGTCGAGCGTGCTATTTTTTAGGCATCATAACAACGAACCGCGGCATTGCACGCGCTCACGGAGGAAACAGCCATGCGGAAGGTCACGGTCGCCCCGAAAGGCATGGGGCTCAACGATTTCGTTGCGATGGAGGAAGGCTTCTTCAAGGACGAAGGCCTCGATGTCACCTTCGACTGGAAGACGTTCCGCGGCACGCAGTCGAGCTGGAAAGGCCTCAACTACCTGGAGCGGCCGCAGGACCAGCCCTACACCAAGGACAAGGCCGAGGTGATCCAGGGCGCCTGTGTCTGGGGCTCGATCTGCAACGCCTCCGCCGGCATGGGCAAGTTCGTGCCGGAGGCCTACGGCGATTCACCCTGGGCGATCTTCGTGCGGCCGGATTCGAAGACCCGCGAGCCGAAAGACCTGAAGGACGTGCCGATCTCCGTTGGCATGCGCGCCGGCAGCCATTTCAACGTGCCCTACCGGCTGGAGAAGTATTTGCCGCTCGAGCACATCAAGACCATCAACACCGGCGGCTTCGGGGCGCGGCTCAAGGCGCTGCTCGACGGCGAGGTCGAGGCCGCCTCGCTGTTGCCACCGCAGATCGCGATGGCCGAGCAGCTCGGCCTGCGCAAGATCATCGAGGACACGTTCCATACGCTGTGGTGGGTGCCCGACGGCTTCGAGCCGGAAGCGACCAAGGCGTATCTGCGCGCGCTCGACCGTGCCGAGAAGGCGATGGACGCCAATCTCGGCAAGTATCTGCCACTGTGGAAGCTCGCGATACCGGCCGAGTTCGAGACCTATCACAACTGGGACTTCTCGAGGTTCGGGCGCGGCGAGCGGTTCGTCTACAAGACGATCCCGCATTCCGAATTCGACGAGGTGATGGGTCAGGTCAAACGCTGGAATCTCGACCAGTTCCTGAAGGACAAGAGCTACGACGGACTGGCGGCGCGCTGACGCCATTCAGATCGCATTGATGCGGGCCTGCCATCCGGCAGGCCCGTTCGTTTTATAAGCCTCGTGTCTACTCGATCACCGCGATGGCGTTGATCTCGATCAGATAATCCGGCGAGGTCATCTTGGTGATCTCGACCATGGTCGAGGCCGGCGCCGGCGGCTTGAAGTATTCGCGCCGCACTTTGTGGATCTTCTCGAAGTGCTCCATGTTGCGCACGTAAACGTCGACGCGGCAGATGTCGTCCATGGTGCCGCCCGCGGCCTCGACCGCGGCCTTGACGTTTTGGCAGACCTGATGGGTCTGCGCCTCGATGTCGCCGACGCCCGCGATGGTGCCGTCCGGCCGCCGCGCCGTCATGCCGGAGATGAAGACGATGCGGCCTTTTGCCTCGATCACCGTCGCCTGCGAGAAGTGACCGTTGGGTTTGCTGATCTTGTCGGAGCTGATTTGCTTCTTGGGCATGGCTGTCTCCACCTTCGGACTGTCGCGCTGCCCCTTGAGTGCCCTGTGGCGGCAGAAAAATCTAGCGTCCCGCAGAGCCATGATGGTTGAATGACCGCCCAAAAGGACTTGCGACATGGTTGCTATGCCAACGGAAGCCAACTGGCAGGTGACGTTCCCGGGGAATCTGCGCTGGAGCAACGCCACGCAGATCGTCAAAGGCATGGTGGCCTATGGCGCAGCCGCGATGGCCGAGATCGACCAGATCACGCGGCGACTGAAGGCGCGGAGCGCCGAAGCTGACCTCGACAGGGTCTGGATGGAGGAATGGTCGCGCGAGGCCGACCGCGTCGCCAAGGTCGGCGATGAGGCCGACGCCGCGGGCAACGCGATCACCGCAGGCAACCAGTACATGCGCGCCGGCAACTACTACTACAGCGCCGAGCGCTTCATGCCGCCGGACGAGAAGAAGCTCGCGATGTATGCCAAGGCGCTGCGCTGCTACCAGGGCGCGATGGCGCGGCTGCATCCCGACATCGAGCGCGTCGAGGTGCCCTATGAGAGCACGAGCCTGCCGGCCTGGTTCGTCAAAGGCCGCGGGCTCGGCAAGCGGCCGACCGTGGTGCTGTTCGACGGCATGGACAACGCCAAGGAAATGAGCGTCATCTTCGCCGGCCTCGATCTCGCCAGGCGCGGCATCAACGTGCTGGCAATCGACGGGCCCGGCCAGTCCGAGCCGCTGCGGCTCCGCAACATTCCCTCTCGCCACGACTACGAGGCTGCCGGAACTCCCGCCTACGACTATGTCACCTCGCGGCCCGATGTCGATCCGAGCCGCGTGGCCGTGATGGGCTACAGCTTCGGGGGCTATCACGCGCCGCGCATCTGCGCCTTCGACAAGCGCTACGCCGCCTGCGTCTGCTTCGGTGCGATGCACTGGAACGTCTACGACTTCGTCAAAGGCCATGCGCCGACCGATCCGCGGCAGACGTCAGGCTCGACGTTCCAGTTCCGCTGGGTGGTCGGCGCGCCGGATAATGCCACCGCGCTCGAATGGTCGAAGAAGTTCACGCTGGAGGGCGTCGCCGACAAGGTCACCTGCCCGATCCTGATCCTGCACGGCGAGAGCGACCGGGTCGTGCCGATCGAGCATGCGCACAAGCTCTATGCGAGCGTCGGCTCCAAGACCAAGACGCTCCGCATCTTCACCGAGGCCGAAGGCGGCGCCGAGCACTGCCAGGTCGACAACCGCCAGCTTGGCGTCGACTTCATCGGGGACTGGCTCCTGAAAAACATGTAAGACTGACGCTCTGAAAAAGCCGAGCCGCGAAGCGGCCGTCACTGGGAGGATGGAATGTTCAAACTGGTTCGCTTCGCTGCCGTAGCCGCGGCTGCATGGGCCCTGATCACCACTGCGTCGGCGCAAAGCAACTACCCCGACAAGCCGATCCACTTCATCGTCGCCTTCGTGCCGGGCGGCGCGACCGACACCTTCGTGCGGCAGATTTCCGTCGACCTGCAGGAGGCGCTCGGCCAGCCGGTGGTGATCGAGAACAAGCCCGGCGCCGGCGGCTACATCGCCTGGACCCATGTCGCTTCCTCCGATCCGGACGGCTACACGCTGCTGATGGCCGAGAACGCGGTCGCGATCAGCCAGGCGCTCTACAAGAAGACCAAGTCGAACTTCGATCCGGTGACGCAGCTCGACGCGGTCGCAGGGCTTGCCGCTTCGCCGTCGGCGCTGCTGGTCGCCAACGATGTCCCGGCCAAGACCGTCGCTGAACTGGTGGCCTACTCGAAGACCCTGCCGAAGAAGATGGATTTCGCCTCCGCGGGCGTGGGCAGCGTGTCGCACCTCAACTTCGAGGTGTTCATGGACAAGACCGGCATGCAGGCCGTGCACGTCCCTTACAAGGGCGGCGGCCAGGCGATCGGCGACGTCGTCGCGGGCCACGTGCCGATGACCATCACGTCGGTGCAGGCCGTCAAGAGCCTGGTCGAGGCCGGCAAGGTCAGAGCGCTGGCGGTGACGAGCCCGACACGCTCTCCGGCGATGCCCAACGTGCCGACCATGCAGGAAGCCGGCGTGCCGCCGGCCGACGTCGAGTTGCGCTTCTGGTTCGCGGTGTTCGGGCCGAAGGGCCTGCCCGACGCGGTCAAGACCAAGCTCTACAACGCCATCTCCAAGGTGATGAACAGCCCCGCCGTCCACGAGCGGCTCGCCAAGCTCGACATCACGCCCGACGTGATCGACGGCCCGGCGATGCACGCGAAGCTCCAAAGCGAGATCAAGAACTGGACTCGATTCGTCGACGCCAAGGGCATCAAGGCGGAGTGATCCGCAAACGGCGCGGGGCATTGACCATAGCGAGGCGCATGGGAATGGAGCGGGCGTGAGCGACACACTCGATTTCGTCGTCAACGGCCGCGCTGTTTCCGTCGCCTGCGATGGCACGGTGCCGCTGCTCACCGTGCTGCGTGACGAGCTTGGCCTGCGCGGCAGCAAGTTCGGCTGCGGCACCGAGCAGTGCGGCGCCTGCATGGTGCTGATCGACGGCAAGCCGGAGTTTTCCTGCTCGCGCGAGGCCGCGACCGTCACCGGTCGCTCCATCACCACAGTCGAAGGGCTTTCGAGCGGCGGCGCGCTCCACGCCTTACAGCAGGCGTTTCTCGACGAGCAGGCCGGGCAATGCGGCTACTGCCTGTCGGGCATCCTGATCTCGGCGTCGGCGCTGCTGGCCAAGAACCGCAAGCCGAGCCGCGCCGACATCATCGCGGCGCTCGATCCGCACCTCTGCCGCTGCGGCATTCACAACCGCGTCGTCCGCGCGGTGCAGAAGGCTGCCGCCATGATGCCGGCCGGAGCGCAGCCATGATCTCCAACGCGCTGCCGCTGAGCCTCACCGAGAATCCGATCCTGTCGCAGTGGATCGCGTTCAAGGAACAGGGCCGCGTGCGCGTGGGCTCCGGCAAGGTCGAGATCGGCCAGGGCATCCTCACGGCGCTGACCCAGATCGCCGCCGAAGAATTGGACGTGCGGCCGGACCAGATTCACCTCGTGTCCGGCGAGACCGACATCAGCCCGGCCGAGGGCTTCACTTCGGGCAGCTATTCAGTCGCGGTCGGCGGCGCCTCGATCCGGCTGGTCTGCGCCGAGGTGCGCTTGCTGTTCCTTGAGCGGTTGGCTGAGGCGTTGCGCTGCTCGCCAAGCGAACTGACCATCGAGAATGGCAGGTTTCTGCGCTCCGGAAAGGACACCGGCCGCGACTACTGGTCGATGGCCGGAGAGATCACGCTCGAGCGCCGTGCCACCGGCACCGCGCCGGTCAAGAAGCCGTCGAGCTACAAGATCGTCGGCAAACACCTCCCGCGGCTCGACCTGCCGGCGAAGATCGCGGGCTCGGGCTTCATCCACGACATCGCGCCGGAGCACGTGCTGCACGCCCGCGTGCTGCGCCAGCCCTGGCGCGGCGCACATCTTGCGGCGCTCGACGAGAGCGCCGTGCGCAAGGCCGCGAAGGCACCGATCGAGATCCTCCGCGAAGGCGAGTTCGTGGCCTTCACCTCCGACAGTGAGATCGCGGTGATGCGCGCGGCCGAAGCCGCGCGGCCGCTGGCGCGCTGGGAGGGCGGCACCCCCCCGCCTTCTGACGTCGGCACCCGCGACTGGCTGAAGGCGCAGAAATCCAAGGACAAGGTCACCGACGCGGGGCACCGCGACGCGGTGCCAAGTGGCCGGGTGATCGAGGCGGAATACTCCCGCCCGTTCCTGACCTACGGATCGATCGGGCCGTGCTGCTCGCTCGCCGAATGGAACGGTAGCGCGCTGAAAGTCTGGTCGCATTGCCAGGGCCCTGCGGTGCTGCGCGACTGGCTCGCCAAGGCGCTCGGGCTTCAAGCTGCCCAGGTGATCGTGCTGCACCGCCAGGGCTCCGGCGCCTACGGCCACAACACCGCCGACGACGCGGCGTTCGATGCCTCGGTCATCGCCATGCGCCATCCCGGCCGCACCGTGCGGGTGCAATGGCCGCGCGAGGACGAGTTCGCGGCCTCCCCGATCAGCACCGCCATGGCGATCAAGCTTCGCGCCTTGCTCGGCAACGAGAACAAGCCGGTCGACTGGAGCATCGAGCTGTGGAGCCCGCCGCATGCGCAGCGGCCGGGCATGAACAGCAACTCCAACCTGATCGGCGCCGAGGCTCTGCCGAATGCGCCGAAGCAGAACCCACTCAGCGACGTGCCCGACGAGCGCGGCGGCGGCGCCACCCGCAACGCGATTCCGATCTACGACCTGCCGCGCCACCGCATGATCCATCACATGCTGCCCGAGGTGCCGATGCGCACCTCGTCGCTGCGCGGGCTTGGCGCCTGGGCCAATGTGTTCGCGATCGAGAGCTTCATCGATGAGCTGGCCGAGGCAACCGGCGAGGACCCGGTGACCTACCGGCTGTCGCTGCTCTCCGATCCGCGGCCGCGCCGCGTCGTCGAAACCGCCGCTCGTATCAGCGGCTGGTTCGACCAGCAGCGCATGCCGGAAGGCCGCGCCAAAGGCTTCGGCTTCGCCCGCTACAAGAACATCGCGTCGTTTGCGGCCGTGGTGGTCGAGCTCGACGTCGAGGAAGACATCAAGCTCCGCCGCATCTGGTGCGCGGCCGACGCCGGCCTCGTGATCGCCCCCGACGGTGCCCGGAACCAGCTGGAAGGCGGCATCATCCAGGGCGCGAGCTTCGTGATGCGCGAGCAGGTCAAGTTCGAGGACGGCCGCGTCGCGACCCGCACCTGGGAGGACTATCCGATCCTGCGCTTCTCCGACATTCCGGAGATCGACATCGAGCTGATCGACAATCCGAACGAGCCGACGCTGGGCCTGGGCGAAGCCTCGGTCGGCCCAACTGGCGCCGCGATCGGCAATGCGCTCGCCCGCGCGCTCGGCAAGCGCGTCCGCGATTTGCCGCTGACGCGGGAGAAGATCATGGCTACGCTGCTGGCCGAATAACAAAACGACAAAAAGAACGAGACCACGGGAGGATACGATGACGGCTCTTCGACGACGCGCGCCTTGGGCCGCGGTCCTGCTGGCGGCTGGCCTCGCCACCGCTGTGCTTCCGCAAGCGAACGCCCAGGAGCTTGAGACCGGCAAGACCATCCGCCTGATCGTCGGCCTGTCGGCCGGCGGCGGCACCGATGTCACCGCGCGTCTGATCGCCCAGCAGATGTCGCAGAACATGAGCACGCCGGTGGTGGTCGAGAACAAGGCCGGCGGCAACTTCATTCCGGCCGCCAAGGAAGTTCTCGCCTCGCCGGCGGATGGTCACACGCTTTATTTCATCTCGTCGAGCTCGCTGATCACCCAGTCGCTGCATCCCGACTACCCGGTCGATCTCCTGAAGTATGCGGCGATCGCCGAGGTTTCGACCGGTCCGCTGATCCTGGTGGTGCGGAACGACCTCGGCGTCAAAACGGTCCCAGAGCTGATCGCTTTGGCCAAGAAGAATCCCGGCAAGCTGCAGTTCGGCGCCGGCGGTGGCATAGGCAGCTCGCTCGGCTTCGGCATCGCATTGCTGCAGAACCTTGCGGGCATCAACATCACCATCGTGCCTTATCGCGGCGCGGGGCCCGCGCTCAACGACCTGCTCGGCGGCCATATCGACGCCATGGTCGACGCCATGCCGGTGATGTCGATCCAGGCCAAGGAAGGCAAAGTGACGCCGCTCGCGGTGACCGGCACCAAGCGCTCGCCTGCCCTGCCCGACGTGCCGACCATGCAGGAGCTCGGCTTCCCGACGTTCGTGATCACCGGCTGGTACGGCATCCTGGCGCCGCCCGGCACGCCGCAGCCGATCGTGCAGAAGCTCAGCGAGGAAGCCGCCAAGGCCGTGAAGCCCGCCGACGTGATCAAGACGCTGGCGACGCAGGGCATGGAGCCGCGCGGCACCAAGCCCGAGGAATTCGCGAAGTACATGGGCTCGGAGCTCGCCTTCTATTCGAAAATCGTCAAGGACGCGAACCTCAAGCCGGAATAGATTGGCGTCCATCCGCTGTCCGATGGCCGGGCCCTCTACCCGGCCATCCTCGTTTGAAAGGCTAAACTGGAATGTCTCGCGGCCCCTGGAACGACCACTTCCCCGACAACTTCCTCTGGTCCAACGCCACGCTGATCCTCAAGGGCATGGCGCCCTACGGCGTGGTGTCACTCGAGGAAATGGACCGCTGCTGCGAGAAGCTCCGCGCGCGGCAGGGCGAGGCCGACCGCGGCAAGGCCTGGTTCGAGGAATGGCGCGCCATCGGCGACCTGATCGAGAAGCGCGGCGACGAGGCGCTGGCGAAAGGCCGCAAGATTACTGCCGGCGACTATTATCTCCGCGCCGGCATCTATCACTACAACGCTGAGCGGTTCATCTCGCCGAGCCCGGAAAAGAAGGCGCAGTGCGCCCACGCCTACAAGGTCTGGCACCAGGGCATCCGGCTGCGCTACCCGGAGGTCGAGTTCATCGAGGTGCCTTATGAAGGCACCACGCTGCCGGCGCTGTTCATGCCGGGGAAAGGCACCGGCCCGAAGCCCACCGTCGTCGTGCTCAACGGCATGGACAATGCCAAGGAGATGAGCATCTTCTTCTGCGGCCTGGAGTTCGCGCGCCGCGGCTTCAACACGCTGTGCATGGACGGACCCGGCATGGGCGAGATGCGGCGCATGCGCGACATGCCGAGCCGCTACGACTACGAGGTGCCGGGCGCGGCGGCCTTCGACTGTCTCGCCAAGCGCTCCGACGTCGACTCCAAGCGCATCGCCATCATGGGCTACAGCTTCGGCGGCTATTATTCGTCGCGCGTCGCGGCTTTCGAGAAGCGCTACGCGGCCTGCATCGCGCTCTCGGCGCTGCACTGGGACCTCGCCGCCTGGCAGACCAAGATCAAGGAAGCCAACAAGAACGCCCCCAAGAGCGTGGCGCAGTCGAACTTCCAGTGGCGCTGGGTCGCGGGCGCGGCCGACGAGGACGAGGGCATCGAGATCGCCAGGAAGTTCTCGCTGAAGGACGCGGCGAAGCACATCACCTGCCCGTTCCTGGTGACCCATGCCGGCAACGACCGCGTCGTGCCGGTCGAGAACGCGCAGAAGCTCTATGACGCGGTCGGCTCGTCGAACAAGACCATCAAGATCTTCACCACCGAGGAGGGCGGCGCCGAACACGCCCATGTCGACAACCGCCAGGTCGGCATCGACTTCGCCGCCGACTGGCTCGCCGAGAACATGAAGTGACAGGACAACGCATGGCCAATCCGATCGTTATCCGCATGGGCGGCTACGGCCCGCCCACCACCGGCTTCAGCCAGGCGATCAAGCTGATCGGCGACAAGCTCATCGCGCAGTTCGGCGACCGCATCGACGTGAAGTACGTCTGGAACATCATGGACTTCGGCTACAAGGCCGAGGAGATCCTGTGGCTGGTCGAGAGCGGCATCCTCACGCTCGGCTATCAGTCGTCGAGTTACCTCACCGACCGCGTGTTGGAGCTGAGCTTCGTCGACATGCCGTTCCTGTTCGAGAACAACGACAAGGCGCGCGGCGCGATGGACGGCGCGCTCGGCAAGCGGCTGGTGCAGGCGATCGAGAGCAAGGTCGGCTTCCGCATCCTCGGCTGGTACGAGAACGGCTTTCGCCACATCTCCAACCGCGTGCGCACCGTGCGCACGCCGGCCGATCTCAAGGCCATGAGCATCCGCGTGCTGCCGAGCAAGATCCAGGCGCGGACGTTCGAGCTCCTTGGCGCCAAGCCGATGATCATGGATCTCACCGACGCGATCCGGATGATCAAGGCGTCCGAGATCGACGCCCAGGAGAACCCGCTGACCAACACGGTCACCTACGGCGTGCACAAGTTCCACCGCTTCCACACCATCAGCAATCATTTCTACATCTCGCGGCCGATCTTCCTGCACCGGCCGACCTTCGACGCCTGGCCGGACGATCTCAAGGCCGCGATGCAGAAGGCGGTCAACGAGTCGGTCGCGTTCCAGCGCGGACTTCATGTGAAGGAGGAACTGGACGCCGAGAACGCGATCAAGGCCGAAGGCTGCGAGATCGTCGAGCTCGACGGCGCGCAGCACGACGCCTTTGCGAAGGCGGTGCAGCCGATCTATGCGGAGGCGAGGAAGGAGCTCGGCAACGAGCTGTTCGACTTGGCCGGAATGAAATAGCTCAGCGCTTCGCCGACAACGCCTGGCCGATCCAGCGCGGATCGAGCCGGTCGAGATCGCGCGACATCGCGACGATCTCGGCGCAAGCCTTGTCGCCGATGCGCGGCGACAGCTCCTGGGTAAAGCGCGCCTCGTGCTCGGCCGCGGTGAACGGCTGCGAGGGGCTGCCCTTCGGCGCCGGCACCAGCATCGAGAGCTTCCGGCCGTCGCGCAGCGCCACCGACACCCGCGCGGCGGTCGAAAGCTCGTTGCTCGCCGCCTCGACCTCGTCGTCGAGTGCGACCGTGCTGCGCTCCTCGATGTCGTAGAGGCTCTTGTCCTTCAGGCCCGCTTCGTAGTCCGGAATCCCGAGGGTGGTGATGGCACCCGGCGCGAGCGGCACCTTCGCGGCGAGCGCCACGCTGAACGGCAGGCACATCTGCGCGGCCTGCAAGTCCACCGGGTGCGGATTGGTCAGCCGTCCCTGGATGATCTTCGGGATTCCCAGCGCCATGCTGGCGATGTCGCCGCTCGAAAATCCGTGCTGCTCGCGCAGCGCCAGCATGCCGTCGATGCCGGCCGCAACGCGGGCCGCGGCGGCATGCGACTTCACCAGCACGTCCATCAGATGGAAGCGCTGCCCCAGACCCTCTTCGATCAGCGCCGGGTTGAAGCCGTCCGCATAGGCGCGGGCGAAGCCGCCCTGCCCTTCGATGATGTCGTTGGGCCCGCTGTAGCCCTGCTCGGCGAGCAGCGCCGCGGCGACGCCGCCTTCGGCCGCGTGCGCGGCGTGAATGCGCTTGGCCGAGCCGCCCGAATAGTAGAACTGCGCGAGCCCGCCGGCGTGCCCGCCCGCGATGCCGAGCGCGTCGGCAATTTTCCGGGCGGCGTCCTTGCCGCGGAACAACAGCCGCCCGGCAGCCGCCGCGGTGCCGAAGCCGTCGCAGGTGCCGGTGCTCTGGAAGCCGCGCTTGAAATGGCCGGGCTGTATCGACAGCCCGATGCGGATGATCGTCTCATAGGCGGCAACGACCGCGGCCAGCACGTCCGAGCCCGAGACGCCGGTGTGCTCGCCGACTGCGAGCGCCGCCGACCAGGCCGCGACACCCGGATGCAGCATCGCTCCAACATGGGTGTCATCGCCGTCGAAGCTCGAGCCGAAGGTGACGTTGAGGAGCGTCGCGTGCTGCGGATTGACCGTCGCGGCCTCGAACAGCACATGCGAGTTGCCGGCGCGGCCGATGAGCCCGACATAGCGCCGCGACCAATCGCTCCACGGCAGCCGCGCGCCGATCGAGCAGACGCGCAGATGATCGAGGAACAGCCAGCCGAGCTTCTGCCGTACCTCGTCCGGCAGTTTCTTGGGATCGAACTCGGCCGCAAAGGCAGCCAGCGTGCGGGTGGATTGATGCTGCGCCATCGCGATCACTTCGCCGTCTTGAACAGGTCAGAAAGCTTGCCGTACTTCACGAAGTCACGCTCCATCACCTGACGGAATTCGTCGGGCTTGCTGGCGACGACCTCGGAGCCGCCGCCGACCAGATTGTCGGTGACGGCCTTCTCCATCATCGCCGCATGCACGGCGCCGGAGAGCTTGTCCATCACCGGCGTGGGCAGGCCCGCCGGCGCCACCATGCCGATCCACGAAACCGCCTCGTAGCCCGGCACGCCCGCCTCGGCCACGGTCGGCACCTCCGGCAGCGCTTTCGAGCGCTCCAGGCTGCCGACCGCGAGCGCGCGCAGCGAACCGCCGCGGATGTGCGGAATGAGTCCGGCCATGAAGCCCCACATCGCCGGCACCTGGTTGGAGACCACGGCCTGGATCGCAAGCCCGGTGCCCTGGAACGGCACGTGGGTGATCTTCAGGCCGGTCATGCGATTGAAGATCTCGCCCGCGAGATGATTAGGACCGCCGACGCCGGACGATGCGTAGAACAGCTCGCCGGGCTTCGATCGGGCGAGCGCCATGAACTCCTGCAGGGTCTGCACCGGCAACGACGGATGCACCACCAACATCACGGTGTTGCGGGTGAGCAGCGACACTGGCGCGAAGTCCTTCAACGGGTCATAGCCGATCGACTGGCCGATATGCGGCGCGATCACCAGCGAGGATTCGGTCGAGACCAGCAGCGTGTGGCCGTCGGGATCGGAGTGCGCCACCACGCCGGTGCCGATCCGTCCCGCCGCGCCGGCGCGGTTCTCGACGATCACCGACTGGCCAAGCGAGGCCTGCATATACGGCGAAATCAGCCGCGACACGATGTCGGCGCCGCCGCCCGGCGCGAACGGCACGATGATGCGAACCGGATGCGTCGGATAGGCCTGCGCCAGCGCGCGCTTCGGCAGCGCGATGCCCGCCGCCAGTCCGCCGACAACGCCGCGCCGTGTGATCATTCCGCTGCCCTCGCCTTGGCGGCATCAGCCGCGCGCATGAAGGCGAGCGCGTGACCCGCGCAGACATCCGGCTCGACCGCCGCGATGTGATAGCTGTCACCCGGCATGACGATGACACGCGACACCGGGATCTTCGCGGCGTAACGCTCGACCGCCTCGACGGTCTGCAGGCCGCTCTCCTGGGTGGTGACGATCAATGTCGGCGCAGTGATGCGCGACAGCTCGTTTTCCAGCTCCATGTCGATGCGCGACGCCGAGGCGTTGTAGGCGGCGCGGTTCGACGTCTTACCCATCAGCTCGTCGGCCCACCATTTCAGTTGTGCTTCGGACGCCGCGCCGCCGAGCCGCGCCCGCATGGTCTCCGCGGCCCAGCGATGCACGCCGTTGGTGCGAATGAGGTCGGCATTGCCGCTGCCGCTGCCACGCACCGGCGAGCCGAACAGGCAGAGCGAGCGCAGTCGCGACGGCTGATCGATCGCAAGCCGCATGCAGGCCGAGCCGCCGTATTTCGCGCCGATCAGATGGCAGCGCTCGATCTTCAGCGCGTCGAGGAAGCGGCCGATATCGGCGGCAAGCTCGGCCGCGGTCCAGCCATAGTCGGCAGGTTCCGGCGACGCACCGAACCCCGGCAGGTCCGGACGGATGACCCGATAGTGGCGCGCGAGCTGCGGCACCCAGCAGGTCCAGGCACGTGACGATTCCGAATTGCCGTGGATCATCACAACCGGCTCGGGCGAGGTCCACGGCTCGCCGAACCAGTGGTCCTCGTAAGCCATCGTCACTCCGGGCCGCACTTCGATCTTGTTCATGACGTCACGCCCTACATCGCCCCGCAGGACTTTGCCATTGTTTTATGCACGCGGAAAAGCGCCGCACTGAATCTGCCGAATGGCGCTTGTGCAGGGCCGCTGCCGCTTCCTACAATCCCGGCCATAAAAAACAGCGCGTCGCAATGGCGCGCAGGGAGGAATGTGATGCGTCGAATGGGCGGCGTGCTGCTGTTGCTTGCCTGCTTCGTCCTGCTGGGAAGCCCCGCTTCCGCGCAGGGCACCTATCCCAACCGTCCGATCCGCGTGCTGATCCCGTACGCGCCCGGCGGCCTCACCGATGTCGTGGCGCGCTATTACGGCGACTACATCCGCAAGACGATGGGCCAGAACGTCCTGGTCGAGAACAAGCCCGGCGCCTCCGGCATCATCGCCATCGAGGAACTGGCCCGCGCCAAGCCCGACGGCTACACCATCATGGTCGGCAACATCTCGACCAATTGCCTGACGCCGGTGCTGCTCGCCAAGCGCATGCGCATCGACTACGACAAGGACGTGCAGATCATCGCGCGGCTCGCCGACACGCCGGTGTTCTTCATGGCGACGACGGTGAACTTTCCGCCAAAGACCTTCGCGGAGTTCGTCGACTACGCCAAGGCGCATCCCGACGAGGTGCGCTACGCCAGCGCCGGCGTCGGCGCGTATCAGCATGTCAACACCGAGATCCTGGCGAAGCGCGCCGGCGGGCTGAAGCTCGTGCACATCCCGTTCAAGGATGGCGGTCCGGGCATCCTGAAGGACATCGCAGGCGGCGACACCCAGGTGTCGTGGTTCAACGTCTCCAACTCGGTCGGCATGATCAAGGCCGGCCGGGTGCGGCCGCTCGCGGTCGCGGCCGATGCACGGCTGCCGGCCTGGCCGGACGTGCCGACCATCGCCGAGGTCGGCTTTCCGGGCTTCCGCCCGTCGCAATGGTCGGCGGCCTTCGCGCCGGCCGGCGTGCCTCGGGAGATCATCGACAAGCTGCACGCGGCCTTCACGGAAGCCGCGCGCACGCCCGAGCTTCAGGCGATCTTCGAAAAGAGCGGCATGTTCGCGCCGGTCGACAAGACCGCCGACGACGCGCGCTCCTGGCTCAAGAACGAGATGGAGACCTGGCGGCGCGACATCGCCGACGCGGGCGTGAAGGTGGACAGCGAGTGATCGGATCGCCTCAGGCCGACAGGTGAGCAGTGGGGGTTGGACTTTGAAAATCGGAATTATGCACGGCGACGACATCGGCCTGGAGGTCGTCCCCGAAGCCGTGAAGGTGATGAAGGCGGCCGCCGCCAAGACCGGTCTCGCCATCGAATGGCACGAGTTACTGATCGGCAAGGCCGGCCACGAGAAATACGGCGACACGCTACCGAAGATCACCGAGGAGACGCTGCGCGGTCTCGACGGCTGGTTCATGGGCCCGATCGGCCACGGCGCCTATCCGCGCGGCGACATGACCTGGGTGATGCCGCCGATCCGCAAGAAGTTCGACCTTTTCACCGCGCTGCGACCGTCGCTGTCGCATCCGACCATCCCGTCGATCCACAAGAACGTCGACATCGCGTTCTTCCGCGAGCTCACCGAAGGCATGCTCTATTCGGAGACGGTCGTGGCCGGCCTGCCCGAGTTCCGGCCGAACGACGACATCACCATCTCGGCCCGGGTCATCACCCGGAAGGGCTCCAACCGCGTCGCCCGCGAGGCCTTCGAGCTCGCTCGTACCCGGCCACGCAAGAAAGTGACTGCTGCGCACAAGGAGCCGGTGTATCGGCTTGCCTGCGGCATGTTCGCCGAGGAATGCCGCAAGGTCGCCAAGGAATATCCCGACGTTGCCTTTGACGAGATGATGATCGACTCGATCGCCATGAAGCTCGTCACCGATCCGCAGCGCTTCGACGTGGTCGTCACCACCAACCAGTTCGGCGATATCCTGACCGACATCGGCGCGGGCCTCGTTGGCGGGCTCGGCCTCGCGCCGGGGCTCTGTATCGGCGAGAAGCAGGCCATGGCGCAGGCCACCCACGGCTCGGCGCCGGACATTTCCGGACAGAACATCGCCAATCCCTATGCGATGATCGTGTCGGGCCAGATGCTGATGGGCTGGCTCGGCCGCAAGCATAACAACGACAAGGCCACGGCCGCGGCCGGTCTGATGCTCAAGGCGGTGACCAAGGTTCTGGCCGATGGCAAGGCGCTGACGCGCGATCTCGGCGGCAAGGCGAGCACCACGGAGATGGGAGACGCAATCGTCGCGGCGCTCTGAACAACAACGACAAAGACTTCAACGGGAGGACGTCAATGCAAGGGGTACTGACCAAAACCGCAATTGTGCTCGGCCTCCTCGCCGTTGCGCCCGCGCTTGCCCAGGCGGAAACCTGGCAGCCGACGCGCTCGATCAAGATGATCTGCCCGTTTCCGGCGGGCGGCGGCACCGATCTCATCGCGCGCCTGGCCGCGAAGGGCCTGAGCGAGCGGCTCGGCCAGCAGGTCTATGTCGAGAACCGCGGCGGCGCCAACGGCGCGATCGGCGTGCAGCAGCTGATGCAGGCCGATCCCGACGGCTACACCATCGGCGCGATCTCCGACGGGCCGATGATCGTCAATCCGGCGCTCTATCCCAACAACCCATATCAGCCGCTGCGCGATTTCATCGGCGTCGGCCAGTTGATCAAGTTTCCGTCGATGCTGGTCGCCAATGCCGGCACCGGGATCAAGACCGTCGCCGACATGATCAAGGCCGCGAAGGACAAGCCCGGCGCGCTGAACTTCTCGTCCGGCGGCATCGGGAATTTCAGCCACATGGGGCTCGAGCTGCTGGCGATCCAGGCGGGCATCAAGCTTACTCACGTGCCCTATCGCGGCGTCGGCCCCGCGACCACCGCCGTGCTCGGCGGCGAGGTCCAGCTCATGTACAACAACGTCGCGACGGCGATCGAGCACGTGCGCGGCGGCAAGCTCAACGCGCTCGGCGTCGGCGAGCCCAAGCGCATCGAAGGGCTGCCCGACGTGCCGGCGATCGCCGAGACCGTACCGGGCTTCGAGATGGCGG
>CAKZHN010000247.1 GCA_936924235.1 uncultured Rhodoplanes sp. | reverse complement strand
CGGGTTCAGCGAGCGAGGCGATCATCATCTCGCGCGAGGAGCCGATGCCGCCGAACGCGGTGCCGACGTCCATGCCGGCGAGCGCCAGCGCGAAGCGGCCGGTGGCGAGCAGCGCCACGATGGCGATCAGGTCCGCGGTCCAGGAGAACATCAGGTTGATCGCATAGGTCGGCACCAGCGCCGCCGCGACCCAGGTGGTGGCGAACAGAAGATAAGGCGCAGTGCGGTAGAGCCACGAGGCGTTGTGCGCCAGCACGGCTTCCTTGTGCAGCAGCTTCCAGATGTCGATGTAGGGCTGCCAGGTCGGCGGGCCCATGCGGCGCAAGAGCCGCGCCTTGATCTTGCGGGTGATGCCCAGCACCATCGGCGCCAGCGCCAGCACCAGCAGCATCTGGAACGCCTGGGCGGCGAGCTCGAGCGCTATCGCCATGACGCCACCACCACGAGAAGCAGCACCAGCGTCGCGAACACGAGGCTGAGATAGCGGCGGATCGAAAGGAACTGCAGTCCGTTCAGCGCGGCCGACGCGCGGATGACCGCTCGCACCGCGGGCCCGTAGAACCAGTGCCAGGCCGGATCGACCACCCGGACTCGGAAGCGCCCGGGTCTCGTCTCGCCCGGCCGCGGCATGTCGACCGCATCGCGCACGTGGAACATGGTGGTGCCGAACACCCGGCGGATCGGCATGGCGAAGCTCGAGCCCGAGTATTGCGCAAGCGGCGTCGTGTCCGGATAGCCGCAGTCCCAGATGTCGCTGCGCCGCGTGGCGCGCGTCGCGAAGCGATGCACCGTGAGCGCGGTGAGCAGGCCCGAGACCAGCAGGAAGCCGAGGATCAGGAGTCCGTTATAGGAGCTTCGGCTGGACGCGATCGGCACCAGCGACGCCCAGGCCTGGCCGATCTGTACCGGCAACCGGCCGCCGGCGAGCCCCTGCACCACCGGCGCGATGAAATCGATGGCTGCGCCCGGCAGCACGCCCGCCACGAAGCAGAGCGCGGCGAGGATGAACATCGCGGCGAGCGAGAACATGTCGGTCTCGTGAGCCGCCGCGGCGGCTGGGCTGCGCGGCCGGCCGAGGAACACGATGCCATAGGCTTTGACGAAGCAAGCGGCGGCGAGCGCCGCGGCAAGTGCCAGCATCGCGCCGACCGCGGGAATGATGAAGCGCAGGCCCCATTGCGGCAATTCGGGCCCCACGAGGATAGCCTGGAAGGTCAGCCATTCCGACACGAAGCCGTTGAGCGGCGGCAGCGCCGAGATCGCGGCGCAGCCGATCAGGAACACCGCCGCGGTGCGCGGCAGGCGATGGATGAGGCCGCCGAGCTTCTCCATGTTGCGCTCGCCGGTCGCCTCGACCACCGCGCCTGCGCCGAAGAACAGCAGGCTCTTGAAAAGAGAGTGGTTGAACACGTGCAGCAGCGCCGCGGTGACGCCGAGCGCCGCCAGCACCGCCATATCGCTGGCGCGGAACGCCAAGCCGAGGCCGAGTCCGATGAAGATGATGCCGACATTCTCGACCGTGGAGTAAGCCAGCAGCCGCTTCACGTCCTGCTGCATCACCGCATAGAGCACGCCGAGCGCCGCAGTCGCGCCGCCGATGCCCAGCACGATCAGGCTCCACCACCAGGCCGGAGGACCTGCCAGATCGAACACGATGCGGATGAAGCCGTAGATCGCGATCTTGGTCATCACGCCGCTCATCAGCGCCGAGACATGGCTCGGCGCCGCGGGATGCGCGAGCGGCAGCCAGATGTGCAGCGGCATGAGGCCCGCCTTGGAGCCAGCCCCGAGCAGCGCCAGCAGGAACACGAGACCCGCCGCGAAGGCCTCCGGATGGTGCGCACGGATCGCCGCGAAGCTGTAGTCGCCGCTGACGCCGGCCAGCACGCCGAAGGCGAGCACCAGCGTCAGTGTGCCGATGCTCGCCATCAGCAGATAGACATAGCCGGCGCGGACGTTCTCCGCAGCGCGATGGTTCGACACGACGAGAGCCCAGGATGACAGCGACATGAACTCCCACGCGATCAGGAACGAGACCGCGTCATCCGAAAGGACGACGAGATTCATGCCGGCGAGATAGGCCGGATAGAACGGCAGCACGCGCAACGGCGATTTCTCGTGACGGCCGTAGCCCAGCGCATAGAGGCTTGCGATGGCGCCGCCGAGATTGGCGACCAACAGGAAAAACGCCGCGAGCGGATCGAGACGGAACCGGCTGCCGACGCCCGGCAGCCCGACCGGCAGGCTGAGCGTTTCGGGCGGCAGCCCCGCTCCCAGATAGCAGCAGGCCGATACGAGCCCCGCGAGGCAGACGATCAGGCAGGCCCCGTAGACCGGGGCGAAGCTCAAGGACCACCGGCCGATCAGCACCGCCGCGGCCGCAATGGCGAGCAGCGCGGCGACACACCATAGTCCGGTGAAGGCCGCCATTTGGGCCGGTATTTGCAGCGCAGCCAGGGTCATTGGCGGGCGGGATCAGCTCGGGAACCCAACGTCCC
>CAKZHN010000246.1 GCA_936924235.1 uncultured Rhodoplanes sp. | reverse complement strand
GACCGCTCGCTGCAGGACACCTACTACGTCGTCGCGCACTTCCACTACGTGCTGTCGCTCGGTGCCGTGTTCGCGGTGTTCGCCGGCTGGTACTACTGGTTCCCCAAGATCACCGGCTACATGTACTCGGAGTTCTGGGGCAAGCTGCACTTCTGGACCACCTTCGTCGGCGTCAACGTCATCTTCTTCCCGCAGCACTTCCTCGGCCTGTCCGGCATGCCGCGCCGCATCGCCGACTATCCGGACGCCTTCGCGGGCTGGAACTACGTGTCGTCGATCGGCTCCTACATCTCGGGGCTGGGCCTCCTGATCTTCTTCATCGGCATGGGCGTGGCCTTTGCGCGCAAGGAGAAGGCCGCCGCCAATCCGTGGGGTCCGGGTGCGACCACCCTGGAGTGGACGCTGTCGTCGCCGCCGCCGTTCCACCAGTTCAACGAACTGCCCAGGATCAAGTAAGTAATGTCGTTCACCACGGACAGCGCAGGTCTCGCTTCCAGTGCAAGCCTCGCGACTTCGCTGCGGAGCGATGTCGCTTACGCCGAGCCGAGCATGGCCGGCGTCGGCGACTACCTCGCGCTGCTGAAGCCGCGGGTGATGTCGCTGGTGGTGTTCACGGCGCTGGTCGGCATGGTGGTGGCGCCGGTGCATCTGCATCCGGTGCTGGCGTTCTTCGCGCTGCTCTGCATCGCGGTGGGCGCGGGCGCGGCCGGCGCGCTGAACATGTGGTACGAGGCCGACATCGACGCGGTGATGAAGCGCACACAGAAGCGCCCGATCCCCGCGGGCCGCGTCACGCGCGGCGAGGCGCTCGCCTTCGGCATGACGCTCGCGGTCGGCTCGGTGACGTTCCTCGGCCTGATGGTCAACTGGGTCGCGGCCGGTGCGCTCGCCTTCACCATCTTCTTCTACGCCGTGATCTACACGATGTGGCTCAAGCCCACGACGCCGCAGAACATCGTGATCGGCGGCGCGGCCGGCGCGTTTCCTCCGATGGTCGGCTGGGCCGCGGCCACCGGCGGCATCGGCCTCGAGTCGTTCCTTCTTTTCCTGGTGATCTTCGTCTGGACGCCGCCGCACTTCTGGGCGCTGTCGCTGTACAGCGTCGAAGAGTACCGCCGCGCCGGCATCCCGATGATGCCGGTGGTGGCGGGCGCGGCCGAGACCCGCCGCCAGATCCTGCTCTATTCCGTGCTGCTCGCGCCGGTCGGCGCGCTGCCCTGGCTGTTCGGCTATGCCGGTCTGTCCTATGGGCTCGCCGCGATCGTGGGCGGCGTGATGATGATCGCGCTGTCGCTGCGGCTCTGCCAGCAACCGTCGCAGCGCACCGCCAAGCAGCTGTTCGCCTTCTCGATCCTCTATCTCTTCGCGCTGTTCCTGATCCTCCTGGTCGAGCACGGCGTCGGCGGTTCGCAGTTTGGATTGCCGTTCGGTCGGGTCTTCGCATGAGCCGAGCCTTCAAATGAGCATGGCGATGGAAGATCAGCCGAACGAGCCGGGCATCGTCCTCACCGAGGAGCAGAAGCGTCGCCGCCGGGCGCGATCGATCGCGCTGGCGGTGGTGCTCGGCACCCTGGTGCTGCTCGTTTACGTGGTCACCATCGTGAAGCTCGGGCCGGGCGTGCTCAGTCGCCCGCTGTGATGAGGTCATGACCCAGCAGGATCACAGTCCAACCCCGCCGCTCCGCCGCCGCGACAAGATCGTCGCCGTGGCCTGCGGGCTGTGCGTGGCCGGCATGGTCGGCGCGGCCTACGCGGCGGTGCCGTTCTACAACTGGTTCTGCAAGGTGACCGGCTTCAACGGCACCACGCAGGTGGCGACGGCTGCGCCCACTACGATCTCGGATCGCAAGATCACGGTGCGCTTCGACGCCAATGTCGGCCCGGGCCTGGCGTGGCGCTTCGAGCCGGAGCAGCGCTCGATCGAGGTGCGGATCGGCGAGGTCGTCACCGTCCACTACATTGCGGTCAACGAGACCGCGCGCGAGATCACCGCGTCGGCCGCCTACAATGTCACGCCGCTGACGATGGGCGCCTACTTCCAGAAGATCAATTGCTTCTGCTTCACCGAGCAGACCTTGAAGCCTGGCGAGAAGCGGGAAATGGCCGTCGTGTTCTACGTCGATCCTGCGATGCTGAAGGATTCCGACGGCCCCGACACCAACACCATCACGCTGTCCTACACCTTCTATCCGCAACGCGAGCCGTCGCGGCCGGTGGCGGACAGTGCGCCGCCCGCGCGGCCGAAGATTTGAGCCGGCCACGAAATGAAGCCGGCGACACGAGACGAGGATTGAACGGAGACCGAAATGGCCGACGCCCACACCAAACCGCAGCATGACTACCATCTGGTCGATCCGAGCCCGTGGCCGGCGGTCGGCTCGATCTCGGCCTTCATCATGGCGGTCGGCGCCATCGGCTGGATGCATCACATGTACGCTGCGGCGCCGTTCGTGTTCGGCGTCGGCGTCATCGGCGTGCTCTACACCATGGGCGCCTGGTGGGGCGACGTGATCAAGGAGGCCGAGCACGAGGGCTTCCACACTCGCGTGGTGCAGATCTCGCACCGCTACGGCATGATCCTGTTCATCGCCTCCGAGGTGATGTTCTTTGTGGCCTGGTTCTGGGCCTATTTCGACGTCGCGCTGTTCCCGGCCGACACCCATCAGATCCTGCGCAGCGATCTGATCGGCCACGTCTGGCCGCCGGCCCCGAGCCCCGACCACACCTCGTTCCGCGGCACCTTCGATCCGTGGCACCTGCCGCTGCTCAACACGCTGATCCTGCTGACCTCGGGCACCACGGTGACCTGGGCGCACCACGCGCTGCTGCACGGCGACCGCAAGGGCCTGATCAACGGCCTGTGGCTGACCATCCTGCTCGGCGGCACATTCACCTGCGTGCAGGCCTACGAGTACTATCACGCCGCCTTCACCTATTCGGGCCACATCTACGGCGCGACCTTCTTCATGGCGACCGGCTTCCACGGCGCCCACGTGCTGATCGGCACCACGTTCCTGACCGTCTGCCTGATCCGCGCCTATCGCGGCCACTTCACGCCGACCCAGCATCTCGGCTTCGAGTTCGCCGCCTGGTACTGGCACTTTGTCGACGTGGTCTGGCTGTTCCTGTTCGCCTGCATCTACGTCTGGGGATCGGGCACGCCGCTCGCGCATCACTGACGCACTGCCGTCGATCGAATGCAGAAGGGCGGCGCATGCGCCGCCCTTCTGTCTTTTGGAGCTAGGCTCATGGCGGAACTGGATCGCCCGCTGCCGTCGACGATGCTGGCCGGTGTGGCCTGCCGTTGCCCGCGCTGCGGCAAGGGCAAGCTGTTCCAGGGCTTTCTGACGCTCAAGCCGAAATGCGACGCCTGCGGCCTGGACTATGGCTTCATCGACGCCGGCGACGGGCCTGCGGTGTTCGTGGTGCTGATCGCGGGCTTCATCGTGGTCACCTGCGCGCTGGTCGTCGAGTTCAAGTACGAGCCGCCGCTCTGGGTGCACGCCGCGCTCTGGGGCCCGCTGATCCTGGTGACGACGCTGTGGCCGCTGCGCGCCCTGAAGGGCCTCCTGATCGCGCTGCAGTATCACCACAAGGCCGCCGAGGGCAGTCTTGAGAAAAGGGAATTCTGACGTGCCGGAACGGCGTCGAAGCCTGCTGATCCCCGCGGTCATGACTCTGGCCGCGCTTGCCTTGTTCATCGGGCTCGGCATCTGGCAGGTCGAGCGCAAGGCCTGGAAGGAAGACCTGATCGACATGCTGACCCGGCGGCTCGAGTCCGATCCGGCCGAATTGCCGCCGCCCGCCGGTTGGAGCCGTCTCGATGCCGGCAATGCCGAGTTCCGGCGCGTGCGCCTCAACGTGCAGTTCCAGAAGGCCAACGACGCGCTGGTCTACACCAGCGGCTCGCAGATCCGCGACGACGTGAAAGGGCAGGGCTTCTTCGTGTTCAGCCCGGCGAGGTTTTCCGGCGGCGCAACCATCGTCATCAACCGCGGCTTCGTCCCCGACAAGAACTATCCGGCCGCCGAAGGCGCGCAGGAGATCGTCGGCGTGCTGCGCTGGCCCGAGTCCCCGTCGTGGTTCACGCCGGACCGCGACAGCGCCGGCACCTGGTACGCGCGCGATCATCTGGCGATGGCGCAGGCGCAAGGCTGGGGCAACGTCGCGCCGTTCTACATCGAGATGGAGGACCCGGTGCCGCCCGGCGGCCTGCCGCATCCGTCCGTGCTCAAGGTGCGGCTGCGCAACGACCACCTGCAATACGCCATCACGTGGTTCGGCCTTGCGGCCGTGACGGCGATCATGTTCGCGTTCTGGACGTGGCGGCGGCGCGAGGCGAACGATCAGGGCTGACGGGTGAGGCGATTGCGATCCGCGTTTGTGGGGGCGTTATGACAGTCCAGCGGGAATGCGTGCGATGGATACTGGCCGTAGTTGTGTCGCTTGCCGCAGGCATGGCGACAACGGACCACGGGTGGGCGCAGAACACGCCCGAGGCGCAGCGCAGCAATAGCGACCGGCCGGACGATGTCGTCGGCTCGCAGGTCCACGTCATGTATGTGCTGGCGTCCGACAGCGACGATGAGCGGCTCGATACCAATGGCACAATCGCCATGTCGATTGCCGCGGCTCAAGGCTGGTTCGCGCTGCGCTCCGGAGGACGCCGGTTGAGGTTCGACACCGCTGGCGGCAAGCTCGACATCACGTTTCGGCGCCTGTCGCAAAGCCAGGACGAGCTTGCGGCGCACGGACTCTTCATGCGGGAGGCGATCGAGGCCGGGCTGCGGCGTGAAGGCTTCGACGCACGGGACAAGATCTATCTCGTCTATTACGGCGGCAAGGGTCCAACCTGTGGCGGCGGCTCCTGGCCGCCGACCGTGCGCGGCAGCGTCACCGCGCTCTATCTGCACGGCACGCCGCCCGGCGCCCCGCCGTGCCGCTCCAATGCCTTCGCGCGGACCGCGGATCATGTCGGTTACTGGGAGACTGCGGCGCTGCACGAAACGCTGCACAGCCTGGGCGCGGTCGCGACCTGCGCGCCCAACCACACCCGCGCTGGCCACGTCTCCGACGACCCGCGAGACCTGATGTATGCCGGCGACAAACCCTGGCGCCCGACCATGATCGATGTCGGCCGGGACGATTATTTCGATCATGGCCGGACGGGCTGTCTCGACATCGCCGACAGCCCTTACCTGAGCCCCCGTGGTGAACGCGCGCCGGAGCCCAAGTGACGATACATCCTGGCGCCTGCGGGAGGTCGCCAACTAACGGGCAACGGCCTCCTGGCCGGGCTTGCGCGCGGCGCCCGGCCACCAGATCAGCACCGCAAGCGGAATGACCAGCACCAGCGCCCCGTACATCGGGAAGCTGTTCCACACCGCCCAGCCGCTGAAGCTCCGGCCGACCAGGTCGTTCGACGTCGCGGTCGTCAGCACGAAGGTTGCTATCAGCATGGCCGAATGGAACACCCGCTTCGACGGGTCCCTGACCGCCGCTGCGGCAATCAGTGCGTAGGGCAGCAGCAGGCCGATGAAATGCGACTGGCTGCTGACCGGCGATAAAAGGATCGCGCTGATCACCAGCAGCGCGCCGTCGACCGCGATCAGGCCGTCATGCCGCCGCGACTTGAGCATCACGCAGCCGACGATGATGATGTACACGCCCATCACGCTGTTGAGCGCGATCTTGAAGGCTGTCGACTGCGTGATGGCGAACACGACGTCGAACGGCTGCTGCTCGTGCACGCCGGTGAACAGCCGCACCATCGCGGTGTAGAAGCTCTGGTTCAGCGGCGTGTCTGTGATCCAGAACGGCAGGTCGAAGCCCGGCTTCACGGTCATCGGCGCCAGCACGATGTCGCGGATCCAGACCACGATGTGCCATTGCCCGGGGGAGGGCAGCAGCACGTCCGGCAGCAGCGCCAGGAACACCAGCACGACGGTGAAGACGCCGGCTGCGGCAAAGCGGCCTTTGAACAGCAGATAAGGCAGGAAGATCACCGGTGTGAGCTTGAGCGCAGCGGCCACGGCAAGGCTCGCGCCGCCGAGCAGCGAACGTCCGCTGATCAGCGCAAGGAGCCCCGCGAAGATGAACGTCGCGCCCAGGCTGTCATAGGCCTGGTTCGACAGCACCGACAGCATGAGCTTGAGGCCCAGGACGAAGGTCACGGCGCGGAACGTGACGAGTTCGCGCTCGCTCCAGTCGCCGGCAAACGTGCGCCGCACCAGCGCCTCGCTGAGCTTCAGCGCCGCGAAGATCGTGCCGAGAATGACGAGATACCAGACGATCTCGCGCCCGAGCTGAGGCAGCGGCGCGAGCGGTGTCCACAGCAGCGCGAAGAACGGCGGATAGGCGTAGATCAGGTCGCCGCAATGCCGCGGCGTCTGGCCGTGCAGCATGCAGTCGGCCGCGGCCGAGAACACCTCCGACCCGGAGCCGTGCCTGAACCGTGGAAAATAGGCCGCGACGGCGATGGCCGCGCCGAGCCAGAGCAGCCGGCGCTGGATGACGGGCGACAATTGCAAAAGCCAGCGCTCCCCGGACCTCGGATGGTTCGACCGCCGTAATATGCCCGGAGCCGGGAGCTTCGAACAAGGCGGCGGATCGGCTTATGGGCTTCCGCGACGCCGGGCGCTGCCGATGCTTCCGGTGAATTTGATGCTACTGTCGCGGCCATGACCGGGGACAGCCTGATGACCAGAACCACGCGCGTGCTTCTGTCGCTCGCGATGCTCGCGATGCTCGCGGGAGCGGCATTCTCCGCTTCGGCCGAGGATTATCCCTCGCGCACCGTTGAGGTGGTGGTTCCGTTCCCGGCCGGCGGTGGCACCGAGATTGTGACGCGGCTGGTGGCCGACGGACTTTCCAAGCGGCTGGGT
>CAKZHN010000245.1 GCA_936924235.1 uncultured Rhodoplanes sp. | reverse complement strand
TGTCCCGGGCGCAGCGCAGCACGAAGTGATGCGCTGCAGACCCGGGACCCCGGTTATTTTGATGCAACCGGGACCCCGCGTCTGCGGTGCAACACTCGCTTCGCTCGCGCCGCACCGCGCGCGGGGAACGCGGCAACCACCTGTGTCATAGGAAATCCCTCAAGCCCGCCTGCTTCAGCAGCGGGTAGGTCTTGTCGCGGAAGTCGCGCATGCCTTCCTCATAGCGCGGGAACGCCACCAGCACGCCGTCGAGGCCGGCCTTGGACAGCATGATCAGCCGGTCCACCACCTGCTCGCGGGTGCCGACCACCGGCAATCCGCCCCAGCCCTGGATGAAGGCCTCCTGCAGCGGCTTGATCCGCTCCGGCGGGACGTTCCGCTTGTTGGTCTCGAGCGAGAAGATCTCCACCATATTCTTGGCAGCCTCCCAGTCGCCGCGCTTGTGCACGTAGTCGTCGTAGAAAGCGCGTGCCTCCGCTTCGGTCTCGCCCTGCACGATATTGACCAGCGTCCAGACCTTGATGTCGCGGCCGTACTGCTCGCGGGCGAGCGTGTGATAGGCCTGCACATGGGCGCGGCATTCATCGAAGCCGCCGGTGCGGATCACCGTGAACACCAGGTCGCAGTGCTTCACCGCATAGTGCCGGCCGAGCTCGGAGGCGCCGGCGTTCATGATCGCCGGGTAGGGGTATTGAATGGGCTTCGGCGCCAGATAGCCCTTCTTGATCTTGAAGAAGCGCCCCTCGTGGTCGAAGGATTCATCCTCGGTCCACAGCCGCTTGATGATGGCGAGCCATTCCTCGGCGCAGGCGTAGCGCTCCTCGTGCGACAGGAACGGCTGGTTGAACATCTCGATCTCCGGCTGCACCCAGCCGGTGACGACGTTGAGGATGAAGCGGCCGTCGGAGATGTGATCGATCGCGGCCGACTGCTTGGCCGCGATGATCGGATGGTTGATGGTGATGTGCGAGGTCGATACCACGCCGGATTTGGCGGTCGAGGCCGAGATGCCGGCCGCCCAGGTGTAGGTCTCGAAGCCGGGCCCCTGCGGATTGAGCTTGCCGCCCCAGCCCATCCAGCGCGCCACCGGCACCAGCGCCTCGAACTCCATCTCGTCGGCGAGCTTGGCGAGGGTCACGGTGTTCGGCCAGGTGATGTCGAGCCGGCCGTCGAGGTCGCTCATCACGCATCCGGAATCGAGGTTGGTCTGGAAGGTGCCGAGCTTCAGCCGCCGCGTGCTGAGCGCTGGATTGGTCCTGAGCCGGTCTTTTTGTCTGGCCCGCATCGTCATTGCATTTCCGTCCCTGATCTTGCTTTTGCAGTCTAGCGTTTCCAGAACAGCGCCACGATCGTCGTCATGACCGCCAGCATGCCGAGCACAAGCGCCAGCGAATAGGGCCATCCGCCGGCCTCGTAGGCGAGGCCGGGCAGCCAGCCGCCGAAGGTGCCGCCGACATAGAACGACATCACGTAGAGACCGACCGCGGCCGAGGTGCCGGTCTTGGCCGTGATGGCGACGAAGCTCGTCGACGAGGCTTGCGTGAGGATGCCGCAGGTCGAGGCGAGGATCAGGCAGAGCACGATCGCGGGCACCGACGGGATGAGGCTCAGCAGCATGCCTGCGGCCCAGACCGCGAACACGCAGAGCACGAAGGTGCGGCGGCCCCACCACGCAATGGCGCGGCCGAGGTAGAGCGAAGCCACCGAGCCGAACAGATAGACCACGAAGATCGAGCCGAGAAAGGCCGGCGACTTGTTGAACGGCGGCTCCGCCAGATGGAAGCTCAGATAGGTGAAGGTGGCGATGAAGTTGAACAGCACGCCGAAGCCGACCGCGTAAATCGACAGCAGCAGCGGATTGGTCAGATGGGCGACCATCTGGCGCAACGATGTGCCGAGATTGCTGGCACTGACGAATTTCTTCTCCGGCGTGAGCAGCCACATCACCATGATGAGGCAGATCACCGAGCCCAGAGCCAGCGCCAGGAAGCCGCCGCGCCAGCCGACATATTGGGTCAGCATCCCGGGCACGAAGCGGCCGAAGAAGCCGCCCACCGCCGACGCCGAGGCGTAGATGCCGAACACGCTGTTGGCCTCGTTCGGCGGAAACTCGCCACCCACATAGGCAATGGTCACGGCGAAGATCGGCGGCAGCAGCAGGCCGTGGATGAACCGCCAGAAGATGATCTGGTTCAAGGTCGGCGCCAGCGCCGTCATGGTGGCGGGAATGAGCAGCAGCGCGAGCGCGATGACAATCAGGCGCTTGCGCCCCAGAACGTCGGAGAGCGCGCCGGTGAACGGCGCGGTGGCGGCGACCGCCAGTGTGCCTGCGGTGATGACGGGACTGATGTCGGACGCGCCGACGCCGTACTCCTGGGCCATCATCGGCAACACCGACTGCGGCGCGTAAAGATGCAGGAACGCGCCGATGGCGCAGAAGGCGACGGCGATGCGGCGCTTGTCGACAGGCATGCCGGGACCATCGCTTAGCCCGGCGCGGTTTGCTAGACCTCGCGGCGGAGGGGGCCATGGCAAATCCGCGCTGCTGGGCGGCCGCAGGGATCGTTCTGGCGCTGGGCATCGTTCTGACGCTGGGCACGTCGGCCGCGAGCGCGGAACC
>CAKZHN010000244.1 GCA_936924235.1 uncultured Rhodoplanes sp. | reverse complement strand
CCCGCCTCCGCTTCGCTCCGGCGGTCGACCCTCCCCCTCCAGGGGAGGGTGAAGGCACCGTTGACGTGGCACCAGACAAGCGGAGCGTTACAGCCCCATGCCCAGCGCCTTCTTCAAGTCGTCCAACCGCGTGCGCGACGAGGCGATCGGGCGGTGCGCGTCGGAGCTCCATTCGACCATCGAGCCGGCATAGAGCCGCACGTTCGGACGGCCGAGAATCTCGGAGAGCACGAACCAGTCGGTCGCGGCCCAGTGGCCGGTGTTGCAGTAGGTCACGACGGGCCCCGCCGGCACCTTGCTCGCGATCGCCGCAAGCTCGGCCTTCGGCCGCAGCCGGTTGGTCGCGGGATCGTAGAAGCTCGCGCTGTCGATGCTGATCGCGCCCGGGATATGGCCGTAGGCCTTGGCGAGCCCCGCCTTCTCCTTGCCGTTGAACTGGTTCGCGGGCCGCGCATCGACCAGCGTGGCGTTCGGATTGCGCTCGACCTCTTCGAGTTCGGCGAGCAGCGCCTCGTTGAACTTGCCGGAGAAGATCTTCGGCGACGGAACGTTGTTGCCGGACTCGACCGGGAGGCCTGCCGCCTGCCAGGCCGCAAAGCCGCCGTCGAGGATCGAGATCGCCGGATGGCCCGCGGCCTTCAAGGTCCAGTAGATGCGCGCGGCCGCCCCGAAGTCGGTCGCGCTGACGCCGGCCGGCACGATGACCACATGGCTGTCCTCGTCGATGCCGCTCTCGCCGATCAGCTTCTCCAGCGCGGTCTGCGACGGCACCATCAGCGGCTGGCCGTTGCGCGAGACCCGCCAGCCGGCCTTGTCGTAGTCGCTGTGGATCGCGCCCGGGATATGCGCCTTGGCATAGGCCTCGGCGCCGCCGCCGTCGATCACCGAGCGGATGTCGAGCACCACGATGTCGCTGTCGGCGCGGTGCTCGCTCAGCCATTGCGGCGAGACCAGCGGCTCGGCGGTTGCGGCGAAGGCCGGCATCGCGGCCACCACGGCCGACGCCAGAACCGCCGCCGCAAACGCGCGGCGCGAAAGCGAAGTCACAAGCCCGGACATGCAATCTGCTCCTCAGGTCCCCGACAGGACAACAAGGTCCCCGACAGGACCACCCGGCCGAAACCGGCCGCATAACACAGCCCTTGAAATAGAATATTTTACTCTATATCAAAGTCCTGCCGGCCAAAAAGAAATATCATTCTAAAGTCTAACGGCCACTCAAACGGGATGTTCTAGCCCGCAGGATCGCTCAGCATGGACGCCATCGACCGGAAAATCCTCGCCGTGGTCCAGGAGGACGCCTCGCTGTCGGTCGCCGAGATCGGCAACCGCGTCGGCCTGTCCTCGACGCCGTGCTGGAAGCGCATCCAGCGGCTCGAAGCCGAGGGCGTCATCACCAAGCGCGTGGCGCTGATCGCGCCGGAGAAGATCGGCCTCGGCATCACGGTGTTCGTGTCGATCGAGACCGGCGACCATTCGCAGGACTGGCTCGACCGCTTCGCCGAGACGGTCGGCGCGATGCCCGAGGTGATGGAATTCTACCGCATGGCCGGCGACGTCGATTACATGCTGCGCGTCGTGGTGCCCGACATCGCGGGCTACGACACGTTCTACAAGAAGCTGATCGCCAACGTGTCGCTGAAGAACGTGACGTCGCGCTTCGCGATGGAGAAGATCAAGTCGACGACCTCGCTGCCGATCCCGCAAGGATGATGACGGCCGCCGCAGCTCTGGCTGTTGCGCTCGCGGCAGCGCTTGGCGTTTCGAGCGCGCAGGCGGACCCGCGCGAGGATTTCATCGCCGGACGCAGCAAGGCCTGCCCGCGCTGCGATCTCTCCGGACAGAATTTCAAACGGCGCGACCTTGCCGGCGCAGACTTGTCCGGCGCCAATCTCAAGGGCGCCAATCTGCATGACGCGAGACTCACCGGCGCCAATCTCGCCGGCACAGACTTCGGCGGCGCCAATCTCAACAAGGCCAACCTGATGCGCGCCGATCTCTCGGACGCGCGGCTGCACGAGGCCATGCTCTATGGCGCCAATCTCGACGCCGCGAAGCTCATCGGCGCGGACCTCTCGGGCGCCATGATGGGGACCGCGCATCTGATGCGAAGCGATGTCAGCGGCGCGAACCTTCGCGGCACGGATTTGCGCAAGGGCCGTCTCGCCGACGCCAAGCTCACCGGCGCCGACCTCACGGAAACCGCGCTGGACTTCGCCTTCCTGCGCGGCGCTTCGCTCGACGGCGCGAAGCTCAACGGCACGCGGCTGATGGGTGCCGAATTGCCGGAGGCGAATCTGTCCGGCGCTGACCTGCAGGACGCCAATGCGACGGGTGCGAACCTGCGTGGCGCGAACCTTGCGCGCGCGAAGCTCAACGGCACGACCTTCAGCAAGGCCAACCTCTACGAGGCCAATCTCGACGGCGCGGTGTTCAAGGACACCGTGATGCCGGACGGTACGGTCCGGCCGTGAGCAACTACGGCTTGAGCTGCAGGATCTCCAGCCGCGCCGAGCTTTCGAACTGGCCTTGCGTGAGCTGCGTCGAGAGCTGCGGATTCGTGCCGCTCTGGCCTGGCTTGCGATAGAAATTCGCGCGCAGGAGAATCCGCCGGCGGTTCGCGACGTCGTCCAGCTTGCAATCCCGCTTGATGAACAGCGCACCCACTGCGCTCTCGCCCTCGGCGGGCGGCAGCGCCTGGCAGTCGCGCGACGCCTCGATGCCGTAGCGCGCCGCCAGCACGCCACCGAGCACGTAGGCTTCGGCGCGCTTGCGGAGGTTCGCTTCCGTGATGTGGTCCTGGTAGTCGGCGCGCGGGTCGGTGACCAGCCGGATGCCCTGCAGCACACTGCCGTCGTCGAACAGCGCCGAGACGATCACCGGAAAGCGCGCCTCGGTGGTGCCGGCCCAGCGCGTGATGTTCATCTCGAGGTCCTTGGCGCGGGCGATGTATTCGAGCTCGTCGTCGTATTCGAAATAGATCTCGTGCAGGCCGTCCGGCTCCGCCTTGCAGCGCGCGAAGTCGCTCCAGCCCGTGAGCTTCAGGCGCGGCGGCCCGCCGTTCGAGCCGCAGGCGAAGCCGCGGAACTCGCTCGTGTCCGGTTGTGCGGCGGCGGGCTGGCCGAGCCGGAGGTCCCACACCGTCGAGCGGCGCAGCTCCTGCGCGCCCGCGGACGCAGTCGCGCACAGCAGCACTGCCAGGATTCTCACGACGGGCGGGAGCGGCATCGCGCTTTTCCGTGTTGTCCGGCAATCGTATAGTTGCAGGCAACAACATGAAAGCTTGGGCATGAATACTTGGGGAAGCGCCGTGCATACGATCCTGATGAGGCTGACCGCGCTTGCAGCGCTGCTGTTCGGTTTCGCGTCTTCGGCATGGGCCCAGGACGCCGCCGATCTCGCCGAGGGGCTGCGGCTGTTCCGCCAGAAGGGCAATTGCCAGGCCTGTCACGGCTGGTCCGGCGACGGCCACAAGCTGGACAACCAGATGCCCAACGGCAGCAACCTCCGCGAATCCGAGATGAACCGCGAGCTGCTGATCATCACCATCAAATGCGGACGGCCCGGCACCGGCATGCCGGCCTTCGACAAGTTCGC
This sequence comes from uncultured Rhodoplanes sp., assembly GCA_936924235.1. GTDB lineage: Bacteria > Pseudomonadota > Alphaproteobacteria > Rhizobiales > Xanthobacteraceae > Z2-YC6860. Next base: position 45,140 of record CAKZHN010000244.1, on the reverse strand, counting down.
CTACAGCGACGGCCGCTGCTTCGGCCTGAAGCAGGCCGATCTCAAGGCGCGGGACATGACGCTGGCCGATCCGCCGTCGCCGCTGCAGAACCGGGAGGTCGAGCTTTTGGCGGACTTCCTGCTGGCGCGCGTGGTCGGCAAGGGTCCGATGGACCGCGCCAAGTGCATCGAATTCATGGGCTCGGACGTGGAGGCGTGCAAGGAGTTTGCGAAGTAGCCGCGACAGCGGCGGTGCCATCCCTCCCCGCCAGGGGAGGGTGGACTCGCGAGGCGATAGCCGAGCGAGGCCGGGTGGGGAGATCTATCGTGGTGAGAGATCTCCCCACCCGGCCGCTTCGCGGCCACCCTCCCCTGGCGGGGAGGGATGGCCGTTGCATGACCGATTGCGATTCCAGAAAGCTCTGCGTCCCGCTCAATTCAGCGCGAACACGAACATGTAGCTCGACGCTTCCAGCTTATCGAACTTCACCGGATGCAGGTGCCGCCCGCTGGTCTGCACAGCGAGATACTGCTTCGGCCCGATCGCATACGTCACCGGCGCGCCCTTCAGCGGCGTGCCGACGTTGAAGCGCCACAGTTCCTCGAGCGTCTCCGAGTTGTAGGCGAGGATCCAGCCGTCCTGCAGCGCGGTGAACACCACGCCGCCGGCCGTCACCAGCGCGCCCGAGCGGATCTCGATGTCGGTGATCGCCTTGGCGACGATCTTGTGGTTCACCGTGTCGTAGGCCGTGATCGAGCCGTAATAGAGATCGCTTGTGTAGGTGCGCTTCTCGAAGTTCTTGGTGTCGAGGCCGCCCTCGGGTCCCTTGAACACGGCTTTCGCGCCGTTCTGCGTGAAGCAGCCCTCGATGCCGACGCCGTAGGCGATCTTGGTGGTCGGATCGTAGGCGGTCGGTTGATGCGCCACACCGCCGTGCCAGGTCGGACACGCGCGCTTCATGCCATCGCCGCGCAGCGCGCGTGCCTCCGGCTGGTACTTCTGCACGTCGAGCGTCGGGTCGTACTCGATCGGCTTGCCGGTCTTGGGGTCGAGCCCCTTGGTCCAGTTGAGATCGTTCACGTACTGGCCGCCCTTGATGAAGCTGCCGTTGGCGCGATCGAGCGTGTAGAAGAAACCGTTGCGGCCGAAATGACCGATCGCCTTGCGGGTCTGGCCGTTGACGGTGACGTCGTACAGCATGTGGATGCCGTTCTCGTCGTAGTCCCACGAGTCGTTCGGCGTGTACTGGTAGTGCCAGACGAGCTTGCCGGTCTCGACGTCGAGCGCCACCGCGGCGTTGGTGTAGAGGTTGTCGCCCGGCCGCGACTCCGGATCGTATTGCGGCACCGGGTTGCCGGTGCCCCAGATGGTCAGGTGGGTGGCCGGGTCGTAGGAGCCGGTCTGCCACAACCCGCCGCCGCCGGTCTTCCAGGCGTTGTTCTTGTCCTTCCAGGTCTCGCTGCCGGGCTCGCCGGGCTTGGGCACCACGTACCAGCGCCACAGCTCCTTGCCGGTGCGCGCATCGAGCGCGGCGAGCCAGCCGCGGGTGCCGCCGTCGCCGGCGCCGTTCGCGACCAGCACCTTGCCCTCCGCGGTGATCGGCGCGGTGTAGAAGCGCTCCTTCGAGCCGAACTCGTCGGCCTTGGCGACCTGCTTGTCCCAGACGATCTCGCCGCTGTCGCGGTTGATGGCGATGACGCGGCCGTCCGGGAGGTTGGCGATCACGAGATCCTCCCACAGCGCGATGCCGCGGGTGCGCGAGACGTTGCCCTCGTGGCGGACGCCCGGATCGCAGACCCAGACGAACTCGCCCTTGTTCGCGTTGCGCGCGTCGATCTTGTAGACCGTGCCCCAGCCGTCGGTCGTGTACATGAAGCCGTTGTCGATCAGCGGATTGACCTCGTTCTCCGGGCCGTTCTGTCCGACGTCCTGCATGCCGCCGAGCGACAGCGCCCACGCCATGCGCAGGTTCTTGACGTTGTCGCGGGTGATCTGGGTCAGCTTGGAATAGCGCTGCGAGCCGTAGTCGCCGTTCATCATCAGCCAGTTCTGCGGCTCGTTCTGCGCGTTGATGAGCCGGTCGCGGTTGACGGTCATCTTGTATTGCGCGGCCGCGAGCGACGCGGACAGCGCAAGGATCGACGCGCCCGCGAGCGCGGTGACGGCAATGCGAATGGTCGAGTGACGTGACGGCGAGTGACGTGACATGAGCGAACCTCCCAATGGCGCCTCTGACGGGCGCTCGTCCTGGCCAAAGCCAGACCAAAGCTTATCGGGAGGGAATGCCCTGAACAATCGGGCCCGCTGCCGTGGGCAGCGGGCCCGTGCGGTCCGGGACGGCCGATGTTTCTAGGACGTCGGGTAGGTCACGCAGTCCGACAGCCGCGGCCGCATGTACATCTGGTCCTTCAGCGTCAGCGTGCTGGTGACCACGTAGCCGATGGTCGGCTTGTAGGTGTACTGCACCTCGCTCCAGATCAGGCAGGTGCTGGGGATCACCAGCGCGGTCGGCAGCGTGACCGACGAGCCCTTGGCGCGCGCCGTGCCGTTCAGGGTCGCGCTCCAGCTGATCGTCGCCTTGCTGTTGGCATCGATCGAAACCTGCGACACCGTCACCTTGAGGTTGGTCGTGGAGTACGGCGCCATGACGGCGCTCGCGGCGTTCAGCGAATTGGTCATGTCGGAGGAGCTGAGCCCCGACGCCTGCGACGCAAGGTCGGCGGTGGTGCGGGCGGTGAGCGTCACCTTGCGGTCGGCGCCGATGCCCTGCGAGATCTCGACCGCGCCGAGATAGAGCGTCAGCATCAGCGGCAGCAGCATCGCGAACTCGACCGCCGAGACGCCACGCTGGTCGCGAACGAGCCCTGCGAGCGGACGCGCAATACGCTCAGCCATCGGGCGGATGAATTTCTTCATGTGATCCATCGCTAACATGACGATGCATACGGCTCGTTGCGGAACGCGACTGTCGACATCAGCAGCCGCTTGCTTCCCGTGGTGTCCGACAGATTGAGGCCGAGCAGCGAGACATAAACCGGCCATTGATACATCAGGCGCACCACGACGATGTCGCTCGGGCAGCCCGGCTGGTAGCCGAAGGTGCCGGTCTGGACGTTGCCCTGGGCGTCGATCGGCTTCGCCACGTTGACCGTGGCAAACGACGGGTAGCTCTTGACGTCGACGTAGAGCGCGCCGTTGCAATTGAACAGCGCGTAGATGCGCGCGCAGACCGCCTGCTTGAACTTGGCCTGGTCGTAGCCCTGGCTCTGCGCCTGGCCGGTCATGATCAGCCGCGCGCTGTCGGCCGCGGCCGTTTCCAGCGCCTGGCCGGCGAAGAACACGATCGCGGTTTCCATGATGGCGAACACCATCGCCAGGAACGGCGCCGCCACCATGGCGAATTCGACCGTGGTGGCGCCGCTGCGATCGTGGAGCATGCGGCGGGCGTTGAGAGAAGCCCATGGCCGCTTCGCCGCGGCCAGCAATTTGACGCGAAGTCCCCCGAACATGGCGATCACCTGAGCAACGCGGCACTGCTGGCCGCTTCGCCCCAAAATCTAGCAGTGATGCCTTGTTGAATTGTTGCGGGGGATGTTCGAAGCGGCGGGCAAGCCGTTCACCCGCCGCTAACCATGGCCGCTGCCGGCGCCTTGTCTCGGCGCTATCTTGGCGCCGCGGTCGGCGAGCCGCCGCCCTGCGCCAGCGCGCCGAAGGTGCCGATCTGGTTCAGGTTGGCGGTGAAGTAGGCCGGCGTGTCGCCGATGGTGGTGCGGCGCTCGCAGTTCGGCGCGCAGCTATAGGTCTCGCGGTCGATGCCGCGATAGACCACGACGACCTTGTCGGCGGGCCCGACCACCTGCACCGGAGCTTCCAGAAGCGTCGCGCCGTTGCGGTCGAGCGCCACGAGGTTGGTGGCGCCGTAGCTCTTGGCGGTGATCACCGCGATACCGCCCGGCTGGACTGCGGCGTCCGCGATCAGCGGGTTGCCGATCACCAGCGTCGTGGTGCGCTCCGGCAGCTTGAAGATCTTGGCGCGATCGATGGCGACGACCACCGGCACCGGACCGTTCGGCGCATAGGCCGCCACGGGCTCGGTGGCATTTGCGGCCCGCACGGCGCAGGCGAGCAGGACGGATGCAAGAACAAAGGAAAGGCCGGGCTTGAAGCCACGGCGCATGGCGCACGCCATCATGTTACGCTCCGCACGCATACACACCGGCGATCAGCACACGATCCAACGACCGCCTAACAAACTCGGATCAAGTTGAACGCAAAATGGTGAATGAAGTCGGAATCCGCAGCGCGCGGTTTCAACACCGCAAGACGGCTGCAAACCGCCGCGGGTTGATCGGCACGACCGAATCTGTCGAAAATTTTATGTATTGTTGGACGTATCGCGAAAACGTCCGGAAGTTATGTCGTTTTTTATACGTGATTTTACTGACTATTTCTCGCATAAGTGCGTTGTTAACCACGTGGGAAATCCACGGAGATGCCTTGCGTTTCACCGAATGAATTAACTCCGATGCAAGACGCCGCTGGTAATTTTTGCGCATGGCTTTGATCGGCCGGATTGAACAACGGCCACGGGCCAGCTCAGACAGCCACGTGTGGACCTCTAAGGAGCTATGAAGATGACGAAGCTTGTTTCGCGTTTCGTGAAGTGTGAGTCCGGTGCGACCGCCATCGAGTACGGTCTGATCGCCGCGGGCATCTCGGTTGCCATCATCGCCGTCGTGCAGGGCCTCGGCTCGAAGCTGAAGTCGACCTTCACCTCGGTGCAGAACGCGCTGAACTAATATCGCGCGCAGACCTCGAGTTTCTGGCGGAAGGCTCCGGCAATACCGGAGCCTTTTCGTTTTTGAAGGCTCCGGTGACACCGGGGCCTTTCGTTTTTGCAGGCATCGCTTGCTTCATGACACCGGCATTACACGTTGGCGAAAATAGCTGCCGATTCGTTTCGGAATTTACCGAAAAGCCGAGGGGTCCGCCTTACGTCGGATTCAAACCTGACTCCTACAAACGACGGAGCCGGCCACCAACGAGCCGGCGAAGCTCAGTCAGCCACTCAGGAGATCAGACGCATGTCCCTCATTTCTCGCTTCCTTCGTGACGAAGCCGGCGCCACCGCGATCGAGTACGGCCTGATCGCCGCGGGCATCTCGGTTGCGATCATCGCGACCGTGGCCGGCCTCGGCTCGAAGCTGAACACGACATTCACCTCGGTTCAGAACGCGCTGAACTAAGCGTCGCGGGGGCGCTGACGCTTCCGGACTCTTCTGCTCACCTCCGTCACGGCCCCCGCCGCGACGGAGGTGAGTTGCTTTTTGGCGATGGCGATAACGAAACCGAAACGGCAACGATCTAAGGTCCGCCGCGAAGGAGAAAGATGGTCATGCTGACCGACGCCGCACGGCTGCTGCTGTTCCCCGCGCTGATGGCGTTCGCGGCGTCGAGCGATCTCTTCACGATGACCATCTCCAACCGCGTCACGCTGATCCTGGTGGCGGGCTTCTTCGGGCTCGCGCTCTACAGCGGCATGGATCTGCACGCCGTATTGTGGCACCTCGCCGCGGCGCTGGCGGTGCTCACCGTGACCTTCGTGTTCTTCGCGCGCGGCTGGATCGGCGGCGGCGACGCCAAGCTTGCCGCCGCAACCGCGCTGTGGCTCGGATTCGACCATCTGATGGCCTACGTGCTCTACGCTTCGATCTTCGGCGGCATTCTCACGCTGGCGATGATCCGGTTCCGGCTGATGCCGCTGCCGGAGAGCCTCGCCGAGCAGGATTGGGTGAAGCGGCTGCACAAGCTCGACGGCGGCGTGCCCTACGGCATTGCGCTCGCGGCCGCAGCGCTGCTGATCTATCCCGACACCGCCTGGATGCAGGCCGGCTGACGGACGCGGCTACTTCCGCCTTTCATCATTCGTTTACGAATTGGCGATGCTGAGTGCGCGTTGGCGCACGTTCGGCGTTTGGCGCGCAACACATTTTTAACCGCATTTGGATACGCCCCGTTAACCACGAATTGACCTTTCGCTGATGAAATCCAGAGGTGGTTCGCTCCAGCACCGCGGAGCACTCATTTAGGTAAGTGAAGGACGGCCTGGCCGGCCGTTCAGTCCCGTAAACAGAGTGAGTGAAGCGTTATGAAAGCCGCGCGTATCTTGGTGCTTGGCATCGCGCTCGCCGCAGGCGGTGCGGCGGCATATCTCGTCAGTGGCGACGACGCCCCGAAGCCGGAAGCGGCGCCCGCTCCCGTCGTCCAGCAGCTCCCGACCGTCGACGTGCTGATCGCCAAAGGCGATATCGGCATGGGCACCGCCGTCACGGCGGACGATTTGACCTGGCAGGCCTGGCCGGAGGCCACCACCGGCGACAGCTACATCACCCGCAAAAGCAGGCCGAACGCGGCCACGGACCTGGCTGGCGCGATCACGCGCGCGCCGTTCACGGCCGGCGAGCCGATCCGCGAGGGCAAGCTCATTCGCGCCAACGGCGCCGCCGGCTATCTGGCGGCGATCCTGCCGTCCGGCATGCGCGCGGTGTCCACCGAAATCTCGCCGGAAACCGGCGCCGGCGGTTTCATTCTGCCCAATGACCGCGTCGATGTGATCCTGTCGCGGCGGGCCCGCGACGACGTCAAGACCGGCAACGCGCCGCCGACCAGCGAGACCGTGCTCACCAACGTGCGGGTGCTCGCGATCGACCAGACCGTCGAGGAAAAGGGCGGCCAGCGTGTCGTGGTCGGCAAGACCGCGACGCTGGAGCTGTCGCCGCGCCAGGCCGAGATGCTCGCCCAGTCGCGCCAGCAGGGCACGCTGTCGCTCGCGCTGCGCAGCCTGCTCGACGCCAGCAAGACCGAAGAAGTCCGCAACAACGAAGAGCCCCGCGGCCGCGGCGAGATCAGCACGGTCCGGTTCGGCATCACCCGATAGAGCTTTAGAGGAGTAAGCCCATGGTCAGAGCAACGTTGATCCGCACCGCGACACTGGCGGCGCTGGTCGGGCTCGCTTTGGCCATGCCCGCAACGCCGGCGACGGCGGCGGATCCCGCGCAGCGCATCGTTGCGCCGACCGTGCAGGTCTACGGCGACAAGTCCGCGCAGTTCACCACGCTCGGCGTCGGCAAGAGCATCGTGGTCGACCTGCCGGGCGACATCAAGGACGTGCTGGTGGCCGATCCGAAGATCGCCAACGCGGTGGTGCGCACCTCGCGGCGCGCCTACATCATCGGCGTCGCGATCGGCCAGACCAACGTCTACTTCTTCGACGGCGAAGGCCGCCAGCTGATGGGCTTTGACATCGCGGTGACCCGCGATCTCAACGGCATCCGCGCGGCGCTCAAGCGCGCGCTGCCGGCCTGCGATATCGACGTCGAGGGGCTGGCCGACGGCATCATGCTGACCGGCTCGGTGGCGAGCCCGACCGAGTCCCAGCAGGCCTATGATCTCGCCGCGCGCCTCGCCGGCGACGGCGCCAAGGTGGTGAACGGCATCTCGGTGCGCGGCCGCGACCAGGTGATGCTCAAGGTGACGGTCGCCGAGGTGCAGCGCGACGTCATCAAGCAGCTCGGCATCGATCTCAACGGCTCGTTCAACAGCGGCCAGGCGGTGGTCAACTTCTCCAACGTCAACCCGTTTCCGGTGTTCGGCTCGGCGCTGAACTCGAGCGGCATCACGGCGACCTATCGCGGCGTCAGCGCGACGCTGCGCGCCATGGAGCGCGCCGGCGTCATCCGGACGCTCGCCGAGCCCAACCTCACCGCGATCTCCGGCGAGACCGCGAACTTCCTGGCCGGCGGCGAGTTTCCGATCCCGGCGGGCTTCACCTGCGACCCCACCACCCGAAACTGTCAGACCCAGATCCAGTTCAAGAAGTTCGGCGTCGGCCTGAACTTCACGCCGGTGGTGATGTCGGAGGGCCGCATCAGCCTCAAGGTGCTGACCGAGGTCTCCGAGCTCTCCAACGACAACTCGCTGACGCTGACGCAGTCGGTCAGCGCCACCGAGACCACCACCCAGACTATCCCGTCGATCAAGACCCGCCGCGCCGAGACCACGGTGGAGATCCCGTCCGGCGGCTCGCTCGCCATGGCCGGCATGATCCAGGAGCAGACCAAGCAGCAGCTCAACGGCATGCCGGGCGTGATGAACATCCCGGTGATCGGCGCGCTGTTCAAGAGCCGCGACTTCCAGAACCGGCAGACCGAGCTGATGGTGATGGTGACGCCTTACATCGTGCGCGCGGTGTCGCAGAAGGACCTGTCGCGGCCTGACGAGGGCTATGCCGACGCGTCGGACGCCTCCACCACGCTGCTCGGCCGCTTCAACAAGCTCTACGGCGTGCCCGGCCAGACCGATCCGCGCCAGAACAACAACTATCGCGGCAATGTCGGCTTCATCCTGGACTGAGCGCGGCGACAAGGAACGATCGATGACCAGACTCATGCTTACCGACGTCCGCCGCCGCACCGGACCATTTCTGGCCCGCGGTCTCCTGATCGCAGGCCTCGCCGCAGCCGTGGCCGGCTGCCAGACCGTCGCGAACGACACCACCGGCGGCATTCCGAACGAATACACGCAGCGCCATCCGACCCGCATCCAGGAGGGCAAGAAGACGCTCGTCGTCCTGGTCGGCAGCGGCCGCGGCGGACTCTCGGCCATGCAGCGCGCCGAGGTGCTGTCGTTCGCCCGCAACTGGCAGCGCGACGCCACCGGCGGCGTCACCATCGACCGGCCGACGGGCGGCGCCAACGAGCGCGCCGTCAACGACACGCTGAAGGAAACGCTGTCGATCATCGTTGCGGCCGGCGTTCCCAACAGCGGCATCGGCATCCGGCCCTATCACGCGGGCGACGAGCGGACGCCGCCGCTGCGTCTGAGCTTCCCGCAGATGGTTGCGCAGGTCGGGCCCTGCGGGCTTTGGCCGGACGATCTCGGCCCGAGCAACGACGAGAAGCACTTCGAAAACCGCGAATACTACAACTTCGGCTGTGCCACCCAGAAGAATATCGCCGCGATGGCCGAGAACCCGGCCGACCTGGTGCAGCCGCGCGGCGAGACGCCGGCCTACACGGCGAAACGGACCTTCGCGGTCGACAAATGGCGCAAGGGCGAGAGCCCGGCGACGGTTTACAACGACGCCAACAAGGGCGCGATCAGCGATCTGGGCAAATGATCCGAAACGCACTCCACACGACAGAGCCTGAGTCGGAAGCGCCGCCGGAGGTGGTGCCGCGCGAGGAGCACATCGCGCCGGCGCCACGCGTCTCCATCCAGGCGTTCTGCGACACCGTGGAAACCGCGGCCGCCATCCAGTCGGCCAGCGAAGACCGCCGGCTGGGCAAGGCCCACGTCAAGATCCAGATGGGCGGCGTCGCGGCTGCGATCGAAGCCTATCGCGGCTCGCCGACGCCCAATGTCATCATGCTGGAAGCGGAAGGCCGCGGCGAAACGATCCTCGCCGGCCTCGATACGCTCGCCGAGTTCTGCGACGCCGGCACCCGCGTCATCGTCGTCGGCCGCACCAACGACGTGATGCTGTATCGCGAGCTCGTGCGCCGCGGCGTCAGCGACTACATGATCTCGCCGGTCGGCACCCTCGACGTGGTGCGCTCGATCTGCGGGCTGTTCTCGGCGCCGGACGCCAAGCCGGTCGGCCGCGTCATCGCGGTGGTCGGCGCCAAGGGTGGCGTCGGCGCCTCGACGGTCGCCCATAACATCGCCTGGGCGGTCGCGCGCGACCTCGCGCTCGACTCGGTCGTCACCGATCTCGATCTCGCCTTCGGCACCGCCGGCCTCGACTACAACCAGGACCCGCCGCAGGGCATCGCCGACGCGGTGTTCTCGCCCGACCGCATCGACACCGCCTTCATCGACCGGCTGCTGTCGAAATGCGCCGATCATCTGAGCCTGCTCGCCGCGCCGGCGACGCTCGAGCGCGCCTACGACTTCGGCGCCGAAGCCTTCGACGGCATCTTCGACGCGCTGCGCGCCACCATGCCGTGCGTGGTGCTCGACGTGCCGCATCAGTGGAACGGCTGGACCCAGCGCACGCTGGTCAGCGCCGACGATATCCTGATCGTCGCGACGCCCGATCTCGCCAATCTGCGCAACGCCAAGAACCTGTTCGACTATCTGCGCACCGCGCGGCTCAACGACCACCGGCCGTTCTACATGCTCAACCAGGTCGGAGTGCCGAAGAGGCCGGAGATCAAGCCCGCCGACTTCGCCAAGGCCCTGGAGGACGAGCCGGTCGCCGTGATCCCGTTCGATCCGCAGCTGTTCGGCTCGGCCGCCAACAACGGCCAGATGATCGCCGAAGTCTCGGCCAACCACCGCAATGCCGAGACTTTCCTCCAGCTGGCCAAGCTGCTGACCGGCCGCTCGGAGGTGAAGAAAGCCAAGTCCGGCCTGCTGACGCCGCTGCTCGGCAAGTTGATGAAGAAGTGAACTGCACGGAAGACGTATTCGTAGCGTGAGGTAACAGGACGTGTTCGGTAAGCGTGCCAATGAGACGCGGCCAGCGCCATCCGCAGCTCCGGCGGCGGCGCCGCGGCCCCAGGCCGCGCCGGCGGCCCCCATTCCCCAGGGCGGCGACCGGCTGCAGCCGATTCCATCGGCCGGCCTTGGCGCGCCCATCGTCTCGGCGCCGGCAACGCCGGCGCGCCTCGCGGCTCAGCCGCCCGCCATGGCGACCGACACGCGGCATTCGGAATCCTATTACGAGACCAAGGGCACGATCTTCGGCGCGCTGATCGAGGCCATCGACCTCGCGCAGCTCGCGCGCCTCGACGCCGACGCGGCGCGCGAGGAAATCCGCGACATCGTCAACGAGATCATCGCGATCAAGAACATCGTGATGTCGATCTCCGAGCAGGAAGAGCTGCTCGACGACATCTGCAACGACGTTCTGGGCTACGGCCCGCTCGAGCCGCTGCTGGCGCGCGACGACATCGCCGACATCATGGTGAACGGCTCCGGCACGGTCTACATCGAGGTGATGGGCAAGATCCAGAAGACGGGCATCCGCTTCCGGGACAACCAGCAGCTCCTCAACATCTGCCAGCGCATCGTCAGCCAGATCGGCCGCCGCGTCGACGAAGCCTCGCCGATCTGCGACGCGCGTCTACCCGACGGCTCCCGCGTCAACGTCATCGCCCAGCCGCTGTCGCTCGATGGCCCTGCCCTCACGATTCGTAAGTTCAAGAAGGACAAGCTCAAGCTCGACAACCTGGTCAAGTTCGGCTCGATCACGCCGGACGGCGCCGATGTGCTCAAGATCATCGGACGCTGCCGGGTCAACACCATCGTGTCGGGCGGCACCGGCTCGGGCAAGACCACGCTGCTCAACTGTCTCACCCAGTTCATCGACGACGACGAGCGCATCATCACCTGCGAGGACGCCGCCGAGCTTCAGCTCCAGCAGCCGCACGTGGTGCGCCTGGAAACGCGGCCGCCCAACCTCGAAGGCGAGGGCCAGGTCACGATGCGCGACCTCGTCAAGAACTGTCTGCGTATGCGTCCTGAGCGGATCATCGTCGGCGAAGTCCGCGGACCCGAGGCCTTCGACCTTCTCCAGGCCATGAACACGGGCCACGACGGCTCGATGGGCACGCTGCACGCCAACAGCCCGCGCGAGGCGCTGTCCCGCGTCGAATCCATGATCACCATGGGCGGCTATTCGCTGCCTTCGCGCACCATCCGCGAGATGATCGTCGGCTCCGTCGACGTCGTGGTGCAGGCCGCCCGCCTGCGCGACGGCTCGCGCAAGATCACCCACATCACCGAGGTGATCGGCATGGAAGGCGACGTCATCATCACCCAGGACCTGTTCGTCTACGAGATCACCGGCGAGGACGAGAAGGGCAACCTGATCGGCAGCCACCACTCGACCGGCATCGGCCGGCCGAAATTCTGGGACCGCGCCCGTTACTACGGCGAGGACAAGCGGCTCGCAGCGGCGCTCGACGCCTCCAACGTCGAAGTCACGGGTGCCGGCAGGACCTGACGCCATGAAAATGCAGACGCTGGCGCTGGCTGCGATGGTGACGACCGCGATCGGCGGCGTGGCCTACGTCTTCATCTATCCGCTGCTGTCGGGCGAGCGAAAAGCCGAGCAGCGCCGCGCCACCATCGCGCAGCCGGAGCCGGTCGCCCGCAAGACCAGTCGCATCCAGCAGCGCTCGCGCCGTGAGCAGGTCGAGGACACGCTTAAGGACATCGACCTCAAGCAGAAGAGGTCGAAGAATCCGCCGCTGCAGATCAAGATCGAGCAGGCGGGTCTCACCTGGTCGAAGAACAAGTTTCTCATGATCGCTGGGGCGCTCGGCCTGTTCGCGTTTCTCGGCGTCTGGATCATGAGCGGGCTGCCGCTGCCGGCGCTGGGCGCCGGCTTTGCGGCGGGCTTCGGCCTGCCGCTGTGGATGCTGTCATTCCTCAAGAAGCGGCGCGAGAAGAAGTTCCTGGCCGGGTTTCCCGATGCGGTCGACGTGATCGTGCGCGGCATCAAGGCCGGCCTGCCGCTCGCCGACAGCCTGAAGATCATCGCCGTCGAAGCGCAGGAGCCGATCAAGGGCGAGTTCAAGTCGATCATCGAAACCCAGACCATCGGCATGCCGCTCGGCGACGCCTGCGGCAAGCTCTACGAGCGCATGCCGCTGCCGGAAGCCAACTTCTTCGGCATCGTCATCTCGATCCAGCAGAAGGCCGGCGGCAACCTGTCCGAGGCGCTCGGCAACCTGTCGCGGGTGCTGCGCGACCGCAAGAAAATGAAGGCCAAGATCCAGGCCATGTCGATGGAGGCCAAGGCCTCGGCCTCGATCATCGGCAGCCTTCCGATCGCGGTCGGCACCCTCGTCTATCTCACGAGCCCGGACTACATCGAGCTGCTGTGGATGACCGAGCTCGGCCGCATGATGATCGCCGCCTGCGCCGTGTGGATGAGCATCGGCGTCTTCGTGATGAAGCAGATGATCAACTTCGATTTCTGAGCGGTGTCATGTTCGAGCTCCTGACCATCAAGCTGCACGACACCAAGTTCCTGATCATGATGCTGACCAGCGTGGCCGCGATCGCGACCGTGATCACGCTCGCCATGCCGTTTCTGTCGCCCGACACGCTCGGCCGGCGCATGAAATCGGTGGCGATCGAGCGCGAGAAGCTCAGGCAGCGCGAGCGCGAGCGACTCGCCCGCGGCGAGAAGGACAAGGTCGCGCTCCGCCAGTCGCCCAAGCAGTACATGCAGCGGGCGGTGGAGCGGTTCAACCTGACCAAGTGGCTCGCCCAGGAAGAAGCCCGGGTGAAACTCATCCAGGCCGGCTATCGCGGACAGGCGGGGTACATCACGTTCCTGTTCTTCCGCATGGTCACGCCGGTCGTGCTGTTCCTGTTCGCGCTGTTCTATCTGTTCGTGGTGGTCGAGATGGACCAGCCGGCGACCGTCAAGATCGGCCTCTGTCTCGGCGCGGCCTTTGCCGGCATGCAGGCGCCGCTGCTGTTTCTCAAGAACCGCATCGCCAAGCGCCAGCTTTCGATCAAACGCGCGTTTCCAGATACGCTCGATCTGCTGCTGATCTGCGTCGAATCCGGCATGTCTGTTGAGGCGGCGTTCAAGAAGGTCAGCGAGGAGATCGGCTCACAGTCGGTGGCGCTCGCCGAGGAATTGACGCTGACCACCGCCGAGCTGTCGTACCTGCCCGACCGCAAGGTCGCCTACGAGAACCTCGCCAAGCGCACCGACCTCGACGGCGTGAGATCGGTCTGTATGGCGTTGCAGCAGGCGGAGCGCTACGGCACGCCGCTCGCCCAGACGCTCCGGGTGATGTCGCAGGAAAACCGCGACATGCGCATGACCGAAGCCGAGAAGAAGGCCGCGGCGCTGCCGCCGAAGCTGACGGTGCCGATGATCCTGTTCTTCCTGCCGGTGCTGTTCGTGGTGATCCTCGGCCCCGCCGCCATCCGCGTGATGGCGACCCAGGACACCAGCACCAGCACGCCGGTCAACAAGATGAAGTAGCGGACCTATCCGGCCACCCCGCCGACAGCGAAGCTTCTCGGCGGCTCGCCCCGCGCACAGATGTCCCACATTGTCGCGTAGGCGGATTCGATATTCCGGGCGAAGCGCTGGCGATCGAACAACGGATGGGTTTCCCGGTTTCGCGCCAGCTTGCGTTTGATCTCGGCCAGCGCCCCTGGGTTCTGCGCCAGCCGGATTGCCAGGGTCCGGTAGGCTTCCAGATCGGACGCGACCAGCTCGTCGAGGCCGACGGCATCGAGCAGACTGGAAGCCACCCGTCCGACAAAGGCGCGGCCTTTGCAGGTCAACACCGGCAGGCCGGCCCACAGCGCATCGGCCGCCGTGGAATGGGCGTTGTACGGAAGCGTATCCAGAAACAGATCGGCAAGCCGGTGCCTGGCCAAGTGATCTTCGAGTCGAGCAAGCCAGGGCGCAAAAACAATGCGCGCGGGATCAATCCCTGCGGCTTTCGCGGCCGCGACAAGATTGCGAGTTTCAGTTTCGTTCATGGCCGACAGCCAGAGAACGCTTCCCGGGCTTGCCCGCAGAACACTCATCCACGTTTCGAATGTCTTCGGTGTGATCTTCCAGCCGTTGTTGAAGCAGCAGTAGACGAAGCCTTGTTCCGGAAGGCCCGCTTCGGTCCGGCTGGGCGGCTTTGCGCCGATGGGGAGTTCGGTGTTCGCCAGATAGCAATCCGGCAGGTGGACGATTTTCTCGGCGTAATGAACCTGGCTCTCGAATGGCAGGGCCACGGGATCGGCGATGATGTAATCCATGCAGTCGGTCCCGGTCGTCGCGGCATAGCCGAGATAGTTGACCTGGATTGGCGCGGCGCGCTCCGAAAATATGCCTGGACGGCTGTGGCTGGTGTAGCCGCCAAGACGAACCGCGATATCGACGTCGAGGTCGCGCAACAGCTCCGCTGTTTCCTGATCGCTTTTCTGGTTGACGTCGTGAAACCCATCGAGCGATGCGATCACCCGGTCGCGCACGTCGTCGGGCTTGCTCGGCCCGAACGACACCCCGAGGATTTCAAAACGCTCGCGGTCGTGGCTCTCGAACAGCCCGACGATCGATTGGGCGACCGGGTGACGGCGGAAGTCCGGAGAAAGATACGCGATCCTGATCTTCTCTTTCCTGCGGGCGCGAGGCCGGCGCAGATGCGGCGCAGACCGGAAGTTTCGTGCGCAATAGTCCCGGGCGACGACAGCGTGCAGCGCCTCATCGTCCGAATAGTTCAGCAGGACAAAAGGCGAAATGCAGGCCTTGCGGCTCCGCGCGGCGTCGCGCAGCTCTTCCTTGTATTTCTGATACCGCTGGAAGTCGCAAAGCTTGGCCGAGCAATCGGCAGCATCGCTCAGCGCGAGGCCATGGTCGGGCTGAATTGAAAGCGCCCGCTCGAAGCTTGCCAGCGCCTCTTCAATCCTGCCAAGGGCGCTGAGACACGTGCCGCGATTGGCATGGGCATCGACATAGTCGGGGCGCAGCGCCACGGCTCGGTCGTAGTCGGCCACCGCCTCGCTGTAGCGATGCATCTCCTGAAAGGTGTTGCCCCGGTTGTTCAAGGCGAACACGTAGTCGGGCTCGATCCGCAGGGCATGATCGAAGCTGGCGATCGCCTCGCCAAAGCGATGCAACGCCTTCAGCGCAATCCCACGGTTGGACAGGCCCCGCGGAAGAAAAGGCGCCCTGCCGAGCGCGGTGTCGAAAGCGGCAAGGGCCTCCTCGGGCCGCTTGAGCTTGAGGAGGATGCTTCCCTTGTTGTTGAGTGCCTCGACATCGCCGGGCATCAGCCGCAGGACCTCATCGAGGCTGGCAATCGCCTCCTCGTATCGAGTGAGCCGCTCCAGAAGCACGCTTCGATTGAAATGAGCGTCGGCAAAGCCGGGATCGAGCGTCAGGACGCGGTCGAAGCACGCGAGCGCTTCATCGCAGCGCTCGAGCTGCTGAAGCGTGCTGCCGCGGTTGTTGAGGGCCGTTATGCTATCGGGCCGGATCGCAAGCGCGCGATCATAACTGGCAAGGGCTTCGTCGAATCGTCCAAGTCCCTGGAGCGCAAGACCGCGGTCGGTGAGAACATTGACGTCGTCCCGGCACAACGCCAGCGCGCGATCGTAGCTTGCGAGCGCAGCGGTTGCTTTCCCGAGGGCCCACTGGGCCGCGCCGAGAAGGTGGAATGCCTCGAAGTGCCTGCTGTTGCGTTTGATGATCGCGCCGCAGAATTTTTCTGCTGCGGCAAAATCTCCGCTTGCATAAGCGGACAACGCCAACTGCATCTGGTCTGCAGCGGTATTTCGGTACATCGTCCTGTTCGCCCCACGCCATCGATAGTGGGCGTGTGGACGAGCGGCCATCGGACGCGATGTCGCGCGGACGCGATGTCGCAGTTCCGAAGCCGCTCAGCTTCGGAACTGCACTTGCGCTTGGCAATCGCGCGAATGTCGGGATCAGAACATCAGGATCCGGTAGACGGCGTGAGCGGCGAACCGCGCCGATCCTTCTTCCACTGCTGCTGCTCGGCGAGCATCTGCCGCAGATAGGCGACGTTGGCCTGCGCCTCGGCCGGTGACAGGTCGGCGCTGGCGATCTGCTCGGCCTCCTGGAAACGGCCCTGCAGGCCGACCACCAGCGCGAGGTTCTGGCGCACCTTGGGCTCGGCGGCGCGCTGCTCGGCGGCGTGCCGAAGCGTGGTCTCGGCCTGCGGCAGGTTCTTGGACAGCGCGTAGGACAGGCCCAGGTTGGAAAGCACAGACGGCTCGTCGGGCATTAGCCGCAGCGCGCTGGCGTAGTAGCGCTGCGCCTCGGCATGGCGGCCCATCTGGTCGAGCACCGCGCCTTGCACCGAAAGAATCCGCCAGTCCGGCTGGTCCTGGGTGTGCGCGCGGTTGAGCACCTCAAGGGCCTGCTGGAAGTTGCCGTTGTCGGCCAGCGCCCGGCCATAGGCGCCGAGCAGCTCGCGGTCGTCAGGGTGACTGACCGCCGCGCGCTCGAGCACGGCCGCCGCCTGGGCGCGCTGCCCCACGGCGCGCAATGCCTGGGCGTATTTGATGGCGGCGTCCGAATCCGTCGGATTTTCGCGATAGCGCTCGCCCCACGAGTCCATCTCCTGCCGCCACTCGACCGCCGAGCGCTTGGGCTGCTCGGTT
The DNA here is from genome assembly GCA_936924235.1 of uncultured Rhodoplanes sp. Lineage (GTDB taxonomy): Bacteria > Pseudomonadota > Alphaproteobacteria > Rhizobiales > Xanthobacteraceae > Z2-YC6860. Next base: position 27,994 of record CAKZHN010000244.1, on the reverse strand, counting down.
CGAATCGAGCCGGTGATGTCGGCCGATGAGGGGCCGGTGCTGGTGGTCGAGCAACTGGCCACGGCCAGGGCCATGACGATCGCGACAGAGGCGAGAAGGCGCGCCGAAGGTCGAGACATGTCGCGCAGGCCCTGCCTGGATTGAGGCGGCGGCGCCGCCGGACTGGGACCTGAGCAATAAAACGTTAACCCTAATGGGTGGTTAACGGGGCCGGTCTGCCGGGGTTGTTGGCCGCCACCCCGCGTGACATGCTTTTGCCGGACGCCCGGGGAGCAGAACCATGAAAAATCTGGCGAAAATCGCCGTTGCCTTGGTTGCATTGGGGACAATGGCCGGAACGGCGGTCATCTCGCCGGCATTTGCCGACCGGATCGTCGACATCAAGGCCCGCGGCAGGATCATTGTCGGGGTCAGCGACACCACCCCGCCGTTCAGCTTCAAGAAGCCCGGCGAGACCACGGTGATCGGCTACGACATCGACATCGTGCAGGCGATGGCGAGGCGGGTCAGCGTCGGCGTCGAGACGGTGTCGCTGTCGAGCGCCGAGCGCATCCCGATGCTGAACGAGGACAAGGTCGATTTGGTCGCCACCTCGATGACGCGCACCCCAGAGCGCCTCAAGGAGGTCGACTTCAGCCACATCTATTTCGTCACGCCGCACGCCGTGATCGTGAAGAAATCGAGCGGCATCACCTCGGTGCACCAGCTCGCCGGCAAGAAGGCGTCGTCGGCCAGCACGTCGACGGCCGGTCCCAATCTCAAGGAGGCCGAGCCCAAGGTCGAGCTGGTGTATGTGCGCGACTACGCCGAGGCCTTCAAGCTGCTGAAAGAAGATAAGGTCGACGCCTTCCCGACCGACGAGTCGGTGCTGCGCGCCATCGTGCAGCAGGACGGCCATCCGGACGACTACCTGTTCCTTCCCGATTTCACCAAATCGCGCAACGTCGGCTTCGCCATGAAAAAGGGCGACGAGCGCTTCAAGGATGCGATCAACCGGGCGCTGCTCGACCTCGAGCACTCGGGCGAGGCCGCGAAGATCTTCGACGCATGGTTCGGCCCGAACTCTCCCGAGCCGATGGTGCGCAAGTTCAAGATCCGAGCCGACTACTGACGAGCTGACGACCAAAGAACCAAAAGAGCATGCATCCGATATTCGTTGCCCGCAGCAAGGCGGCACAACCGATCTGGTTTGTGACGCAAGCAAACTTCGCCAAGATCACCGACAAGCTCGACAAGCGCGCCCGCGCCTTCGTAAAAGCCTCGGGCTTCGAGCCCGGGCCCGGCCGGCACCTGCTGCTGCCGGGCAACGACGGTGTCGGCGGCGCGCTGTTCGGCATCGAGCCCGAGAAGGCCGCGAACAAGAATGCATTCCTGCCGGGGCTTCTCCCCGGCGTGCTGCCGGCCGGCGTCTACCGCTTCGCCAATGCGCCGCACGACGCTCGGCTGGCCGCGCTCGCCTTCGCGCTCGGCGCCTACCGCTTCACGCGCTACCGCAAGATGAAGGACAAGGCGGTGAAGCTCGTCCTGCCGGACGGCGTCGACGGCGAGGAGCTGTCCCGCATTGCCGAAGGCGTGACGCTCGCCCGCGACCTCATCAACACCCCGGCCAATGACATGGGCCCGGCCGATCTCGAAGCCGCCGCGAAAGCGCTGGCGAAGCAGCACGGCGCCAAATTCCGCTCGATCGTCGGCGACGACCTGCTCAAGCAGAACTTCCCGCTGATCCACGCCGTCGGCCGCGCCGCCGACCCGAGCCGCGCGCCGCGGCTCATCGAGCTGCGCTGGGGCAAGCCAAGCGATCCCAAGGTGACGCTGGTCGGCAAGGGCGTGTGCTTCGACACCGGCGGGCTCGACCTCAAGCCCGAAAGCGCCATGCTGATCATGAAGAAGGACATGGGCGGCGCCGCCACCATGCTGGCGCTCGCTCACATGATCATGGGCGCGGGGCTGAAGGTGTCGCTGCGGGTGCTGATTCCCGCCGTGGAGAATTCGGTCGCAGGCGACGCGTTCCGGCCGCTCGACGTCTATCGGTCGCGCAAGGGCATGACGGTCGAGATCGGCAACACCGATGCGGAGGGCCGGCTGGTCCTCGCCGACGCGCTGGCGCTCGCCGACGAGGAGGAGCCCGAGCTGCTGATCGACGCGGGCACGCTGACGGGCGCCGCGCGCGTGGCACTTGGGCCGGAGCTGCCGCCCTACTACACCGACGACGAGGCGCTCGCGTTAGACGTCGCCAAGCGTGCCGCTGCCGAGAACGACCCGCTGTGGCGGCTGCCGCTGTGGATGCGCTACGACCAGAACATCGACTCGAAGGTCGCCGATGTGAACAACGTGGCGTCGGGCGGCATGGCCGGCTCAATCATCTGCGCGCTGTTCATGAAGCGGTTCGTGTCGGCGGCCAAAAGCTGGCTGCATTTCGACATCTATGCGTGGACGCCGGCCGCCAAGCCGGGACGCCCTGAGGGCGGCGAATGCCAGGCCGCGCGGGCGGTCTACGCGCTGCTGAAAGATCGTTACGGAAACTAGAATATGTTCACCGTCACCAAGGACCGCGCGCTGCTCACCACCACGACCGGTGCGCTGCCGCGGCCGAGCTGGTACACGGCGAACCTGCGCGGCTTGCCGCTGTCGCAAGGCCTGTCGCAGCAGGCCTATCGCGAGCAGCATTTCGACTGCCTGGCCTGCCATGTCGCCGCGCAGCATCGCGCCGGCATCGACATCTTCGTCGACGGCGATGCGCGGCTCGACGACGACGTCGCCGGCCGGAGCTGGGTGAGCTACGCCACCGAGCGGATCGAAGGCATCGGCGCGCCGCGCGTCGAGGTGCCGCCGGCGGGCTTCATGGCCGACAAGGGCCCAGGCGACCTGATGTGGGAGGTGATCGAGACCCGCATGACGCCGCCGGTCACCGGCAAGATCGGCAAGACGACGCTGCAGCTCGACCGCGCCTACAAGGCGATCGCGCCGATGACCGACAAGCCGGTCAAGATCGGCACCATCTCGGCGCAGATCCTGGCGCTGATGTTGACCGACGAGCACTACGAGGACCGCCACGCGCTGCTGATGGACCTCTCGACGGCGCTGAATCGCGAATACCACGCGCTGGCCGATGCCGGTGCGCCGCTGATCCAGATCGAGGAGCCGGCGATCCACCAGGTGATCGCGGACCCGAACCAGAAGATCAAACCCGAGAAGTGGGTCGAGGCGTTCAACGCGGAGATCAAGGGCCTGCGCGATAAGTGCGAGGTGTGGTGCCACACCTGCTGGGGCAGCCCCGCGGCGCAGCGGGTGGCGAGCAAGAACCAGTCCTACAAGGCGGCGTTGCCCTATTTCGACCAGCTCGACATCGACGTGATCACGGTCGAGGGCGCGTTCAACAACGGCATGGACCTCGAGCATTTCGGCGCGATGATTTCGAAAAACAAGAAGATCGCGCTCGGCGCCATCAGCCATCGCACGTTGCAGGTCGAGCGGCCGGAGGAGATCGCGGACTTCATCCGCCGGGCGCTGAAGCATATCGAGCCGGAGCGGCTGATCCTGACCAGCGATTGCGGCTTCGGTCGGCAGTCGATGAGCCGGATGCACGCGACCTACAAGATGATCGCGCTGGTGCGCGGCGCCAACATCGTGCGCAAGGAACTGGGACTGCCGGAGGCCTATATTCCGGCCACCGATCCGCATCTCTCCATGGTGCCGCTGACGAAAGGCTGACGGCTGTGAACTTCGATCCCCGCATCACGCCGGCCCGGTCCGATCTCGCCGCCGCGCATCTGCGCGGCAAGGTCCAGGCCGGGCAGTTCGTCGAAGGCACCGAGCAGGAGGTGATCGTCGGCATCGCCTCGGTGCGCAACGGTCCGTCGCATGGCGCGACGCAGGTGACCGAGGCGCTGCGCGGCGAGCGCGTCACGATCTACGAGACCGACGACGAAGGCTGGGCCTGGGGCCAGCTTGCGAGCGACAAGTATGTCGGCTGGCTGCCTTCCGCGGCGCTGCTCGCGCCGGCCGCCGCGCCGACCCACAAGGTCACGGCGCTGCGGACCTTCGAGTTTCCCGGGCCCTCGATCAAGCTGCCGCCGATGGACGCGTTGCCGCTTGGCGCGCAGGTCGCGGTGGCGGGCGAGCAGGAAAGCTTCGCGGTGCTGACCTCGGGCGGCTATGTGCCGAAGACCCATCTCGCGGCACTCAGCGCGCACGAGACCGATTTCGTCGTCGTCGCCGAGCGCTTCGCCGGCACGCCCTACCTCTGGGGCGGCAAGTCGAGTCTCGGCATCGACTGCTCGGGGCTGGTCCAGGTGGCGCTGACCGCCTGCGGCATCGCCTGCCCGCGCGACAGCGACATGCAGGAGGCGGCGCTCGGCAAGCCCGTGAGCCTCGCCGGCCTGCAAGCCGGCGACCTGATCTTCTGGAAGGGCCACGTCGCCATCGCGCGCAGCCGCAACAGCATGATCCACGCCAACGCGTTTCACATGGCGGTGACGACCGAGCCGGTGGGCGAGGCGCTCGCCCGCATCGGCGCAACCGGCAGCCAGGTCACCAGCGTGAGGCGGCTGAAATGAAGCTCCGGGCGCTGCTCCTGCTCTGCATATTGCTGATTGGCGGGACGGCCCGGGCCGACGACTATCCATCGAAATCGATCCGGCTGATCGTGCCGTTCGCGGCGGGCGGCGCCGTCGGCGCGGTGGCCCGCGTGCTGTCGAATCCGCTCAGCCAGAGCCTCGGCCAGTCCATCGTGATCGACAACCGCGGCGGCGCCGGCGGCATCATCGGCATGGACGCGGTGGCGAAGGCGCCGCCCGACGGCTACACGCTGCTGCTCATCCACAGCGGCATCACCTACATGCCGGGCCTCTATCGCAAGCTGCCGTTCGATCCCTCGGCGGACTTCGACGGCATCATTGCAGCGGTGTCGGGCTCCTACGTGCTCGCGGTGACCAACAGCGCACCGTTCAAGACCGTGGCCGAGCTGATCAGCTATGCCAAGGCCAATCCCGGCAAGCTCAGCTACGGCTCGGCCGGCATCGGCTCGACGCTTCATCTCGCCACCGAATTCTTCAAGCGCGAGGCGGGAATCGACATGATCCATGTGCCCTACAAGGGCGCGTCGCAGGCGACCACCGACCTGGTCGGCGGCCAGATCCAGGTGATGATCGGGCCGGCGGTGTCGATCATGCCGCTGGCGCGAGCCGGAAACGTCCGGGCGCTGGCCGTGCCGTCGCGCAAGCGCTCGGCGCTGGCGCCCGACTTGCCGACGATGATCGAAAGCGGCGTGCCGGACTTCGAGGTCACCAGCTGGTACGGGCTCGCGGCGCCGGCCGGCACGCCGAAGGACGTCGTCATGAAGCTCAACACCGTGACCAACGGCGCGCTGGCCTCCCCGGACCTGGTCGAGCAGTTCCGGCTGCAGGGCTATGAGCCGCTCGGCGGCACGCCCGAAGACCTCAACGCCCTGATCAAGACCGACACGGCGCGCTGGACCAAGATCATCCGCGACGCCGGCATCGAACCGCAATAGAAGCTCCCTCATGGACCAGAACCTGAAGACCGACGCGGTCACGTTGACCAAGACGCTGTGCGGCCATCTCGCGGCTGCGCAATTTCGCGATCTCACCGATCGGGCCAGGGCCGAAGCGCGGCGCGGCGTGCTCGACTGGATCGGCTGCGCACTCGCGGGCTCCGGCCACCGCACCATCACGACGCTCTTGAACGTGCTTCAGGAAACCTCCGGCAAGCCGGTCTCGACCGTGTTCGGGCGCAAGCTCAAGCTCGGCCTGCTCGATGCGCCGCTCGCCAACGGCCAGATGGGCCACGTGCTCGACTTCGACGACACCCACATGGGCGGCGTGGTGCTGCACACCAGCTCGCCGGTGCTGGCCGCGCTGTTCGCGCTTTCCGAGCGCGCGCCGGTGAACGGCGAGGCGCTGATGCTGGCTTATGCGGTGGGCTTCGAGGCCGGTGTCCGCTCCGGCCGCACCGCGCCCGGCCATCACAAGGGCGGCTGGCATCTGACCGGCACGCTCGGCTCGATCGCGGCGGGCGTGGCGGCCGGCAAGCTTCTGAAGCTCGACGCGCAGAAGCTCACCTACGCGATGGGCATCGCGTCGACCCAGGCCGCCGGCATGCAGCAGAACCGCGGCACCATGTGCAAGTCGTTCCACGCCGGTAAGGCCGCGTCGAACGGCGTGCTGGCGGCGCTCCTGGCCGAGCGCGGTTTCGACAGCACCCAGGAGATCATCGAGGGCAAGAAGGGCTTCTCGCGCATCTACAGCGACGTGGCCGAACCCGAGCAACTGCTCGCAGGGTTGAACAAAGGCTGGCTGATCGAGAGCAACGGCCACAAGCCCTATGCCTGCGGCGTGGTGCTGCATCCGCTGATCGACGCCGTGATCGCGATCCGCAACCGCGACAAGATCGATCCGGCGCAGGTGAGCGAGATCGCTTTGCGCGTCAATCCGCTGGTGCTGTCGATAACCGGCGTGGTCGACCCGTCGACCGGCTTGCAGTCGAAATTCTCGACGCTGCATTCGGCCGCGGTGGCGCTGATCGACGGCCATGCCGGCATGGCGCAATATTCGGACGCGAAGGCGGTCGATCCGGCGGTCGCGACGCTGCGGCGCAAGGTGAAGCCGGTCGCCGACGACACGCTGCGCAAGGACGAGGCCCATGCCGTGATCACTGTGGCGGGGCAGCGGCACGAGGTTCACATCGATCACGCCAGCGGCACCGCCGAGAACCGCATGACCGACGCGCAGATCGAGGCGAAATTCCTGGCGAACGCTACGCCTGCGATCGGCGACGAACGCGCCAGGCGCGCCGCGGCGTTCGTGTGGGCGCTGGAGAAGCAGCCGGACGCGCGCGAGCTGATCGGGCTGCTGGCTTAGCTGCAGACCACCGCCTTGCAGCTTCGCACCGAGGCGATGATCTTGCGCAGCGGCTCGTACCCCGGATGCCCAACGAGGGCCACGCCCTGCACCACGTAGGACGGCGTCGCCATCAGCTCCAAGGCCGCGCCGACCTTTGAATGCGCGACCATCGTGTCGGTGACGCGCTGGGTGTTGGCGATGTCGATGATCTTCTTGCGGTCAAGGCCCATGGCGTCGGTGACGGCGAGCGCCCGGTTGCCGTCGATGACGCCGCGGCCGGCATATACCTTGCGGTGGAATTCCAGGAAGCGCTGCGGCGCGAGCTCGCGCACCGCCAGCTCGACGCGAGAGCCTTCGACCGATTGGACCGACAGCACCGGATAGGGCACGAACACGAGGCGCAGCGCCGGATCGGTGGTGATCAGCTTGTCGACATCGGCGGCCGCCGCGCGGCAGTACGGACAGTTGAGATCGTAGAACTGATAGAGCGTGACGTTGCCTTTGGCGGTGGTCGCATCGACCAGGCCCGGCAGCTTCTCGACCTGCGCCACCTCGGCATCGGATAGCTTGTGGTTGGAGAGTGGCTCACCGTCGTCGGCCTTGATGGCAAACTGCGACGACCCGATTTGCTGGGCTGTGGCCAGGACCGGCACAAGGACCGGCACGGCGACAAGAGCGGCCAGCAAGGCAAAACGCGCGATCATCAATTCCCTCTCAGTAGCCGCGCCTGCGGTCGACCGGATTGTCGAGCGGCAGGCCGCGCTCGAATCGCTCGATCTGCGCGACGACGCTCGGCGCGAACACCCGCGGCGAGATATCGCCGGCGTTGTGCGGTGTGATCGTCACTCTCGGATGGCTCCAGAGCGGACTTTGCGCCGACAACGGCTCCTGTTGAACCACATCGAGAGTCGCGCCCGCCAGCGTGCCGTCATCGAGCGCCATCACGATGTCGGCATCGATCTGCAACGCGCCGCGGCCGGCGTTAACCAGGAAGGCGCCGCCGGCCGCGCCGTCGCGATTGAGCTTCCCAAGCAGCGTCCGATTCAAAATGCCTTCGGTGCCGGGCGTCCGCGGCAGCAGGCACACCAGGATTTCGGTGCGCGCCAGGAACGCGTCGAGGCCTGCGGCGCCGTGAAACGTCTCGATGCCCGACAGCGCCTTCGGCGAGCGGCTCCAGCCCGCGACCTTGAAGCCGATCCCGGCCAGGACGCCAGCCGCATGCGCGCCGATGACGCCGAGCCCCATGACGCCGACCGCGACCTCGCTCGCCGCCGGCTGGTCGTGCACGCGCCAGCTGCGCTCGCGCTGCTGGGCGTCGTAGAGCCGCTGCCGCCGGTGATGCATCAGCACATGCAGCACGACGTATTCGGTGACCCGCATGGTGAGGTCGGCATGGGCCACGCGGGCGAGCGGCACGTCGGGCAGACCGGGATCGGCCAGCAGATGGTCGACGCCCGCGCCGAGATTGATGATGGCCTTGAGGTTCGGGAGCCTGGCCCACAATCCACGCGGCGGCAGCCAGACGCAGGCGAAGCTCACGCGGCTTAAATCGCCGGACGCCACCGGCCAGGCCAGCACATCGCGGCCCTTGGCATTGTCGCGCAATGCATCGAGCCAGTCGCCGGCCTGCGGCCCATCGACCGCCACGAGGATTGCGCTCATCGCACGGCGCCGCGTTGCACGATCTCGGCAAGTTTCGCCCGATTGAGCGCCAGCCATTGCAGACTGACGATCGCCGCGCCGTAGTGCAGCGTCCCTGCCTCGAGCGCCTCAAGTGCCCGCTCGATCGGCACAGATCGCGGCCGGATATACTCCTGCTCGTCCGCCAAGCCGGCGCGCTCCGGAATCTTCGAAGCATCCACGGTGGCGAGAAAAAAGAACATATGCTGATCCGACGATCCGGCCGAAGGAAGCAGATCGAACAGCGGGATGAGTTGCTCCGGCGTGACGCCGATCTCCTCCTGGCATTCACGGAGCGCCGCCGTTGCGATGTCCTCGCCGCGCTCGACCCGGCCAGCCGGCACCTCGACGACGTCGCCAAGCCCGAGCGAAAGCTGCGCTCCCAACCGGAATTGCCGGATCAGAACGATCTCGTCGCGAGCCAGATCAACCGGAATGATGACGACCACGCGGCCGACGCGGAGAACATCGCGTTCGATCTTGAGACCGCCGATCGTGATCCGATATCGGTGATAGCCGTAAGTGCCGCCGCCGCGCGGCTCGGGCCCGTCGAGGGCGACATCGACCGCGGCATCGGAAAGCTCAAGCTCCGCCATCGGCTGCCTGCGCCAATCTTGTTAAGCGACAACGCCTTCGGCGGCGGTGGTCTCGATCTTGAAGGCCGCGGCGAACAGCGCGCGCGTGTAGTCGCTCTTCGGCGCCTTGAACAGCTCAGACGCGGGGCCCGCCTCCACCACCTTGCCCGATTTCATGACCATCAGCCGGCTCGACATCGCCGCCACCACGCGCAGGTCGTGCGAGATGAACATGTAGGTGAGGTTGTGGCGCTTCTGCAGCGCGCACAGCAGATCGACCATCTGCGCCTGGATCAGCATGTCGAGCGCGCTGGTCGGCTCGTCGAGCACCACGAAGGTCGGCTCCAGCACGATGGCGCGCGCCACCGCGATGCGCTGGCGCTGGCCGCCGGAGAACTCGTGCGGATAGCGGTCCCGTATCTCCGGATTGAGGCCGACATCCTCCAGCGCCTTGACGACGCGCTGCTCGCATTCGGCGCGCGACAGATGCGGCATGTGAATCCACATGCCTTCCTGGATGATGTCGGACACCGACATGCGCGGCGACAGCGAGCCGTAGGGGTCCTGGAACACGATCTGCATATGGCGGCGGTGCGGCCGCATCTGCTGGAAGCGCAGCCCCTGCAGGTTGCTGCCCATGAACACGATGGGGCCATCTGAGGAGATCAGCCGCAGCATCGCGAGCCCCAGCGTGGTCTTGCCGGAGCCGGATTCGCCGACCACGCCGAGCGTCTCGCCCTTGCGCACCTCGAGGCTGACGCCGTCGACCGCCTTGATGTGGCCGACCACCTTGCGCATCACGCCGCGCTTGATCGGAAACCAGACCTTCAGGTCGTCGGTCTTGAGCACGATGTCGCCCGACGGGTTCATCGGCGCCGCCTGCATGCGCGGCTCGGCGGCGAGCAGCGCCTTGGTGTAGGGATGCTGCGGCGACTTGAAGATGTCGGCGACGGTATTCTCCTCGACGATCTTGCCGTCCTTCATCACGCAGACCCGGTCGGCGATCCGGCGCACGATGCCGAGGTCATGGGTGATGAACAGCATGGCCATGCCGAGGCGGCTCTGCAGCTCCTTCAGCAGTTTGAGGATCTGCGCCTGCACGGTGACGTCGAGCGCTGTGGTCGGCTCGTCGGCGATCAGCAGGTCCGGCTCGTTGGCGAGAGCCATCGCGATCATGACGCGCTGGCGCTGCCCGCCGGACATCTGGTGCGGATAGCTTTTCAGCCGGGTCGCCGGGTCGGGGATGCCCACTTGCGAGAGCAGCTCGATGGTGCGGGCCCGCGCCGCGAGCCCGGTCAGGCCGCGGTGCAGTTCCAGGATCTCGCCGATCTGCCGCTCGATGGTGTGCAGCGGATTGAGCGAGGTCATCGGCTCCTGGAAGATGATGGTGATGTCGTCGCCGCGGATCGCGCGGATCTCCCGCTCGGTGAGCCCGATCAGGTCGCGGCCCTTGAAGAAAATCCGGCCGGTCGGATGGCTCGCCGCCGGATACGCCAGCAGCTTCATGATCGAGAGCGCGGTCACCGACTTGCCCGAGCCGGATTCGCCGACGAGCGCCAGCGTCTCGCCCTTCTTGATGCTGAACGAGATGCGATCGACCGCCAGAGTCTGGCGGCTGCCCTGCCGGAACATGATCGACAGGTCTTTGACGGAGAGCAGCGGTTCGGCGGTCATGTCCATGCGGCTCACCGGAAGGTCTTGCGCGGGTCGAAGGCGTCGCGCACCGCCTCGCCGATGTAGATCAAGAGCGACAGCATGATCGCCACCGTGAAGAAGCCCGCGAGGCCGAGCCACGGCGCCTGGATGTTGGTCTTGCCCTGCGACAGCATCTCGCCCAGCGAGGGCGAGCCCGGCGGCAGCCCGAAGCCGAGGAAGTCCAGCGCGGTCAGCGTCATCACCGACGACGAGACGATGAACGGCAGGAACGTCATGGTCGCCACCATGGCGTTCGGCAGCAGATGCCGGAACATGATGGTCTTGTTGGAGACGCCGAGCGCGCGTGCCGCCTGGATGTATTCGAAATTGCGGCCGCGCAGGAATTCGGCGCGCACCAATCCCACCAGCGACACCCACGAGAACAACAGCAGGATGCCCAGCAGCACCCAGAATCCGGGCACCAGCACCGACGAGATGATCAGCAGCAGATACAGCGACGGCACCGAGGTCCAGATCTCGATGACCCGCTGGAAGATGAGGTCGGTCCAGCCGCCGAAATAGCCCTGCACGGCGCCGGCCGCGACGCCGATGATCGACGAGATGATGGTCAGGATCAGGCCGAAAAGCACCGAGATGCGGAAGCCGTAGATCAGCCGCGCCACCACGTCGCGGCCCTGGTCGTCGGTGCCGAGCCAGTTGTATTCGAGGTCGCGGCAGCCGCTGAGGTGCTTCTTCTCGACCACCGGCTTGCACTGCTCCTCGCTGAGCCGCCAGGTCGGCGGTGACGGCGCGGGCGTCGGCAAGTCGAGATTGTGGGTGTCGTAGCGGTAGCGGATCGGCGGCCAGATCATGGTGCCGCCCTTCTTCTTGATCAGCTCCTGCAGATACGGATCGCGGTAGTCGGCCGCGGTTTCGAAGTCGCCGCCGAACGTGGTCTCCGGATAGGTGACGACCGCCGGGAAGTAGGCGTGACCGTTGACCAGGATCAGGAACGGCTTGTCGTTGGCGATGAACTCGGCGAACAGCGAGACGATGAACAGGACGAGGAAGAGCCACAGCGACAGGTAGCCGCGCTGGTTGCGCTTGAAGTTCTCCCAGCGGCGCTGATTGAGCGGCGAGACATGGAACAACTTCCGTTTCGGCTCGGGCGCCGCCACGGCCGGCGCGACCGGGGTCGACGGCTCCGGCGTCGGCGCGTTTTCGGTGATACGGGCGTCCAACGTCAGACCTCCCGCGTCTCGAAGTCGATGCGCGGATCAACCCAGGTGAGGGTGATATCCGCGAGCAGGCCCACCACCAGGCCGATCAGCGCGAAAATGTAGAGCGTCGCGAACACCACCGGATAATCGCGGTTGAGCACGCTCTCGAAGCCGAGCAGGCCCAGGCCGTCGAGCGAGAAGATCGTCTCGATCAGCAGCGCGCCGGCGAAGAAGGCGTGCACAAAGGCGCCGGGAAAGCCCGCGATCACGATCAGCATGGCGTTGCGGAAGATATGGCCGTAGAGAATCCGGCGCGGCGTGCAGCCTTTGGCGCGCGCCGTGAGCACGTACTGCTTCTTGATCTCCTCCAGGAACGAGTTCTTGGTGAGAAACGTCATGGTGGCGAACGAGCTGAGCATCAGCGAGACGATCGGCAGCGCCAGGTGCCAGAGATAATCGATGATCTTCTGCCACCAGGAGAGCGTCGCCCAGTTGTCGGAGGTGAGCCCGCGGAGCGGGAACAGATCCCAGTAGGAGCCGCCGGCGAACAGGATGATCAGGAAGATCGCGAACAGGAAGCCCGGTATCGCGTAGCCGATGATGACGACGCTCGATGTCCAGACGTCGAACCGCGAACCGTCCTCCACCGCCTTGCGGACACCGAGCGGGATCGAGATCAGGTAGCTCAGAAGCGTCATCCAGATGCCGAGCGACATCGACACCGGCAGCTTCTCCTTGATGAGCTGGAGCACGCTGACGTCGCGGAAGTAGCTCTTGCCGAAGTCGAACATCACGAAGTTCTTCACCATCAGCAGGAAGCGCTCGGGCGCCGGCTTGTCGAAGCCGAACTGCTTTTCCAGCCGCTTGATGAACTCCGGATCGAGCCCCTGGGCGCCGCGGTATTTCGAGGACCCGGCGTCGATCGACGAGCCGCCCTGCCCGGCGCGCGAGCCGAAATCGCTGCCCCCGCCCATGCGCGAGCCCGCGCCGGTGTCGGCGCCGGAAAGCTGCGCGATGACCCGCTCCACCGGACCGCCGGGCGCAAACTGCACCACCACGAACGACACGAAGAGGATGCCGAGCAGCGTCGGAATCATGAGCAGCAGGCGGCGGACGATGTAGGCAGACATGAGGAGAAGTCGATCCTATCCGGGTTGCTCTATCTTGGACGCTCTGGCGGCATCGTACCACCAGGTTTCCGGCGCGCCGCGCGTGTAGCGCGGCTTGGTCTTCGGGCGGCCAAAGGTATCCCAATAGGCGATCCAATGCGACGCCTTGTACCATTGGGGAACCCAGTAGCGGCCGGCGCGGATCAGCCGGTCCAGCGCGCGGCAGGCGGTCGTCAGCGCGGCGCGTGTGTCGGCCGCGATGACGCGCTCGATCATGGCGTCGATCGCCGGATCGGCCATGCCCGACAGGTTCTGCGAGCCTTTGATCTGGGCGGACTTCGACGAGAAGTAAGTGCGCAGCGAATCGCCGGGCGTCGCCGAAAAGCCGAAGCGCTGGATGGTCATGTCGAAGTCGAAATCCTTCAGCCGCTGCTGCGCCTGCACGGCGTCGACCAGCCGGAGCCGCGCGTCGATGCCGAGCGTGCCGAGGTTCTTGATGTACGGCATGTGATGCGGCTGGAACGACTGCTCGTCCGACAGGAATTCCACCGTCAGCCGCTGGCCGTCCGGCGTCATCCGCTTGCCGTCCTTGACCGGATAGCCGGCCTCCTGAAGAAGCTGCGAGGCGCGCCGCAGCAGCGCGCGGTCCGCGCCCGAGCCGTCCGACACCGGCGGCACGAAGGGATCGCCGAACACCTCATCGGGCACCTGGCCGCGGAACGGCTCCAGCAGCGCGACCTCCTCCGGACTGGGCTTGCCCCGTGCCATCATGTCGGAATTCTGGAACACCGAATGGGTCCGCTCGTAGGCCCCATACATGATGGTTTTGTTGGTCCACTCGAAGTCGAAGGCGCAGATCAGCGCCTCGCGCATCTTGGGATGTTTGAACTGTGGCCGGCGGAGGTTGATGAACCAGCCCTGCGCGCCTGACGGACTGTCGTCGGGAAGCACATCCTTCTTCACGCGGCCGCTCTTGAGCGCCGGAAAATCGTAGCGCGTGTTCCAGATGCGCGAGGTGAACTCCTCGCGGAACAGATAGGTCTTGGCCGTGAAGCCTTCGAAGCCGACGTCGCGGTCGCGGTAGTACTCGTAGCGCAGCGTGTCGAAATTGCTCTGGCCGCGCGAGACCGGCAGGTCGGCGCCCCACCAGTCGGCGACGCGCTGGTATTCGATGTACCGGCCGGCATCGAACTTTCCGACCCGATAGGCGCCGCTGCCGAGCGGAATGTCGAGCGTCGACTCGTCGAACGGCTGCTTGCCGTAGTAGGTGCGCGAGAAGATCGGCAGTCCGGCGACGAACAGCGGCACGTCGCGCGCGCGCTTTTCGGCAAAGCGCACCACCACGGTGGCGTCGTCGACGGCTTCGGCGCCGGCGAAATCGCGCAGGAACTGCACGATGATCGGATGGCCCTTGTCCTTCAGCGTCAAGAGCGAGAACGCGACGTCTTGCGCGGTGATCCGCGTGCCGTCGTGGAAGCGGGCTTCGGGGCGAATGAGGAAACGATAGGTCAGGCCGTCCGGCGAGATCACCACCGCGCGCGCCGCGAGCCCATACATCGCGTCGGGCTCGTCTTCGGCCCGCGCCATCAGCGACGCAAAGGTCCGCTCCATGCCTTGCGCTGCGTCGCCCTTCAGGACGTAGCTGTTGAGCGAATTGAAGGTGTTCTGGTTCTGATTGTAGATCGTGCCCGGCCCGATCTGCGAGAACACGCCGCCCTTCGGCGCCTTCGGGTCGACATAGTCGAAGTGCGGAAAGCTCGCAGGATATTTCAGATCGCCGAAGGCCGAGATGCCGTGGCGCTCGGCGCCTTGGGCCTCGGCGACTTGAGCCGGCTGCGAACGCACGCCCGTGGGCCAGCCGATCGAGCCCGAAATCACCGCGCCGGCGCCGACACCGAGCAGGCTGCGGCGCGAAAGTCTCGTCACGAGCGCGATCCCACCTTGCTGGCTTTAGCCGCGTCCCACCACCAGACGGTGGGGAAAGAGGCGGCGTTGTATTTCGGCAGTGTGGCGGGCCGGCCGAAGCGATCCCAGCGCACCGTGCGCTGCTTGCCGTAGCTCCATTGCGGCACGACGTAGTGATTCCACAACAGCACACGGTCGAGCGCCTTGGTCGTCGCGACCAGCTCGGCGCGGCTCTTGGCGAAGATGATGCGATCGACCAGCGTGTCGATCGCCGGATTCTTGATGCCGGCGAAATTGCGCGAACCCGCCGTGTCGGCTGACTGCGAGGTCCAGTAGTCGCGCTGCTCGTTGCCCGGCGACAAGCCCTGCCCCCAGGTCCACACGATCATGTCGTAGTCCCAGTTCCGCAGCCGCTGCTCATACTGCGCGTCGTCCACGCGCCGCAGCGTCATCTGAATGCCCAGCCGCTCTACCCAGCTCTTGTAAGGCAGAACGATGCGCTCCCAGTTGGGCTGGTCGATCAGCACCTCGATCGTCAGGGGTTCGCCGGTCTTGGCGTTGACGAGCTTCTGATTGCGGATCTCGAAGCCCGCTTCGCGCAGCAAGCGCGTCGCCTCGCGCAGGTTCGCGCGCACTTCGTCAGGGCTGCTGTTCACCGGATTGCTGTACGGCATGGTGAAGACTTCGGGCGGCACCTTGTCACGCACGGTCTCGAGGATCGCCAGCTCCTCGCCCTGGGGCAGTCCGCTGGAGGCGAGCTCGAGGTTTTCGAAGTAGCTGCTCACGCGCTTGTACTGGCCGAAGAAGAACTGCTTGTTCAGGTCCTCGAAATTGAGCGCGAAGTTGAAGGCGCGGCGCAGGCGCGGATCGGCGAATTTCTGCCGGCGGGTGTTGAACACGTAGGCCTGCATGCCGCCGGAAGAATTGATCGGGAATTCCTCCTTGATCGCGCGGCCTTCCTTCAGGGCCGGAAAATCGTAGGCCGTGGCCCACATCAGGGCGCTGTTTTCGGTCCGCCAATCGAACTGGTCGGCCTTGAAGGCTTCGATCGCCACGGTGGGATCGCGGAAATAGTCGTAACGAATCTCCGAGAAGTTATCGCGGCCGATGTTGACGTTGATGTCCTTGCCCCAATAGTCCGGCACGCGCTCGTAGACGATGCTGCGGCCCGGGCTGAAGTCCTTGATGCGGTAGGCCCCGGCGCCCAGCGGCGGCTCGAGCGTGGTGGCCGAGATGTCGCGCTTCTTGCCGGACTTGTCGGTGCCCTCCCACCAGTGCTTCGGCTGGATGGTGAGATCGCCGACGATCTGCGGCAGCTCGCGGTTACCGGGGCCGTCGAACGTGAACGTGACCTCGCGCTCGCCGGTCTTCTCCGCCTTCACGACGTGACGGTAATAGGCCGAATAGAACGGATGGTTCGTCTTGTACGCATTGTATGAGAACAGGACGTCGTCCACCGTCACCGGGACGCCGTCATGCCACTTGGCGTTGGCGCGCAGCCGATACGTCACCGAGGAAAAATCCGGCGGGAAGCTGACGGCTTCGGCCAACAGCCCGTAGCCGACCGCGACCTCGTCCAAAGCCGCCGCGAACAGCGTGTCGGAGATCAACTCCACCTGCGCGGCGAGGACGCCCTTCACGCCGCCGACCACCGGGTTGAAATTGTCGAACGTGCCGATCGCCATCAACCGCACCACGCCGGTCTTCGGGGCGTCGGGATTGACGTAATCGAAATGCTTGAAGCCTTCGGGATATTTCACGTCGCCGAACAGCGACAGGCCGTGCTTCCAGACGCGGGGCGGCTCGCTCTGGGCCAGCGCGGCAGTGCCTGCTCCAAGCCCGGTCAGTGGCGGCACGGCAAGCGCCGCGGCGCCGGTTTTGAGGATCGCTCGGCGGGTGAGGCGCATGCAGTGCTCCGGGTGGCCCTAATGCGCGGCCACGATGGTCAACCGATTATGTCGGTTTTTCGGTGGCTCGCCAGGGCAGACCGCCGCAGCACCATCACATCTGCGGCAGCCACCCGCATCAGCCATCTGATCGACAACCGCGCAGCGCCCGGATCGTTGCGCCCGTCCGGCCCGGCGCGACTTACTTAGCCGCCGCCTGCTTCGGCAGATCCACCGGCTTGTCCGAGTGGCTGTTGAGGAACGTGATCAGATCGGCCCGCTCGGTGCCGCGCGGAATGCCGGCGAAGCTCATGTTGGTGCCAGGCACCATGCCCCGCGGGTTGGTCAAATAGACGTCGAGGTCCTCGGGCGTCCAGTTGCCCTTCTGGCTCTTCATCGCCGCCGAATAGTTGAAGCCGGCTTCCGACGCCTTCGGGCGGCCGACGATGCCCCAGAGGTTCGGGCCAACGCGATTCGGCTCGCCCTTGCCGAGCGTGTGGCAGGCGGCGCACTTTTTGGCCGAGTTCTCGCCGCGGCCCATATCGGCGCTGGCGAAGCGGACCGGCAGCGGCGTCTCGGCCGGAGCCTTCTCGGCGGGCGCGCCCGGCTTGGCCTCTTCCTTGACCGCGACCTCGTAGCCCGGCTTTTCCGGCTCGTGGCTCGTGAAGATCGCGCCTGCGGCGATATTCAGCGACAGGAGCGCCAGACAGGTGCCGAGCACGGCGCCCAGGACTTTGTTGAGTTCGAAGGAATCCATCGCGACGGAGCTCTTGCTGGACCGGCTGTTGAAGCGGCGGGAACTGGTGCCGCAGGAGGCGCGGCGGCGCACAAATACCCGGTTTTCCTCGCCTCTGGCAACCCGTATAACGCCGCTGCAGAGCGCCATCTGGCGCCGCTGTTTCCCGTGTGCGCGATGGCCAAGGCTGACGACGTCCTGATCCTGATTCCGGCCCGCCTCCACGCCACCCGTTTGCCCGGAAAACCGCTGGCGGACATCGCGGGCCAGCCGATGATCGTGCAGGTCCTGCGCCGGGCCGAGGAGGCCAAAATCGGTCCCGTGGTGGTTGCGACCGACGACGAGACCATCGCCACGGCTGTGGAAAAGGCCGGCGGCCGGGCGCTGATGACCCGGGCCGACCACCCATCCGGTTCCGACCGAATCTTCGAGGCGCTCCGCCTCGCCGATCCGGACGGCAGGGCCAAGGTCGTGGTCAACGTCCAGGGCGACCTGCCGACGCTCAATCCGGCCGACCTCGCCGCCGCACTCGGCCCGCTCAAGGACCCGGCGGTGGACATCGGAACGCTCGCCGCCGAGATCAAAAAGCCCGAGGAGCGCACCAATCCCAATGTGGTGAAGGTGGTCGGCTCGCCGCTGTCGCCGAAGCGGCTCCGGGCGCTCTACTTCACCCGCGCCACCGCGCCTTCCGGCGAGGGGCCGCTCTATCACCACATCGGGCTCTACGCCTATCGGACGAGCGCGCTGGAGCGATTCGTCAGCCTGCCGCCGTCGGCGCTCGAGAGGCGCGAGCGGCTGGAGCAGTTGCGGGCGCTCGAGGCCGGGATGCGAATCGACGTCACCATCGTCGACAGCGTGCCGCTCGGCGTCGACACGCCCGAGGACCTGGAAACAGCGCGCAAGCTGCTGCGATAAAAATCCGCTATGCCGCGGCAAAGATCAGTATAACCCGCACAACAAACCGCCAAGAAAACCGTAGAGAAAAAACGAGGAAAGCCATGTTGCGTCGCTCGCTCCTGCTCCTGTCCGCTGCTGTCCTGGCTGCCGGAACGCTCTCCGCCGTCGGGCCGGCGCAGGCGGCTTGGCCGGAGCGCGCCATCACGGTGGTCTGCGCCTCGGGCGCGGGTGGCGCGGTCGACGTGACGACCCGCATCATCACCGAGCACATGGCGAAGACGCTCGGCCAGAGCATCGTGATCCAGAACGAGCCGGGCGCCGGCGGCACGCTGGCGATCGGCCAGGTCGCCAAGGCGCAGCCGGACGGCTACACGCTGCTCACCATCGGGCCGACGGTCGGCACCATCAAGGAACTGTTCCCGAACGCCACGGTCGATCCGGTGCGCGACCTGCAGCCGGTCACCATCGTGGGCCAGACTCCGATGGTTCTGGTGGTGCACAAGGACGTGCCGGCGACCGACTACAAGTCGCTGCTCGCCTACATCAAGGCGCATCCGGGCGAGCTGACCTTCGCCAGTAACGGCCGCGGCTCGGCCGGCCATCTCGCCGGCTCGCTGTTCAAGAAGATGGCGAACGCCGACATCCGTTACATCCCCTATCGCACGACACCGCAGGCCACCGCCGACCTGATCGGCGGCCGCATCTCGATGATCTGGTTGTCGTCGCTCGGCAATCTCGCCGGCACCGGCGCGGTGCGGCCGATGGGCGTGACGATCGCCGGAGAGCGCTGGAATCAGTTTCCCGACACGCCGACCTTCGACGAGATGGGCTTGAAGGACTACGAGGCCACCACCTGGGTCAGCATGCATGCGCCGAAGAACACGCCGCCGGACGTCGTCGAGAAGCTCACCGCGGCGATGAACGCGGCGCTCGCCGACCCCGAGGTGCAGAAGCGCTTCGACCAGGTCGGCATCGTCAAGCCGCGCGCCACCGGCCCGGCGTTCCTGACCAAGTACCTGCACGACGAGATCGAGAAGTGGGGCGACATCCTGCGCACCACCAAGGACAGCGACTGATCATCCATCATGAGCAAGCGACGTATCGTGTTCCAAGGCGAGCTGGGTGCGAATTCGCACCTGGCGATCGAAGAGGCCTATCCGGGCGCCGAAGCCGTGCCTTGCGCCACATTTGAGGACTGCTTCGTCGCGTTGCGGAACGGACGCGCCGAGCTCGGCATGATCCCGATCGAGAACTCGGTCGCGGGCCGCGTCGCCGACATCCACCATCTGATGCCGAACTCGAAGCTGCACATCATCGGCGAGCACTTCATGCCGGTGCACCATCAGCTTCTCGCCGTGAAGGGCGCGAGCCTCAAGACGCTGAAGACCGTGGAGAGCCACGTCCACGCGCTCGGCCAGTGCCGCAACGTCATTCGCAAGCTCGGCATCAAGGCCGTGGTCGCGGCCGACACCGCGGGCTCGGCCCGCGAGGTGTCAGAAGCCGGCGACAAGACGCGAGCCTCGATCGCCACCAAGCTCGCGGCGAAGATCTACGGACTCCGCGTGCTCGCCACCAACATCGAGGATGCCAAGCACAACACCACGCGTTTCGTGGTGCTGTCGCGCACCGAGAAGTGGGCGCGGCCGAAGCCGCGGCAGAAGGTGGTCACGACTTTTATATTCCAGGTCCGCAACATCCCGGCCGCGCTCTACAAGGCGCTGGGCGGCTTTGCCACCAACGGCATCAACATGACCAAGCTCGAGAGCTACATGGTCGGCGGCAGCTTCGCGGCGACGCAGTTCTATGCCGACGTCGAGGGCCATCCGGACGACCGCGCGCTGGAGCTAGCGCTCGAAGAGCTCGACTTCGTCTGCCAGCCGAAGACGCTGAAGATTCTGGGCGTCTATCCGGCGCATCCGTTCCGGAAGAAATTCTAGAAATTCCAGGCAAAGAACTTCAGGGAGCGACGCATGAAGCTTTCCCGGCGTGAATGGCTTTCCGGCGCAGCCGCGGTCGTCGCGGCGTCGGCGTTCGATCGCGCGGCCGCGCAGCCGGCGCGGCGGTTGTTCGACGGCCACTTCCACATCATCGATCACCGCTTCCCGATCGTCGAGAACCAGGGCTACACGCCGCCGCACTTCCCTCTGGAGGATTATCTCAAGGAGACGAAGCCGCTCGGCGTCATCGCCGGCGCCGTGGTGTCGGGCTCGTTCCAGGCCAACGACCAGACCTATCTGGCGGACGTGCTGCCGAAGCTCGGCACCGGCTGGGTCGGCGTCACGCAAATTGCCAACGACTGCCCGGACGCCGAGATCGTCAGGCTCAACGGCATCGGCGTGCGCGCGGTGCGCTTCAACGTGTTCCGCGGCCGGATCGACACCGTCGACGACATCGTGGCGCTCGCGACCCGCGTGCATTCGGTCGCGGGGTGGCATTCCGAGATCTACGCGGATGCCGCGGCGCTCAAACCCCATGTTGCGAAGCTCAGCAAGCTGCCGCAGATCTCCATCGACCATCTCGGCATGACCGAGGCGGGCATTCCGACGCTGCTCGAGCTCGTCGCCGCCGGCTGCAAGGTGAAGGCGTCGGGCTTCGGCCGCGTGAAGATGGACGTGCCGAAGGCGCTCGAGGCCGTGGCGAAGCAGAGCCCCAACGCGCTGGTGTTCGGCTCCGACATTCCGTCGACGCGCGCGCAGCGGGCGTTCGAGCCGTCCGACATCGATCTGGTCGAGAAGGTGCTGGGCGGCGAGCTTGCGAAGAAAGTGTACTGGGACAATCCGCTTGCGCTTTATCGCGTGAAAACAACGGTTGCAGGTTAGCAATGAAGATCAAGGCGAACGGCATCACCTTCAATTACGAGATCAGCGGCGCCGACAACGCACCGTGGCTCATCTTCTCCAACTCGCTCGCCACCAACCTGCACATGTGGGACCAACAGGTCTCCGACCTGAAGAACTCGTTCCGGCTGCTGGCCTACGATCAGCGCGGCCACGGCCTCACCGAGGACCCGCCCGGCCGCTACACCTTCGAGCTCCTCTGCGCCGACGTCATCGCGCTGATGGATGCGCTGGGGATCAGGAAGGCGCACTGGTGCGGCGTGTCGATGGGCTGCGCCACCGGCATGGGTTTGGTGCAGAACTATCCCGACCGGTTCGAGAAGATGGTGCTGTGCGACAACCCGGGGCGCTCGTCGCCCGAAACCCACAAGCAGTGGGAAGAGCGCATCGCCGTGGCGCAGAAGGACGGCATGCCGGCGCTTCTCGAGTCCACCATGCAGCGCTGGTTCCCACCGGAGACGCTCAAGGCCAATCCGCCTCACATGGACGTCATCCGCAAGATGATCCTGACCACGCCGGTCAACGGCTTCGTCGGCTGCTCGTCGGCACTCGGCGATCACGACTTCCGGCCGCTGATGCCGAAGGTGAAGCACCCGGTGCTCTGGATGTGCGGCGAGAAGGACGGCCACAACGCGTCGGCCATGAAGGTGATGCAGGACGAGCTGCCCGGCTCGCAATACATCGTGCTGCCGGGAGCGGGGCACATCTCCAACATGGATCAGCCGGTGATGTTCACCAAGGCGCTGAAGGAGTTCCTCGGTTGAGGTCCTTCCTCAGTTGAGGTCCCTGGCTCCGTTGAGACCTTTGGCCGCTTCCTTCTGGGCGCGGCGCATGACGCCGGACAGGAGGGCGTAGATCTCGGTCCAGGCTGCGGCGGTTTCCGGATTCCAGGCCGCGCCCAGCCCCTGCTGCAGCGTCCACAGCAGCGCGGTGCCGACCGAGTCGTAGTGCGCGTCGCGAACGCCGTAAGTGGCGTGACGGCGGCCAAGGTCCTCGACGATCGGAATGAGCCTGTCGAGATCGTCGAGGCCCGCGACCGCGACGGAGAGCACCTGAAGCAGCTTCAGGCGCTGGTCGGCCATGTCGGTGTTCTCGAACAGCGCCCGGCTGCCGGGGTCGATCTCGAACAAGCGTTCGTAGAACATCGCAGTGGCGGTGTCGGCGATCGGCACCACGAGCGTCCAGGTGTTCTGGACGAGGTCTTTCTGCGCAGGCGTCATTTCAATTCCAGTAAGCGCATTCCGTGGTCTGACGGCAATCCAACACCGTTGCAAGGCGCCATGTCGAATGACATGGCTCGGACTCCACGGCTCTCGCAATAATTCCCGAAGCAAATTTTTCGCCATTGTGCGGTAACGGGCTGCGCCGGGCCATTGGTCTTAAGTGTGACCGCCTTCTCCACCCGCATCGGTCGGAGCGGCACGCGGCGCGGTTCAACCGCGCTGATGATAGGCCCGAAGCGCCGCATCCTCCGATCGGAGGATGCGGTCTCGTTAGATGGTCTGGTTGTAGGCCCCAACCTCCGGATGCGTGCGCAGCACCTGGTCCACCGCCTTGAACATCTCGCGCATCCGAGCTTCCGACACCGGGCTCTCGACCACGACGACCAGCTCGGGCTTGTTGGACGACGCCCGCACCAGGCCCCAGGTGCCGTCCTCGACGCTGACGCGCACGCCGTTGACGGTGACCAGATCGCGGATCGGCTGGCCCGCGACCTTGTCGCCCTTCTGCTTCGCGGCCTCGAAGTGCTTCACCACCTTCTCGACGATGCCATACTTCTTCTCGTCGTCGCAGTGCGGCGCCATGGTCGGCGAGCCCCAGGTCTTTGGCAGCGCGTCCTTCAGCTCCGACATCTTCTTTCCGGGATTGCGATCCATCATGTCGCAGATCGCGAGCGCCGAGACGAGGCCGTCGTCATAGCCGCGGCCGAACGGCTTGTTGAAGAAGTAGTGGCCGGATTTCTCGAAGCCTGCCAGCGCGTTCTTCTCGTTGGTGCGGCGTTTCATGTAGGAGTGGCCGGTCTTCCAGTAGTCGGCAATCACGCCGTTCTTTTTCAGAACCGGATCGGTGACGTAGAGCCCGGTGGACTTCACGTCGACCACAAACGTTGAATTCGGATGCAAGGTCGACATGTCGCGCGCCAGCATCACGCCCACCTTGTCGGCGAAGATCTCCTCGCCGTGGTCGTCGACCACGCCGCAACGGTCGCCGTCACCGTCAAAGCCGAGCCCCACGTCGGCTTTGGTGCGCAGCACCTCGTCGCGCATGGCGTGCAGCATCTCGAGGTCTTCGGGATTCGGATTGTATTTCGGGAACGTATGATCGAGCTCGCAGTCGAGCCGGATCACCTCGCAGCCGATCGCCTCCAGCACCTGCGGCGCAAACGCGCCCGCGGTGCCGTTGCCGCAGGCGCAGACCACTTTCAACTTTCTCTTGAGCTTCGGCCGCTTGGTCAGGTCGGCGATGTAGCGCGCCGGGAAGTTCTCGACGAAATGATACGAACCGTTGCCTTCGAGCTTGAACGCGGAGTTGAGCACGATCTCCTTGAGCCGCGTCATCTCGTCGGGGCCGAAGGTGAGCGGCCGGTTGGCGCCCATCTTCACGCCGGTCCAGCCGTTGTCGTTGTGCGAGGCCGTCACCATGGCGACGCAGGGCACGTCGAGCTCGAACTGCGCGAAATAGGCCATCGGCGTCATGGCGAGGCCGATGTCGTGGACCTTGCAGCCGGCGGCCAGCAGGCCTGAGATCAGCGAGGTCTTCACCGACGCCGAATAGCCGCGGAAGTCATGGCCGGTGACGATCTCCGGCTTCTGGCCCATCTCGCGGATCATGGTGCCGAGCCCCATGCCCAGCGCCTGAATCCCCATCAGGTTGATTTCCTTGCCGAGCAGCCACCGTGCGTCGTACTCGCGGAAGCCGGTGGGCTTCACCAACGGCTCGGACTCGTAGGCATAGGTGTTGGGGGTCAGCGCGGCTTTAGGCTTGGGGAACATGAAATCCTCGGAAATGCGGGCGGCAGTGGCTCTAACTGAAGGACGGATGGGACGGAAATGCGGTCGCAGGCGGCCGCGCCCGCCTGCATAGCAGAAAATAATGATGAAACGGCTACTGCTCCAGCACCAGGTGGCCGTGCTCGTGGGTCCATTTGACCCGCGACATGAACGTCATGCCGAGCAGGTTGGTGCTGAGCTGGTCGTCCGGCACCACGATGGCCTCCACGTCGTAGACCGTGATGCCCTTGAGCTCGACGCGGTTGAGCCGCGTCCGCGCCGCCCGGCCGGTGCCGTTCGCGGTCTGCGTCCGGATGTTGTAGTCGCGCGCCGACGGATGGATGCCGAGCCGCGCCGCATCGCTTTCGCGCAACGCCACGCTCTGCGCCCCGGTGTCGACCAGGAAGTCGATCGACCGGCCGTCGATCTGCACCGTGGTCTCGAAATAGCCGCGTCGATTGCTGACCAGCGTGACGTTGCGATAGTTGTTGTTGCTGCTGGACGAGGCCGGCTGCGGCGACGAGGGCTTCTTGGTGGCCATCGCCAGCGCGTTGGCGCCATTGCTGCCGCCCGGTTTGGACTGCTCCATCTGCCGCACGATGGTGAGCCCGGCGACGGCCATGAAAATGAATGCGTACACAATTTGCCGCATAGGGGATTCCCCGATTTTCGCGGCCAATTGACCACACGCCGATCAAAACGAAGCTAACGGCCGGCCGCGCTCCCGGGGCTTTTGACCTCGATGGTGGAGCGCCCGTTGCGGCAATCGTTCGAATTTTAATCATTCAAGTGCCGCGGGGCTTGGCGCGCCGCGTCGCTGGCGCATGCAGCGGATCGTCCGGCCAGGGATGCCGCGGATAACGCCCGCGCATCTCGGTCTTCACCGCCGCGTAGGAGCCGCGCCAGAAGCCCGGCAGGTCGCGGGTGACCTGCACGGGCCGGTGCGCCGGAGACAACAGCTCGACCAGCAGCGCGATCTTGCCTTTGGCGATGCTCGGATGCGTGCCCAGACCGAACAGCTCCTGGACCCGGATCGACAGCTTCGGCCCCTCCTCGGCCTCATAGTCGATCGGCACCGACGAGCCGGACGGCGCGGCGAAATGCGTCGGCGCCTCCTCGTCGAGCCGGCGCTTGAGAGGCCACGGCAGCATCGCCTGGATCGCGGTGGTGAGCTCATCGGCGGAGACCGCGGACAGCGCAATCTTGCCGTCGAGCATCGGCGCCAGCCATTCGGCGGCGCTCGCGGCGAGGCCTTCGTCGGAAAGGTCGGGCCATTCGTCGCCCTCGGCGCGGCGCAGGAACATCACGCGGTCGCGCCATTGCTGCAGCGACTTGGTCCAGGGCAGCCGGTCGAGGCCGATTTTCACGATGCCTTCGGCGAGCTTCTTCGCCGCCTCGGGCCCCGGCGTCACCTGGAACGGCCGCTCGGTCAGCGCGAAGGCGCCGAGGCGCTCGCTCTTGCGCCCGCGCAGGCTCGCCGAGCCGGCATCGAAGGTGATGTCCTCGCGGCTTTCGATCTGCCCGGCGAAGCGCGCCTCGATGTCTTCGAGCCCAATGGGCGCGGCCAGGAGAATACGGCTCTGCGCCGCGGTGCCGGACAGCTCGGCCACGGTGAGGAACGGCTCGCGCGACAAGGGGGACGCCGGATCGACATTGGCGCCGCGACCGTTGGCGAGCAGGAAGGCGCCGTTGGCGCCGCGGTTCTTGGCGACGCGGTCCGGATAGGCGAGCGCGAGGATGGCGCCGATGCTGAGCTCTGCCGCGCCCTTGCCTTCGCCGGCCTCCTCGGCCCAGCGCTTGGCCATGCGGCGGGCGTCCTCACCGCGGCGCGAGCGGTCGCGGCGGAATTGCTCGAGGCGATGCGTCAGGTCGACGCCGTCGCCGCCGAGCCCGCGCTCCGACAGAATCGCCGCGATATCGGCGGCGCGTTGCCCGTCGCCTTCGCGCGCCGCATCGACCACCATGCGGGCGAGCCGTGGCGGCAGCGGCAGGCGGCGCAGCATGCGGCCTTCGTCGGTGATGCGGCCCTGGGCGTCGATGGCGCCGAGCTCAACCAGCAGCGCCCTCGCTTCGGACAAGGCGCCCGCGGGCGGCGGATCGAGAAACGACAGCGTCGAAGGATCGGACGTGCCCCACTGCGCGAGATCGAGCAGGAGGCTCGACAGATCGGCGGCGAGGATTTCCGGCCGCGCGTAGGCTTCCAGCGAAGCGGTCTGCGGCTCGTCCCACAGCCGGTAACAGACGCCCGGCTCGGTGCGGCCGGCGCGGCCGCGGCGCTGGTCGGCGGACGCGCGCGACACCCGCACGGTTTCGAGCCGCGTCACGCCGACGTCCGGCTCGTAGCGCGGCACGCGCGCGAGCCCGCTGTCGATGACGATGCGCACGCCCTCGATGGTCAGCGAGGTCTCGGCAATGGAAGTGGCGAGCACGACCTTGCGCCGGCCCTTCGGCGCGGGCGAGATGGCGCGATCCTGCGTTTGCGCGTCGAGCGCGCCGTAGAGCGTCACGAGATCGACCGCAGGATCGTCGAGGCGTTCTTTCAGCAGCGTCTCGGTGCGGCGGATCTCGCCCTGCCCCGGCAGGAACACCAGCGCCGAGCCGCCTTCCGCGCGCAACGCACGCATCACGGCGTCGGCCACCTGGCGCTCGATCGGCTCGCGGGTGTCGCGGCCGAGATAACGCGTCTCGACCGGAAAGGCACGGCCTTCGCTCTCGACCGCCGGCGCGTCACCCAGAAGTTTCGCGACGCGAGCGCCATCCAGCGTGGCCGACATCGCGAGCAATTTGAGATCGTCGCGCAGGCCTTCCTGAACGTCGCGGGCGAGCGCCAGGCCGAGATCGGCGTCGAGCGAACGCTCGTGGAATTCGTCGAACAGCACCGCGGCGACGCCGTCGAGCGACGGATCATCGAGAATGAGCCGCGTGAAGATGCCCTCGGTGACCACCTCGATGCGGGTCTTGCGCGTGACCTTGGAGCCGAAGCGCACCCGCAAGCCCACGGTGTCGCCGACGCTCTCCTTCAAGGTCGCGGCCATGCGCTCGGCCGCGGCGCGGGCCGCAAGCCTGCGCGGCTCCAGCACCAGGATCTTCTTGCCGGCGGCCCAGGGTTCGTCGATCAGCACCAGCGGCACGCGCGTGGTCTTGCCGGCGCCGGGCGGCGCCACCAGCACCGCGGCATGGCGCTGCCGCAGCGCTGCGGTGAGCCCCGGCAGCGCGTCGTCGATCGGCAGATGTTCGGCGAATTCCTTCATGCGGTTGGCAGCTTACTCACCCATCTGAAGGGACCGAACAAGACAAGATTCTATCCGTTCATTCCCGCGAAAGCGGGAATCCAGTTCTGCGCAAAGGCAGCGATTGCGATTGGGCAGAGCTGGGTCCCCGCTTTCGCGGGGACGAACCGAGAGGGTGGCGTTGGTCAATTGATTTTCTCTGGATTGAGACATGCATCTTCGGCTCCGCGCGACAATTCGCGCAGATCGCCAACTCGGCTTGTTCTGCCTCCCAGGCCCCCGCCCGGGTCTTCGTTTGCCTCCCTGAGGGAGGCGGAGCGCCGAAACGGCGCAAGTAACTTGGGGCACCTTTGCGAAGGCGCCCCGCGTGCCGTGTGAGCGGCACGCGCGCCTTCCGGCGCTCCACCGCGGCGATTTGTTACGCCGTCACCGTG
>CAKZHN010000243.1 GCA_936924235.1 uncultured Rhodoplanes sp. | reverse complement strand
CCATGAACACACCGACCGCCGAACCCATCGCGCTTCCCACCATCGCCGACGTCGAGGCCGCTGCGGCCCGGATCAAGGGCGTCGCGATCCGCACGCCGCTTTTGAATTTCCCGGTGCTCGACGAGCGGCTCGGCGCCCGCGTGTTTCTCAAAGCCGAGACCCTTCAGCGCACCGGCTCGTTCAAGTTTCGCGGCGCCTACAACAAGATCTCGTCGATCCCGGCGGACAAGAAGCACGGCGGCGTGGTGGCCTATTCGTCCGGCAACCACGCCCAGGGCGTGGCGCATGCGGCGGCGCTGTGCGGCGTGCGGTCGGTGATCGTGATGCCGTCCGACGCACCAAAAGCCAAGCGTGAGCGCACCAAGGCGTTCGGCGCCGAGGTCGTGCTGTACGACCGCGACCGCGAGGATCGCGCCGCGATCGCACGGAGGGTTTCTGAGGAGCGCGGCGCGATCCTGGTGCCGCCGTTCGACGATCCGCTGATCATCGCAGGGCAGGGCACCGCGGGCCGCGAGATCTGCGAGGATCTGGGCGCGCTCGGCGTGAAGCCAGACATGGCGGTGATCGGCGCCTCGGGCGGCGGGCTGATGGCCGGCATCTCGCTGGCGCTGAAGGCGCGCGTGCCGGACATCGCGATCCATGCGGTCGAGCCGGAAGGCTTCGACGACACCATCCGCTCGTTCAAGAGCGGCCAGCGCGAGAAGAACGCGAAGATGAGCGGCACGATCTGCGACGCGTTGATGACCGACCGGCCGGGCGTGGTCACGTTCGAGATCAACAAGAAGCTCGTTGGGCAAGGCGTGGTGGCGAGCGACACTGAAGTGGGCCGCGCGGTGGCGTTTGCGTTCCGAGAGCTGAAGCTCGTGGTCGAGCCCGGCGGCGCCATCGGCCTTGCGGCGCTGCTCGCCGGCAAACTCGACGTGAAGGGCAAGGTGGTGATCGGCGTGCTCTCGGGCGGCAATGTCGACGCCGAGATGTTCGAGAAGCTGGTCGCGGCCTGACGCACCGACATGGCGGACGCACCTCCAGGCAACGTTCCCGGCATTTTGGCGATCTTCAACAACGTCGCGCCGGGGCGCGAGGCGGATTTCGAGGAGTGGTTCCAGCACGAGCATCTGGCCGAGCGCATCGCCGTGCCGGGATTCCTGATCGGCCGGCGGCACGAAGCCATCTCGGGACAGCCGCGCTTCTTCAATTTCTATCTCACGCAATCGGCGCAGGTGTTGAAATCGGCGGCCTATCTCGGACGGCTCGATCAGCCGACGCCGATGACGCGCACCGTGATGTCGGAAATCTTCAAGGACATGATCCGGACCGTGTGCCATCGCACGTTCCGGCGCGGCGCGATGCGCGGCACCGGCGTGGTCGCGGTGCGCTTCAGCACGCGGCCCGACGAGGCGGTGCTGAAGACCGCGATCGAGACGCTGATGCGCGACCGCGCGGTCGCCTGCGGCGAAATCTGGCAGGCGGCCGATCCGCGCGAGTTCCCGGTGTCCGAGGAGGAGCGCCTGCGCGGCGGCGACCGCAAGATCGAGGCCTGCCTGATCGTGGAGACGCTGCGCCTGCCCGACGCCGAGACGGTCGCTGCGGCGCTGGCCGGCGAGTTCAAAGGCGCGCACATCGGCGTCTACCGGCTGCTTTGCGAAATCAGGCCGGACGGCCTGATGTAGGCCTGCTGGAAGGCCGCGCCGCGCGATGCTAAGAGCCCAAATCCTGCAGTATGATCGCCAACCGCCGCAGCCTGCGGTTTTTTTGATGTGAGCCCCGTCGATGTCGGACCGTGAGATTGCGCCCTTCGATCCCGCCGCCGCAGGCTGGCAGTCCTATCGCGACGAGGGCTTCATCGGCTTGGTCGGTCCGTTCTGGACCAGGCAGGAGGGCGACACGCATCTCTATGCTTTCCTGGCGGAGTCGAAGCATCACAACCGCCGCGGCGTGGTGCAGGGCGGCATGCTGATGACTTTCGCCGACCGCTCGATGGGCATGACCTGCTGGTACGCCAACGAGAAGCAGCCGCAGGCGACCGTGCAGCTCGAC
The DNA here is from genome assembly GCA_936924235.1 of uncultured Rhodoplanes sp. GTDB lineage: Bacteria > Pseudomonadota > Alphaproteobacteria > Rhizobiales > Xanthobacteraceae > Z2-YC6860. The sequence goes on along the minus strand of CAKZHN010000243.1, from coordinate 8,321 downwards.
ATGCATTTCATCGACGCGGTGCAGGTCGGCGAGTTCGTCGAATGCAAATGCAAGGTGGTGCGCAGGACCCGCGCGCTGGTGTTCATGAGCGGCGAGCTCGTGGTCGGCACGCGCGTGGTGGCGACCGCGAACGGCGTGTGGAAGACGCTGGGCAAGCGGTAGCGCGACCGACCGAAATGCGAGCCGGAGCTTAGCTGAACAGCGCGATGCGCTCTTCGGGGCTCATCGACTTGATCGAGATGAGTGGGTCGACCGGGGCTGCGGGCTTTGCAGGCACCGCAGCGGCTGCAGGTTTCTCGGCAGCGCCGTTGGTGTCGAACAGGAACTTGTCGGGGTCGGAATCGGCGTCGAGATCGACGACCTCGCCGGCGTTCAGCGCTGCCGTTTCGGGTGGTGCTTCGGCGGCGGCCGCAGCCTCGATGACTGGCGCGATCTCGGCAGTGGCTTCGGCCGCAGGCTCGGTTGCCACGGCTGCCTCGAGGGCCGCCGCAGGCTTGGCGTCCGGTGCCGCGAGCGTCTCTGACGCCGCGATGGCCTCGGGCGGCGCGATGGCCTCGGGCGCTGCAATCTGTTCGAGTGCCACGGCAGCTTCGGGCGCGGGCTCCAACGCTGCTTCAGGCGCGACAGCAATGTCAGCGGCAGGCGCAGCCTCGACGACAGCCTCGGGCGCGGTTTCCGCAAGCATCTCTGCCACGGGCTCCGCCGGCGCTTCGGCAACGACGTCGTGCACGATCGCGGCCTCGGGGGCAGCGGCCGTCTCAGCCACCGCGACTGTTTCAAGCGCAGCGTCCGGCTCAGCCGCTGCAATCGGTTCTGCCGCAGCAACCGGCTCAGCCGTATCAATCGGTTCAAGCGCCGCTGCTTCCGCGATCGGTTCCGCCGTTGCGGCCGGTTCTGGCGCGATGACCTCTTCGGCGATGGCGATCTCGCCGGTCGCCGGTTCGGCGAGCTGCACGGTTTCGACCGGCGCGACGGCCAAAGCTTCTGCCGCCTCGGCCATGGCCTCCGGCGCGGTTTCCGCCGGCGCTTCGGCCATCGCCGCAGGCTCGGCCTCCGCCGCGGCGGGTTCGTCCGCCGCGATGCCGATGTCGAGGGCCGGCAGCAGGTCGGCCGGAGGCTTGAGCTCGGCGGTGCCTGCGATCTGGGCGGCGGTTTGCGCCGCTGCGCTCCCGCGCGGCCCGAAGATCACCGCGGTGCCGAGCTCGGGCGGCAGGATCGGCAGCGCGTCCATCTGCTCGAGACGCGCCAGCAGCTCGACCTCGTGGGCCGAGAGATGGCCAGCCACCGCGGACACCGCGGCGGGCGGCGCCTCGGCCGTAGCGATTGCTGCCGGCGCGGCCACAACGGACTCGGCGACGGCTGCGACCGGATGCTCGGGCTGGGCCTCGGGGTGCGGCTCGTACGCGTGATCGTCGAACGCCTCGTAGGGCACCACCGCCAGATCCAGGTCGGCCATCGTGTGCTCGACCGGTGCGGTTTCGACTGCTGCGGTCTCGATCGATGCGGGCTCGGCCGGCGCGGGCTCTTCGACCGCTGCAGGCTCTTCGGCCGCTACCGGCTCTTCGACTTGCGCGACTTCGATGTGCGCTGCTTCAGCCTGCGCCGCTTCGACCTGCTCGACTTGCGCCTGCTCGATTTGGGCCTGCTCTACTTCGGCCAGTTCGACTTGGGCCGCTTCTGCTTGGGCCGCTTCTTGGGCCGGTTCAACGTGAACCTCGGCAACTTCCGGCTCCACGGCTTCTGCGGCCGGCACCGTTTCGACGGGCGCCGCTTCGATCATCTCGGCTTCGACCGGCGCCGTTTCGACCGGCGCGGCTTCGGCTGCGACGGCTTCTTCCGCCACGGCTTCGGCCGGGATGACTTCCGCTGCGACAGCTTCGGCCGGCGCGGCTTCAACATGGAGCGGTTCGGCCGTGGCCTGGACCGGCTCGGCGGCCTCAGGGTTCGTGGCGAACTGCTCGATGTCGACCAGCTCGACGGCCGGAGGCAGTTCGGCGGCAGGCTCGATGGTTTCAAGGACAGCTTCGGGCGCGGGCGCCGCCTCGACTTCGGCAGCCGGCGCTGCAGCGGCCGGCACGTCGACGATCACGACTTCCGCAGCCGCAGCTTCGGCCACCGCTTCGGCAGCCACCGCTTCCGCCGCTCCGGCTTCCGTCGCAACCGCCATCACCTCGGGGACATCGAGGGCGTAGACGTCGTTGTCGATGGCATTGTGGCTTTCAGCGTGGGCCACGACCGGCTCGGACGCCACCACGGGCTCGATCGTTTCGGCGGCCTCCGTTGCGGGAGGCGGCACAGCCGCTTCGGCGGGCTCGGCCGCGGGCGCGACGGCCTCGGCCTGAGGTGCGGGCTGCGGCTCGACCGGATCGAACTCGACCACGACGTCGAACACCACGTCGTCCTCTGCCGCGGTCTCCTGCGAGGCCTCGGGCACGGGATGCAGCACCTGGACATGAAGATCTTGGCCAGGATGAAGCTCTTGGACGTGAACTTCCTGGCCATGAAGCTCTGGGCCATGAAGTTTTTGGCCATGAAGCTCCTGGACGACCCCGCTCGCCGGGACAGCGTCGGTCGCCGGATCGTCGTCGACTGCAACGATCTCGATCGTAATTTCGTCGAACGCCTGAACGTCCTGAGCGACCCGGACAGCTTCCGCCGCCTCGTCATCCAGGACCGCCGCCTCGACCGGCGGAGTCTCGACCGGCGCAATCTCCGCAAGCTCCGCCGCCGGCGCGACGGCCTCGGCTGTGGCGGCCTCAGGCGCCGTGTTGGTGGCGGCCGGTGCGTCGACCACCGCCGCGGGCGGGACTTCCGCTGCCTCGTGGGCATCCGCCGCCGCTGCTTCGGCAATGGCGGCTTCGGGAGTGGTTGCTTCGGCAACGGCTGCTTCGGCGGCGGGTGCCTCCGGCGCCTCGCCCACGTCGTCGCTGGCGTCGTGTCGCGTCAACTCCCAGGCGAACGCCTGGATGACGTCCTGGGCCGCGGCCTTGGCGGTGGCGGCGTCGACCGGCGCTTCGTCCGGCGATTCGCCCTCGGCGGTGTCGGGGATCGAAGCGTTCAGCGCCTCGACCAGGCTCTTGAGCATCTCGACCGATGGCGCCGTGTTGGCAAAGGCCGTGTCCCGGGCTTCGGCCGCGGCCGGTTCCGATTCGTGCGCCGGATCGAGCCGCGACACCACGTCGGACACCGTCGGCACCTGGTCGATGTCGGCGGGCGCCGCAGCCAGCGTTTCGATCTCGGGAGCCGGTGCGGCTTCCGCGGACGCAGCCGCCACGAGCCGCATCGCGATCTGGGCCAGATCCGCTTCGGCCCAGTCCTCGTGATCTTGAGCCAAGTCCTCTTGGGTCGAGTCGCCTTGAGTGGAGACCTCTTGGATCGATTCCGCCGCAGCCGAGTCCGCCTGGGCGGAATCGATATGAGCCGATTCGGTTTGGGCTGACTCGGCTTGAGAAAGGCCGGCCAGAGCCAAGCCGGTCTCGGCCGCTGCCGCATGCTCGGGCGCTGCCTCTGCGGCCAAAGCCTCCTCAGGCGACGCGTCGTCGTCGGCCCGTCCGGTGGCGATTTCGATCAGGCCGTCGACCAGATGCTCGAACTCGTCGAGCACGGCCGCAATATCCACAACTTTGGCGATGTCGCCGACGCTGTCGGTCGCCGCATTGGCCTTGGCGCGAACGATCGCATCGGCCATCTCGGCCAGCCCGGTGCGCAGGCGCTCCAGCGTCTCGCGCGCCTCCTGGTCGGCCGCCTGCATGCGCGCGACCGCGGCGAGCACGAGGGCCGCGTCGGTGCCGACATCGGTCCGCGATGCCGTTGCGTCGCTGGCGGGCTCGCCTGCCATGCCGTGGCTTGCTATGGGCTCGCTGGGCATAGGTTCGTCAAATTTGGGCTCCCCAGGTTTGGTCTCGCCTGATCGGAGCTCGGTGGCCATGGTTGAACCGCGTCGCGAGAGCGACTCCAATCTGCACGATCAACCAAGCGAGGCAAACCGATCGATGGCCGGGGCCCCCCAGTTCTCCACCGATCACTTTTCCGACCGCTTTTCCACGAAGCTCGGGCTGTTCTACGCGGCATATTTCGTGTTTGGCGGGATCCAGCTGCCGTTCTTCCCGCTCTGGCTCGGCGCGCGGGGGCTCGATGCGCAGACCATCGGCTTCGTCATCGCCGTGCCGATGGTGGTGCGAATCATCGCCACACCGCTGATAACACATTGGGCGGATCAGCGCCGCGCCTTGCGCGGCACCATCATCACGGCCTCGATGCTGGCGGCCTGCGCCATGGCGGCGGTCGGCCTCGCGCAGGGCGTGGTGGCGATCTTTGTCATGTTCGTCATAGCCGCTGCGGCATATTCGCCGGTGCTGGCGCTGACCGATGCCTATGCGTTGAGCGGGCTGTCGCTGCGGGGCCGGACCTATGGGCCGGTCCGGCTGTGGGGTTCCGCAGCCTTCGTGGCCGGCAACATCGTGGCCGGCCTGATGCTCGAGCGATTCGCGCCGGGCACGCTGATCTGGCTGATCGTCACGGCGCTGACGGTGTCGGCCATCGCCTCCACGGCGCTCGCGCCGATCGAGGGCAAGGGCCGCCCGCCTGCGGCCGCGCCCGCGGCGCTGTCCGCCCGGACCCTGCTGCGCAATCCGGCCTTCCTCGCGGTGGCGCTTGCCTCCGCCATGATCCAGAGCAGCCACGCGCTCTATTACGGCTTCTCCACCGTGCAATGGCGGGCCGCGGGCTTCGACGGAACGCTGATCGGCGCGCTGTGGGGCGTCGGCGTGGTCGCCGAGATCGCGCTGTTCGCCTGGTCGGGGCGGTTGCCCGCAAGGCTTCACCCCACGACGCTGCTCGCGATCGGCGGGGCGGGCGCGGTCCTGCGCTGGAGCCTGACGGCGTTCAGCCCGCCGGTGGCGCTGCTGGTGCCGCTGCAGCTCCTGCATGCCTGCTCGTTCGCGGCGACGCATCTCGGGCTGATGGGCTTCATGGCGCGCGCGGTGCCACGCGAGCTTGCGGCGCGGGGGCAGGGCTATGTCGCGACGCTGTCGAGCCTCGTCAACGCGTCGGCGACGCTCGCCTCGGGCTTCGTCTATGCGGCGGTGGGCGGCCACGCCTATTTCATGATGGCCGCGATGGCGTGCGTCGGCACGCTGAGCGCGATCTATGCGAGCCGCCGCTAGGGCATGTCTGGAAAAGTGTGAAGCGGATTTCGGAAAAGATCAGGCCCCGAACAAGACAAGGAGCGACGGACCTGAACCAGCGAAGTTGAATCAGACCCTGGGTCACGCCATCACGGCGCAGGCCCGCTGCCACCGAATTGCACCGTGATCGTGTCGGTGATGTGGTAGGTCTTGTTGTCGTTGAACAAGATGGTGCGGATGCCGGCCGACGTCGTGTCGCTGGTCACCTCAAGGCTGCTGCGGTGGTCGAAAAACAGGATGTCGCCCGAGCCGATCGCCGTGATGTTGATGGTGCGGTCGTGGCCGGTGCCCAGGAACGTGTTGTCGTCGTAGAAATTGAAGCCCGAGCCGCCGAAAACCTCTTCGTTGTCGAAGCCGAGACCGAACAGGTTGTTGCCCGAGCTGCCGCTGGCGTCGAGCGTGTCGTGGCCGCCGCCGTTGGCCAGCAGCGTGACATTGCCGACGCTCGCCGCGGTGAGCAGGTCGGCCCCGGAACCGCCCTGCAGGTAGTTGTTGCCGTCGCCGGCGTTGAGCACGTCGCCGCCGTTGCCGGCAAGCAGCACGTCGCCGCCAGAGCCGCCGGACAGCGTGTGCTGCGCCAGGCTCTGGTTGATCAGCGTGTTGTGGTCGGCCGCGGTGCTGTAGGAGACGAGCTGGCCTGAGCCGCTGCCGGCCTGCGCGATCAGCAGGTTGTTGCCCGCGGTGGCGGCGAGGAAGTCGGAGCCCGAGCTGCCGGAGTACAGCGTGTCGCCGCCGTTGGCCTCGAGGTAGTTGTCGCCGCTGCCCGAGGTCTGCAGCATGTTGTTGCCGGAGCCGGCATAGAGCGAGTCCTGGCCGCTGCCGGTGGCGAACAGCATGTCGCCGCCCGCGCCGCCAAAGAGCACGTGCTGGTGCGAGCTTTCGTCGATCAGCGTGTTGTGCTCGCCGGCGAGGCTGTTGGAGATCATCTTGCCAGGGCCTGCGCCGGCCTGCGCGGTCAGGAGGTTGCCGCTGCCCGAGGCCACCAGGGTGTCGCGGCCGGAGCTGCCGGAGATCAGCGTGTCGCCGCCGTTGGCCTCGAGGTCATTGTTGCCGCTGCCCGAGCTCTGCAGCAGGTTGTTGCCGTCGCCGGCATAGAGCGTGTCGCCGCCGGTGCCGGCGGCGTAGAGCATGTCGCCGCCCGCGCCGCCATTGAGCGTGTGGCGGCTCGCGCTGTCGTCGACCAGGACGTTGTAGCCGCCGGCAAGGCTGCCCGAATGCATCTCGCCCGCGCCTGCGCCTGAGAGCGCGTGCAGCAGGTTGTTGCCGGTGCCGCCCTGCAGGACGTCATAGCCCGAACTGCCGGATTGCAGCGTGTCGTTGCCGGAGCCGCCGACGAGCGTGTTGTCGCCGGTGCCGACCGATTGCAGCAGCGAATTGCCGCCGTCGCCCGCGACCAGCGTGTCGCCGCCGCCGAGCGAGGTGGTGAGAGTGTCGTCGCCGGCGCGGCCGAGGATGACGGTGGGGCGCGGGAAGGTGGGGCCGAAGTCGTCGGGTGCGGTCAGAACGTCGTCGCCGGTGGTGCCGACGATGACGTCGCCGTTGTTGTCCGAGGAGCCTGCGGCGTTGCTGGCACTGACCGTGATGTCGTGAACGGTGTCGCTCAAGGGCGAGGTGGTGGCGGACCAGGCGCCGCCGGAATCGGCCGCGGTGGCGGCGACGCTCGAGCCGCCCTCGGTCAGGGCGATATCGGCGAGCGCTTCCGCGAGCCCCGAGACCGTCAGCGAGCCGTCGGGATTGAGCGTGGCGCTCTGGATGATCGGCGCCTGCGGCGCGATCTGCGCCAGGTCCTGGCCGCCCAGGATGACGGAGGCGCCCGTGATGCTGTCGACCAGGAGGTCGTCATAGCCGTCGTGGTTGACGTCGCCGGCGCCGGACACGACCGCGCCACTCATGTCACCGGCCGAAGCGCCGTCGATGCGGAAGCCGTTGTCGCCGTTCAGGCTCGGCAGCTGGACCTCGGCGGCAAAGCCCGAGGCCTTGCCGAACAGTACGTAGCTCGATCCGGCTTCGGTGCTGCCGTCCGGCGAGGCGCCGGCCGCGCCGATGAGGATGTCGTCGAAGCCGTCGCCGTTGAAGTCGCCGATGCCCGCGACCGACATGCCGGTGAGGTCCGAGGACGAGACCGGATCGATCTTGAAGCCGTTGGTGCCGTCGAGCGTCGACAGATCGATCTCGGCCGGGAAGCCGGCGTTGGTGCCGAACACCACGTAGCTTGCATCGGCGCCGGGCCCGGTTCCGTACGGGGAGGGGCCGTGAACGGCCCCGATGACCAGGTCATCGAAGCCGTCGCCGTTGATGTCGCCGGCAGAGGCGACCGTGAGGTGGCCGTAGGGGCTGCCGCCGAAATCGGCGCCGACGATTGCAAAGCCATTGGTGCCGTCGAGGTCGGTGACGTCGACCGTCGCCGGGAAGCCGGCGTTGGTGCCGAGCACCACATAGGCGGTCGCCGGATAGTTGGTGGTGTAAATCAGATCGGCGAAGCCGTCGCCGTTGACGTCGGCCGCCGCCACCGACGACGAGAACGCGGGCGGGCCCTCGATCGCAAAGCCGTCGGTGCCGTTGACGAGGGCGGGCGCATCGACATGGGCCGGGAAGCCCGCGCTGCTGCCGAAGATGACATAGGCGGGGGCGGTGCCGCCGTCGCCGAAGGAGCCGATGATCAGATCGTCGACGTGGTCGCCATTGACGTCGCCCGCGCCGGCGACGCTGGACCCCAGCGTCGAGAACGGCGAGCTGTCGAGCGCGAAGCCGTTGCTGCCGTCGAGATTGGCGAGATCGACCGACGCGGGAAAGCCCGTGTTGGTGCCGTACACCACGTAACTCGCGCCGTAGGTGTAGTTGCTGCCGTAGCTCTGGCCCGGTGCCCCAAACGGCGCGCTGACGATCACATCGTCGAAGCCGTCACCGTTGACGTCGCCGGCGCCGGCGACCGTGAAGCCTGCGAAAATATTGGTGCTGGTGTTCTCGATCTTGAAGCCGTTGCTGCCGTCGAGGCTCGACAACGCGATGTTGGCGTCGAAGCCCGAGCCGCTGCCGAACACCACATAGGCTGCGCCCTGATGGTTGTCCGCGGAGGGCATGCCGACGATGACGTCGGCGAAGCCGTCGCCGTTGACGTCGCCGGCCGACGCCAAC
>CAKZHN010000242.1 GCA_936924235.1 uncultured Rhodoplanes sp. | reverse complement strand
ACACTCTTTCCCTACACGACTCTCTTCCGATCTCGCGCGAGGCGACGTGCGGATCGGCGATCGCCTCGCCCATGGTGCGCACGCGGCACGCCGGGACATGGCGGGCCTGCAGGAATTCTTCCCACTCGTCCGCGGTGCGCGTCAGCATCACCTCCTCCAGCACCGCGATCTCGCGGTCGTGGTCGGCATCGCGCTCGTCGTTGGTCTTCTTGATCATCTCGGGGCGGCCGAGCAGCGTCCACAGCCGCTTCTGCTGGCGGATGTTGCTCGCCCCGAGCATGACCAGCGTGCCGTCCCTGGTCTTGAACGCGCCGTTGGTCGCGTGCGGATGGCGGTTACCATGCGGCTTCGGATGCGCGCCGTTGCGCAGGTAGCCGGTCACGTGCGAGGCCATCAGGATCATGGCGACGTCGAGCATCGCCATGTCGATGCGCTGGCCCTTGCCGGTGCGCTCGCGCTGATAGAGCGCCGCCGAGAGCGCGAACGCGCCGGTCATGCCGGTGCCGTAGTCGACCGCGGGCGAGCCGAGCTTGATCGGATTCACGTCCTTGGTGCCGGTCATCGCCATGATGCCGGATGTCGCCTGGATGACGTGGTCATAGGCGGTCTGATTGCCGCGCGGACCTTGCTGTCCGAAGGCCGAGAACGAGGCATAGATCAGGCGCGGGTTGATTTTCGACAGCGCCTCATAGCCGAGCCCCAGCGCGTCGAACGCGCCGGGGCGGTAGTTCTCCACGAACACGTCGGCGGTCTTGACCAGCGCTTTGAGGATTTCGCGGTCGCGCTCCTGCTTGAGGTCGAGCGCCACCGAGCGCTTGTTGGAGCCCTGGGTCAGGAACGCCGTGCCCATCAGCTTGTGGTTGAGCGCCTTGTCGGTGCCCGAGCCGCGGCTCTGGTCGGGGTCGTTCGGGTCCTCGATCTTGATCACATCGGCGCCGAGCACGCCGAGCTGGTAGGCCGCGAACGGCCCCGCCAGAACGTGGGTCGCGTCGATCACCCGGATACCCTCGAACGGCCGCATGGCGTTTCTCCTTTTGCGCCTCTCCACGGAGAGACGATAGCAACGTACAACGTTGCCCGATATGTTTTCCGAAGGGAGATTTCGTGTGACGGCGCCGCCCCGGCAGATTCATCTTGGCCTTTTCTTGCAGGGCGCCGGCCATCACGTCGCCGGCTGGCGCTATCCCGGCGCGGAGTCTGGCGGCGAGAACTTAGGCCATCTGCAGCGCATCGTCGCGACCGCCGAGCGCGCCAAGTTTGACATGATCTTCCTCGCCGACGGGCTCACCAGCGGCGCCGACGCGCATCCTTCGATGATCGCGCGCTTCGAGCCGCTGTCGGCGCTCGCAGCGCTCGCGATGACCACCAGCCGCATCGGCCTCGCGGCGACCGCCTCGACCACGTATGGCGAGCCGTTTCACACCGCGCGCGTGTTCGCCACGTTGGATCATCTGAGCCAGGGCCGCGCGGCTTGGAACGCAGTCACCACGTCCTACGCGCGCACCGCCGCGAACTTCGGCACCAGCCATCCGCCGCACGACGAGCGCTACGCCATCGCCGAGGAGTTCATCGACGTGGTGAAGGGCCTGTGGGACAGCTGGGACGACGGCGCGTTCCCGCGCGACAAGGCGAGCGGCGCCTTCGTCGATCCGACGAAGCTCCACGTGCTCGACCACAAGGGCAAGTATTTCACCGTCAAGGGCCCGCTGAACTCGTCGCGGCCGCCGCAGGGCCATCCGATCATCGTGCAGGCTGGCTCATCGGACGTTGGCCAGCAGCTGGCGGCGCGCACCGCCGAGGTGGTGTTCACGGCGCAGCAGACGCTTGGAACCGCCCAGGACTTCTACAGGAGCCTGAAGGGCCGGCTCGCCGCCTTCGGCCGGCGCCCGGAAGACCTTGCCATCATGCCGGGCTTCCTCCCTGTCATCGGCGGCACCGAGCATGAGGCGCGCGACAAGCTCGCCACGCTGGAAGGCTGGACCGATTTCTCGCGGGCGCTGCCGCTGCTCTCCGAGCGCCTCGGCCATGACATCAGCAGGTATGATCTCGACGGCCCATTGCCGGAGCTGCCGGCGTCCGACCAGCTGCAGAGCCGGGCGAAGCTGCTCACCGACCTGGCGCGCCGCGAGGGCCTGACGCTGCGCCAGCTCGCGCAGCTCGTCGCCACCGGCCGCGGCCATCACATCATGTGCGGCACACCGGAGCAGATCGCGGCGCGGATGGAGGAATGGTTCCGTGAGGGCGGCTGCGACGGCTTCAACGTAATGCCGCCGTACTTCCCCGGCGGCCTCGATGATTTCGCAAACGGCGTGATCCCGATCCTGCAGAAGCGTGGGTTGTATCGGAACGACTACCAGGGCCCGACGTTGCGCGATCATTTCGGCTTTGCCCGCCCGCCGAACATGCATCGCTCAGCCTCTGGCGCATGACTCCTGTATGTTGAAACATGCGTGCTCTATCTCCGTCATCCTGAGGTGCCCGCCGAAGGCGGGCCTCGAAGGATGCGGCCCCGAAATCCCGGGCCGTTCATCCTTCGAGGCTCGCAATAGCGCGTCGAAGACGCGCGTAGACGCGCTAATGGCTCGCACCTCAGGATGACGGCGAGAAACCGTCTGCGTCGCTAAAAAATCAGGAATCCCCATGGCACCCCGCATCGTCGTCGTTCCGCCCTCCCATGCCGACATCGCCGAGATGGCCAAGGCCATGGCGCCGTCGGGCTTCGAGGTGGTGCCTTCGCGCGCCGATCGCGCCGCGCTGGAGCAGGTGCTGCCGGCCGCCGAATACGTGATCTGCTATCCGAATCTCCGGCTCGACGACGCGCTCTACAGGATCGCGCCGAAGCTCAAGCTCTATCAGCTGCTCAGCGCCGGCTACGACGATGTCGATCTCGAAGCCGCGCGCCGCGCCAAAGTGCCGGTCTGCAACAACGGCGGCGCCAACGCCATCTCGGTGTCCGAGCATGCCCTCATGCTGATGCTCGCGGTGTCGCGCCGGGTGATCTGGCAGCACGCCAACGTCTCGGCCGGGCGCTGGCGCGGCAACGGGCCGGCGCCGATGATGTACGAGATCTTCGACAAGACGCTGGGCATCGTCGGGCTGGGCACCATCGGCAAGAAGGTGGCACGGATCGCGAAGGCCTTCGGCATGCGGGTGCAGTATTACGACATCGCACGGCTGCCCGAGCACGAGGAGGACGCGCTCGGCGTGCGCTTCCGGCTGCTCAACGAACTGCTGGCCAGCTCCGACTACGTGTCGATGCACGTGCCGCTCAACGACTCCACCCATCACATGATCGGCGCGAACGAACTGGCGCTGATGAAGCCCACCGCCGTGATCGTCAACACCAGCCGGGGACCTGTGATCGACGAGGTCGCGCTGACCAAAACGCTTGCCGACAACAAGATCTTCGGCGCCGGCCTCGACGTGTTCGACCAGGAGCCGCCGCCCCCCGACAATCCGCTGTTCAAATTGAACAACGTGCTGCTGACCTCGCATTTCGCAGGTCCCACCTGGGACAACCACGTGGCGCGCTTCCGCAACGCCTTCGACAACGTGCAGCGCGTCGCGCGCGGCGAGAAGCCGCTTTGGGTGGTGCCGGAATTGGCCGAGCTGGGGAGATAGGAAAAGCGGCTCAGCCGCGCGGCGCCGCCGGATTCGCTAAAATTTTAGCGATTTGTTTGAGCCGGTTTTCGAACAATTGTGATGGAAATGGCCCTGACCAGAAGGGACATGCTCCATGCCGCAGCATCCGGAATTCCTGACCGAAGACTTCCAGCGCTACGTGGCCGAGTGCAAGCACATGGCGAGCCTGGCCCGCCGTGCCGAAGGCAGTGGCCAGGTCGGCCGGCGCAAGTGGCTGCGCCCGCAGCCGCAGGATGCCGTCCCGGAGAGCGTTGCGGCGGCCGGCTGGGCCGTCTAGCCGCCAGCTCCTCGTCGCCACCGCTTCACGCCCCAGAGGGCTTCCGGGGCGCGCTCATGCCGCTCTACACTTCCTCCCCAATCAGCCGGGAGGAAGCGTATGAACGGAGCGGGCGTCGTTGCCGAAATCCTCAAGCGCGAGGGCACGGAGTTTCTCTCCTGCTATCCGCGCAATCAGGTCATCGAGCCGTGCGCGGCGCTCGACATCCGCCCCATTCTCTGCCGGCAGGAGCGCGTCGGCGTGGGCCTTGCCGACGGCTATAGCCGCATCAAGCGCGGCCGGAAGAACGGCGTGTTCGCGGCGCAAGCCGGCCCCGGCATCGAGAACGCGTTTCCTGGCGTGGCGCAGGCCTACACCGAGAACGTGCCGCTGCTGATCATCTCCGGCGGGCTGGCGCTCGCCAAGCAATACGTGCGGCCGGCGTTCCGCGCCGCCGAGGTCTACAAGCCGGTCACCAAATGGTCGGCGCTGGCGCACAACGTGCAGGAGCTGCCCGATCTCCTCCGGCGCGCCTACCACGCCATGCGCTCCGGCAAGGCCGGTCCGGTTCTGATCGAAATCCCCGACGAGGTGTTCGAGGCCGAGTTCAAGGGCACGCTCGACTACGTCCCGGTGCAGGTGCAGCGCTTCGCGCCCGATCCCGACGCCGTGAAGAAGGCGGCGCAGATGCTGTTGTCGGCCAAGAGCCCGATCCTTTGGGCCGGGCAGGGCGTGCATTACGCGGAAGCCGGTGATCGCCTCGCCGCGCTCGCCGAGCTCCTTCCCGCGCCGGTCGTCACCACCAATCCGGGCAAGAGCGCCATTGCCGAGAACCATCCGCTGTCGCTCGGCGCCTCGACGCGCTCGCGCGGCAAGCACTACGTCGACTTCATGGCGAAAGCCGATCTGGTGTTCGCGGTGGGCTCGAGCCTCACCAAGACGCCGTTCGGGCCGGGCGTGCCGCCCGGCAAGACCATCGTGCATTCGACCAACGACGCGGGCGACATCAACAAGGAGTATCGCGCCGACCACGCCGTGGTCGGCGATGCCGCGCTGGTGCTCGACGCGCTGATCGCCGAGGTCTCGCGCCAGAAAGGGCCGGGCGGTGGCAATGCCTTCACGTCGCTCAAGGAAGAAGTCGCCACCGCCAAGAAAGCCTTCCTCGACGAATGGGCCAAGTTCCTCAACTCCGACAAGACGCCGCTCAACCAGTATCGCGTGATCCGCGATCTGATGAAGACGGTCGACCGCGACAACGTCATCATGACGCATGACTCCGGCAGCCCGCGCGAGCAGCTGATGCCGTTCTGGGAGCCGACCGTCGCCGGCTCCTACATGGGCTGGGGCAAGTCCACCCAGCTCGGCTACGGCCTCGGCATCACCATGGGCGCCAAGCTCGCCGAGCCGAAAAAGCTCTGCGTCAACGTGATGGGCGATGCGGCCATCGGCATGACCGGCATGGACATCGAGACCGCGGCGCGCAACCGCATCGGCATCCTCACCGTGGTGTTCAACAACGGCGTGATGGGCGCCGAGCGCGATGTGCTGAAGATCTCTGACGAGAAGTACGGCTCGATGACGGTCGGCGGCAATTACACCAAGGTCGCCGAGGGCCTGAACGTCGCGGCACGTCGCGTCGAGAAGCCGGGCGATATCGTGTCGGGCATCAAGGAGGCGGTCGGCGTCACGGAAAAGGGCGCGCCGTTCCTGCTGGAGTTCGTCGTCAAGGAAGGCCGCGACTTCTCGCGCTACAATTTGGCCGGGCTGTAGGCTGCCCAGCACCGACTCGCAGGGCGCTCCGGTGTCCTGAGCAAAGGAGTGAAGACCAGACGGCGGAAATTCATCACACAGGGGAGGGGGCAATGACTGACATTCATCGCGTGACCACACCCAATCGGCGGCGGTTCCTGTTGGGAGGTGCGGGCGGTATCGCTTCGTGTGCGCTGGGGCTTTCGCCCGGTCTGTCGCAGCCGTTGCATTCGACGGCCCGCATCATGGTCGGCTTTCCTGCGGGCGGCCCCACCGACGTTGTCGCGCGGCTTTTGGCCGAGCAGATGAAGGGATATGCGTCGTCGACGATCGTCGAGAACCGTCCCGGCGCAGGCGGCAAGGTCGTGCTGGATGCGTTGAAGGGCAGCCCGGCCGACGGGTCGGTCATGGTGCTGACGCCCGCCGCAATGGTCTGTCTCTACCCGCACGTCTACAAATCGCTGAGCTACGGTCCGCAGGATTTTACGGCGATCACGACCGTCTCCACCACGGCCATGGCGTATGTGGCAGGCCCGCTGGTCCCGGCCACTGCGAAGACGCTGCCTGATTTCATCGCCTGGTGCCGGAGCAATCCCAACCAGGCCTCCTATGGAACGCCCGGCGCGGGCTCGCCGCTGCATTTCCTCGGCGTCATGTTGTCCCGCGCCGCGAACTTCGAATATCTCCACGTTCCTTTCCCGGGCACGGCGCCCTCCATCCAAAGTCTGCTGGGAGGCCAGATCGCCTCCTGCATTTCGCCAATCGGCCCGTTTGTTCCGCACGTCCGGTCCGGGGCGCTGCGGGCGCTGGCCACGACGGGCGCACAGCGAAGCTCGTTGCTGCCCGATGTGCCGACCGTTGGCGAGGCGGGATATCCGGCGCTCGAATTCGCCGAGTGGTTCGGCATCCTGACCCCGGCGAAAACGCCCAGCGGGACCGTCGAGGCGCTGAGCGGCGTGTTGCGGGCGGCCCTGCAAACCAAGGAAGTCCAGGCCGGTCTGGCCAATCAGTCGGTCGATGCTGGCGGCCTCGCGCCGGCTGACTTCGCTCGCGAGATCAAAGCCAACTACGATCGCTGGGGGCCGATCGTGAAGGAGTCTGGGTTCACGCCGTTGGATTAGGCCGCCGTTTCACTGCTGGGAGAAAGCAATGACAAAACGCCAAGAATCGAAAACGTCCATCAACCGCCGCGACGTGATGGCGGGCGTGGCCGCGGGTGCAGCCATATCCGCCGCGGCCGTCACGCCTGCCGATGCGCAAGCGGCCGCAGGCGCCATCATGGCCGAGGCCACGCCCGACGACTACAAGCGCGATCCGGTGCGCTGGGGCAGTCCCGACGTCGCGGCGTTGTTTCCGGGCTTCAAGCATCTCGACATGCGCACCAGCGGCGCCACCATCCGCCTGCGCCACGGCGGCTCCGGCCCGCCGCTGCTGCTGCTGCACGGCAATCCGCAAAATCACGTCTGCTGGTACAAGGTCGCGGCGAAGCTTGCGCAGAACTATCACGTCATCCTGCCGGACCTGCGCGGCTACGGCGACAGCTCGCTGCCCGAGCCCGGCCCGAAGAATATCAACTTCAGCTTCCGCGCCATGGGCCGCGACATGTTCGAGGTCATGACGGCGCTCGGTTATCAGCGCTTCTTTCTCGCCGGCCACGACCGCGGCGCGCGCACCGCGCATCGGATGTGTCTCGACGACGGCGACCGCATCACCAGGGTCTGCATCATGGATGTGGTGCCGACCTTCCACGTCTGGAACAACACGACCAAGAACTGGGCGATCGGCTCCTGGCACTGGTCGTTCATGGCGCAGCCCGAGCCATTCCCCGAGCGCATGATCAGCGCGGTGCCGCCGGAGTTCTTTCTGAAAAGCCGCATGGTGATCCGTGGTGGCACGGGCTTGGGCTTTCTCACCCAGACCGCGCTCGATGAGTACATCCGCTGCTACACGTACAAGACCATCACCGGTTCCTGCCGCGACTTCCGCGCCTCGCCGACCAGCGACTACGAGATCGACCAGGTCGACAAGGACAAGCAGATCCAGATGCCGGCGCTGATCCTGTGGGGCGCCCGCGGCCAGCCGCCGGAGCGGACGAAAGAGTTCGCCGACGTGTGGAAGAAATATGCCGCCAACGTCGTGGACACCGACGCCGTGCAGTGCGGTCACTACATGGCGGAGGAGGTGCCGGACCACGTGTACGGGCGGTTCGTGGAGTTTTTCAAAGTTTGAGTGCACTGTTCGCGCTGGCTCGCACGCGAATGGGTGCCCTGCGGGAATGCGCGGGACACTTTCTTGAATCGTTCCAGTTTCGGAGAGATGATCGTTCCCGTTGCCTGGCGCCCTCTCGGGATGTTGGCCAGGCGGTCATCTTTCGGGGGCTCCATGATGAGAAGAAACTGGTGTGCGGCGCTGGCATTGGCGGGTTCGTTGCTTGCGTGGCCGGCCAATGCACAGACTGCAGTCACGGTCGGAGCGGCGGACATCGGCGGCGTCGTGACCGGCGCGAATGGTCCTGAAGCGGGCGTCTGGGTCATCGCCGAGACGAGCGATCTGCCGACCAGGTACGCAAAGATCGTCGTAACCGACGATCAGGGCCGCTACCTCATCCCCGAATTGCCGAAAGCCAACTACAGCGTCTGGGTGCGCGGTTACGGTCTCGCCGACTCCGCGAAGGTTGCGGCCGCGCCGGGCAAATCGCTCGACCTCAAGGCCGCGCCGGCGCCGAACGCCGCAGCCGCAGCGCAGAACTACCCGCCGATCTACTGGTTCTCGCTCATTCACGTTCCGAAGAAAGACGAATTTCCCCTGGAGAAGATCAAGAGCCAGGGCGAGTGGCTCAATATCGTGAAGAGTGGCGCCTGCCAGTCCTGCCATCCGCTCGGCACGCCGGGTACGCGCGCCGTGCCCGAGGAATTTGCCAAGCAGTTTCCGACATCGTCCGACGCCTGGGCGCGCAGGCTCGCCTCCGGCAGCGCGCAGGCACTGATGGCGCGCGACATCGGCCGCCTCGACACGCAGAAGGCGCTCGATCTGTTTGCCGGCTGGACCGACGGCATCAAGGGCGGCGAACTTCCGTTCGCCAGGCCCGAGCGGCCCAAGGGCATCGAGCGCAACGTGGTCGTCACCACGTGGGAGTGGGGCCATCCGACCAGCTATCTTCACGACGCGATCTCGACCGATCGCCGCAATCCGCGGCTCAACGCCAACGGCAAGATCTACGGCTCGCCCGAAGATTCGACCGACATGATTCCGATCCTCGATCCGGTGACCAACACCGCGAGCGAGGTGAAACATCCGGTCCGTGATCCGAAGACGCCCAACGTCAAGGACGGCCCGTTCGCGGCATCCGCCTGGTGGGGCGACAAGCCGATCTGGGACAGCCAGAACATCAACCACAACGTCATGTTCGACGAGAAGGGCCGCGTCTGGTCGACGCCGCGCATCCGTCCGCATGCCGATCCGGCGTTCTGCCAGCAGGGCTCGGACCATCCATCCGCCAAGGCGTTTCCGCTCAAGGAGGCGAACCGCGAGCTGTCGTTCTACGATCCGGCGACCGGCAAGTTCACCCTGATCGACACCTGCTTCCCGACGCATCATCTCAACTTCGCGAGCGACGCCAACCAGACGCTCTGGACCAGCCCGGGTGTGGTCGGCCCGGCGGTGATCGGCTGGCTCAATCGCAAGATGTTCGAGGAGACCGGCGACGAGCAGAAATCGCAGGGCTGGACGCCGTTCATCGTCGACACCAACGGCAACGGCAAGCGCGACGACTATGTCGAGCCCAATGCGCCGGTCGATCCCGCGAAAGACAAGCGCATCAACGTCAATCACTACGCGGTGGCCGTGAGCCCGTCCGACGGCGCGGTGTGGGGCACGGTGATCGGCTATCCCGGCTCGATCATCCGCGTGGTGCCGGGCAGCGACGCGACCCACACGGCGCTGACCGAAATCTATGAGCCGCCGATGCCGGGCTACGGGCCGCGCGGCGGCGACGTCGATAAGAACGGCGTCTATTGGGTGGCGCTGGCGAGCGGCCATGTCGGCGAGTTCGACCGGAGGAAGTGCAAGGTGCTCAACGGGCCGACCGCGCTCGGCAAGCACTGCCCGGAGGGCTGGACGCTGCACAAGCTCCCCGGTCCGCAGCTCCGCGACGTGACCGACGACGGCAGCGCCGAGGCGAGCTACTACGTGTGGGTCGATCTGTACAACACCTTCGGCCTCGGCGAGAACGTGCCGATCGTGATGGGCAATCTGAACAGCTCGATCTTCGCCGTGAAGGACGGGCAGCTCATCAACTTCGTGGTGCCGTATCCGATGGGCTTCTTCGCCAAGAACGTCGACGGCCGCATCGATGACGCCAACACCGGCTGGAAGGGCCGCGCGCTCTGGAGCACCTACGGCAGCCGCACCACCTTCCACCTCGAAGGCGGCAAGGAGAACCGGCCGCGGGCGGTGAAGCTGCAGTTGCGGCCCGATCCGCTGGCGCACTGAGCCTGGAGCGAGGCGCGTCCATGCGCGTTTTGGACGCGGTACGGCGAAACCCATCTCAAGGCGGTGGGTTTCGCTCCGCTCAACCCATGCTGTTGCCGATGCTCCTGATGAAATCGATGCGTCCGCAACGATGTTGATAGACCTTGCGTTTGCAAGATTAATCTTCCGCGCTCTCGCATTCCGTCCTAAAGCCCGCATGCCTTGTTCGTTTGAGGGCTTCGTCGATCGCGACGCCTGATGAGCGAGC
>CAKZHN010000241.1 GCA_936924235.1 uncultured Rhodoplanes sp. | reverse complement strand
TAATGGTGCCGACCTGGAAGCCGTCGTCGCCGCTTTCGCTCATGGTGATCGCTCCCGTCATTCCTGCGCAGGCCCACTGTTCGGGTTGCGCGCGATCTCATGTTTTGTCGGCGTCGATGGCCGCTGTCGTCCTCCGATCGGATTGGGTGCGCTAGCCTGTCCGTGCGCGGTGTGCCTTTAGTGCGCCGGAGGTACGCGGCTGCACTCAACGAAAAGCCCCGCGGCTTGCGCCGCGGGGCTCGATGCTTGGAACGTGCTGACGCTTAGCCGTGCGCGAGAACCGCGAGCAGCAAAAGCGCAACGATGTTGGTGATCTTGATCATCGGGTTCACGGCCGGACCCGCGGTGTCCTTGTAGGGATCGCCGACGGTATCACCGGTCACGGCGGCCTTGTGGGCATCCGAGCCCTTGCCGCCGTAGTGGCCGTCCTCGATGTACTTCTTGGCGTTGTCCCAGGCGCCGCCGCCCGAGGTCATCGAGATCGCGACGAACAGACCGGTCACGATCACGCCGAGCAGCATCGCGCCGACCGCCGAGAAGCCGGCCGACTTGCCGGCGGCTCCGCCGCCCGCCACGAAGTAGATCACGTAGTAGACCACGATCGGCGACAGCACCGGCAGCAGCGACGGGATGATCATCTCCTTGATCGCGGCCTTGGTGAGCATGTCGACGGCGCGGCCGTAGTCCGGCTTGTCCTTGCCCTGCATGATGCCGGGCTTCTCGCGGAACTGACGGCGGACCTCCTCGACGATCGCGCTGGCGGCGCGGCCGACCGCGGTCATGCCCATCGCGCCGAACAGGTACGGCAGCAGGCCGCCGAACAGCAGGCCCGCGACGACGTACGGATTGTTCAGCGAGAAGTCGAGCGAGACGCCGGCGAAGTACTTGTGCTGCGTCGACTGCGCGATGAAGAACTTCAGGTCCTCGTTATAGGCCGCGAACAGCACCAGCGCGCCGAGGCCCGCCGAGCCGATCGCATAGCCCTTGGTGACCGCCTTGGTGGTGTTGCCGACCGCGTCGAGCGCGTCGGTCGACTTGCGGACCTCCTTGGGCAGACCCGCCATTTCGGCGATGCCGCCTGCGTTGTCGGTGACCGGGCCGAAAGCGTCGAGCGCGACCACCATGCCGGCGAGCGCCAGCATCGTCGTCACCGCGATCGCAATGCCGAACAGGCCGGCGAGGCCGTAGCAGACCAGGATGCCGGCGATGATGACGATCGCGGGCAGCGCGGTCGCCTCCATCGAGATGGCGAGGCCCTGGATGACGTTGGTGCCGTGGCCGGTGACCGAAGCCGCGGCGATCGACTTCACCGGGCGATAGTCGGTGCCGGTGTAGTACTCGGTGATCCAGATGATCAGGCCGGTGACCACGAGGCCGACCACGCCGCAGATGTAGATCGTGGTCGTGGTGAAGGCGACGCCTCCGCTGGTCTTCAGCGGCACGCCAAAGCCGAACATGAACTGGATCACCAGTGCGATGCCGATCAGCGACAGGATCGCGGTGACGATCAGGCCCTTGTAGAGCGCGCCCATGATCGACTGGCTGGCGCCGAGCTTGACGAAGAAGGTGCCGACAATCGAGGTGATGATGCAGACGCCGCCGATGGCGAGCGGCAGGATCATCATCGGCACCAGATAGTCGGTGCCCGAGAAGAAGATCGAAGCCAGAACCATCGTGGCGACCGTGGTCACCGCGTAGGTCTCGAACAGGTCGGCCGCCATGCCGGCGCAGTCGCCGACGTTGTCACCGACGTTGTCGGCGATGGTCGCCGGATTGCGCGGATCGTCCTCCGGAATGCCGGCCTCGACCTTGCCGACGAGATCGCCGCCGACGTCCGCACCCTTGGTGAAGATGCCGCCGCCGAGACGGGCGAAGATCGAAATGAGCGAGGCGCCGAAGCCGAGCGCCACCATCGCGTCGATCACGGTGCGCGAATTCGCAGCAAGCCCCATCGAGCCGGTCAGCACCCAGTAGTAGACCGTGACGCCGAGGAGCGCGAGGCCCGCGACGAACATGCCTGTGATCGCGCCGGCCTTGAAGGCCAGCTCGAGGCCACCGGCCAGCGAAGAGATAGCGGCCTGCGCGGTGCGCACGTTGGCGCGCACCGAGACGTTCATGCCGATGAAGCCCGCGACGCCCGAGAGCACCGCGCCGATGGCGAAGCCGATCGCGACCAGCCAGCCGAGCATGTAGCCGACGATCAGGAAGATCACGACGCCGACAATGCCGATGGTGGTGTATTGGCGCTTGAGATAGGCCTGCGCGCCTTCGCGCACCGCACCCGCAATCTCCTGCATCCTGGCGCTGCCTGCGTCGGCGCTCAGCACCGACGTGATTGCCCAGATGCCGTATGCGACTGCAAGCAGTCCGCAAACGACGATCAGTCCCAGAGCTGTCATTGGTTTCCTCGATTGAATTTGGAGGGTCCGGACAAGGCCCCCCGTCCGGCTTCTTAATGTGGCGCGATATCTGCCAAAAACCCGTCACGGACGCAACGCCGGATGTGGCTAAAGTGCCTGCAATCCAGCGAAATCGCCCGTTTTCCGCCTCGTCCGGCGCGCCCGGTTGCTGCCGGAGCGCCGTAAAGGGCGGCCGCCCACGAATCGCGGGCGGCCAGCCGAGAGTGATCAGAACGTCAGCGCGCCCGGATGGCGCACGCGGACGTTGCGGGCCTCGGCCGGCGAATGCGCACCGATCTGGCCGAGCGCCGAGCGCAATTCATCGATCAGCAGGTCGATGACATGGCCCGGCCCGTCGGAGCCGAGCGCGCCGAGCCCCCAGAGAAACGCCTTGCCGGCCAGCGCCGCGTCAGCGCCGAGCGCGAGCGCCCGAGCGACGTCGGTGCCGCTGCGCACGCCGGAATCGAACAACACGGTGGCGCGCTTGTTGACGGCCTTCACCACCGCCGGCACGCAATCGATCGGCGGCGGCAGTGCCTCGATCTGGCGGCCGCCATGGTTCGACACCAGGATGCCGTCGGCGCCGATCTCGACCGCCTTCTCGGCATCTTCCGGATGCAGGATGCCCTTGAGAATGAGCGGCTTCTTCCAGCGGTCGCGGTAGCGCTTGACCTCGTCCCACGAGAACGCGCCGCCCATCTCGGTTCGAGCGTAGCGGATAGTTTCGTTCAGCCCCGCGCCCGGTCCCGCGTAAGGCTGGATGTTGGCGAAGCGCGGCAGGTTGTTGGCGAGCATAGCCATGGCCCAGCCCGGACACTTCACCATGCCGAGCATCATGCGCCAGTCGGGCCGGAAATAGCCGCCGCCACCCATGCCGACCTTGACCTCGCGCGAGCGCACGGTGCGCACCGGCACGTCGAGCGTGAGCATCAGCACGTGCACGC
Source organism: uncultured Rhodoplanes sp. (assembly GCA_936924235.1). Taxonomy (GTDB): domain Bacteria; phylum Pseudomonadota; class Alphaproteobacteria; order Rhizobiales; family Xanthobacteraceae; genus Z2-YC6860. The sequence goes on along the minus strand of CAKZHN010000241.1, from coordinate 6,971 downwards.
CCGCCTCGTCGGCGCGCCGCATCAGGTCGAAGCCGATGGCGTGGTTGTTCTTGGCGAAGCGATACATCTGCAGCCACATCACGTCGGGCGCGATCTTGGCGATCTCCTCGATCGTGGCGCCGCCGGCGACGCCCAGCGTGTACGGCACCTTGGCGCGCTGCGCGGCCGCGGCCAAAAGCTTGTCCGCGCCGGGCCACACCACGATCGGGCTGCCCATCGGCGCCACGCCGAGCGGCGCCGAGTATTTTCGCCCGAACAGCTCGCAGTTGACCGGCGGCAGCTCGGGCATCACGCCATAGCGCGGCACCATCTCGATGGCGTCGAGCGCCGCCCAGTTGTGCTTGATGCCGGTGTCGTCGCCCGCGCCGCCGTCACCGTACTCGTAGGCGAAATGCGGCAGCCGGCGCTTCGAGCCGCGGCGCAGATCATAGATCGTCGGATACCAGCGCTGATGCTTGCCGAAGTTCGGCGACCGGGTCGCGCCGGGCTTCGCGGCAGCGATGGCGGTAATGTCGTGCATGACGTCCCCAACCCCATTTTCCGTGTTCTGTGCTGGCGCGAGTATAGCGCGGCGTGTCCTTTCAAAAATGGCTGAATGAGGCGCGGCGGAAGGTCAGTTCCTCCCCGTCGAACCCGATGAAACGGGCGCCCTGCCCGGCCGTAACCCGGCCGATCGCGGTCAGCGGCACGCGGGCGCGCCGCGCCGCGGCCTGGAAGGCGGCAAGCTTCTTTCGCGGAACCGTGGCCAGCACCTCGAAGTCATCGCCGCCGGTGAGGATGGTTTCGAGCGCGCCGGGATCGGCCGCGAGCGCATGCCGCGCCGCCCGCGACAGCGGCACGCGGGCGGCCTCGACCTCAGCGCCGACGCCCGAGGCCTTCAGCAGCTTGCCGAGATCGCCCGCCAAGCCGTCGGAAACATCCATCGCGCCGTTGGCATAGCGCCGCACCGCGTCGGCAATGGCGTTGCGTGGCTGCGGCACCAGATAGCGCTCCGCCAGATGCGCCCGCATCTTGGCGTCGAGCTTCCAGCGCTGGATCGCGCCGATGTCGGTGCGAAGCTTCAGCCCCAGCGCCGCGTCACCGATCGTGCCGGTCACGACGATGACGTCGCCCGCCCTCGCGCCGGAGCGCTCCACGCCGGTGCCTTTCGGCAAGGTTCCGAACGCCGCAATCGAGATCGTCACCGGACCCGGCGTCATCACGGTGTCGCCGCCCAGCAGCGGACAGCCGTAGCGCTTCGCCATGGCGCCGAGCCCACGCGCGAAGGGCTTGAGCCAGCCGTGGCCGCAGTCCTTCGGTAGCGCCAGCGTCAGCAGGAAGCCCGCAGGCTTCGCGCCTTTCGACGCCAGATCCGACAGGTTCACGCCGAGCGCCTTGCGCGCCACGGTGTCCGGCGGATCGTCGTTGAAGAAATGCACGCCGCCGACGATGGCGTCGGTTTTCAGGACCAGCTCGTGGCCCTTGGGCGGCGCCAGATAGGCGGCGTCGTCGATCAGGCCGCGCGCGCCGGGATGGCGCGCGATCGGCCTGAAATAGTTGGCGATCAGGAGGTCTTCGCCAGACTGCTTTGTGGTCCGGCGTCTGGCCATCGCGCTAGCGCGCCCCCTCGAATTCGCTCGCCCGTAACTGCCGGGCAAGCTGGTCGAGCACGGCGTTGACGAGGCCCGTTTCGTCGCGCTCGACGAAGGCATTGGCGACGTCGGCATATTCGGAGACGACGACGCGGGCCGGCACCTCGGGCTTCTTGTCGAGCTCATAGGCGCCGGCGCGCAGGATCGCGCGCAGCACGGTCTCGATCCGCACCAGCGGCCAGCCCTTCGACAGGATCGCGTCGATCATCGGATCGAGCCGGCGCTGCTCGGCGACCACGCCCTTGACCACGTCGCGGAAGAACGCGGCCTCCGCCGGCAGGTACTTGTCGCCCTCGACCTCCTGGCCCATCCAATGGGCCTCGAACTCGCCCAGGATGTCGTTGAGCGGCGTCGCCGCGAGATCCATCTGGTAGAGCGCCTGCACGGCGGCAAGCCGCGCCGCGCCGCGCTTGTTGGCGCGGGGCCCGTCCTTCGATGGTGCGGTTCGAGCCATCCGTTACTTCTGCTTCTGGCCCACTTGGTTCTTCAGTGCGATCAGCGCAAGCGCCGCGCGGGCGGCGTCGCCGCCCTTGTCCTGATCGGTCAGCCGCGCGCGGGCCCAGGCCTGCGCCTCGGTGTCCGTGGTCAGGATGCCGTTGCCGCAGGGAATCCGGTTCTGCACCGAGAAATCCAGCAGCGCGCGGGCCGACTGCATCGACACGATGTCGAAATGGAAGGTCTCGCCCTGGATCACGCAGCCGAGCGCCACCACCCCGTCATAGGGCTGTTTCTGCTTTGCGGCGGCGTCGAGCGCGACCGCGATCGCCGGCACGATCTCCAGCGCACCCGGCACGGTGATGACCTCGAATGTCGCCTTGGCGTCATCCAGCGCGCTGATAGCGCCTGCCAGGAGCGCATCGGCGATGTCGTTGTAGAACCGAGCCTCGACAATCAGAATGCGGGCGCCCGAGGGCTTCGCGGTCTTGGCTCCAGGCTTTCGTTTCGGTGCGGCCATTCGTTCCTCACTGTTCGGGCCGCGTCAGTAGCAAGCGTGGTGCCTGCTAACAAGGGCGCATCGCCTGCATGAAACTTGTGTAACAGATCGCTCAGCAGCCGCGGCAGAAATTCAGGCTGCGATCGAGCCTCCGATTGCGCTGATCCTGGGCCGGATTGACGGTATCGTTGCCGCCGCCGCTGCCGGTGACCTCGGCCGCGCGGGGCTGCCGGTGCCCGACCGGCGCCTGGGGGATGCAGAAGCCGCCGTCGCCGCGGACATCGTCACGGCAGGCATCGATCGACGTGAACGAGCAGTTGGTGGCGCCCTGGCTGTTCACCGCGCAGAACATCTGTTGCGCCTTGACCTCTTCGGCCAGGACTCCGCCGAACACCAACAGCACGGGCAGCAAAGCACGCATCTAAGCCTCCCCCTTTCCAATTTCAATCAATCACCGCGTCTCCATCAGCCGCGCCGCATAGCGCGCCATCAGATCGATCTCCAGGTTCATCCGGTCGCCTACCTTGGCCGCACCGAGCGTCGTCACCGCAAGCGTGTGCGGGATGATAAGCACCGAGAATGTCTCGTCGGTGACCGCGTTGACGGTCAGCGAAATGCCGTCGAGCGCGACCGAGCCCTTGGTGGCGACGAAGCGCATCAGGTCTTTCGGCGCGCGCAGCACGAGCCGGGCCATGTCGGGCAGGTCCTCGCGCGACACGAGTTCGGCCACGCCATCGACATGGCCGGCAACGATGTGGCCGCCGAGCTCGTCGCCGACTTTCATGGCGCGTTCGAGATTGAGCTTCGTGCCCATCTTCCAGTCGCCCGCGGTGGTGAGCCGCAGCGTCTCGGCCGCAGCATCGACCGACACCGCGGTGCGGTTGCCGAGCTTGGCAGCTTCGACGACGGTGAGGCAGACGCCGGAATGCGAGATCGACGCGCCGATGGCGATGGACTCGACCGGATAGCCACACGCGACCTTCAGCCGGCGCAGGCCTTCGGCGCGCGGCTCGACCGCGACCACCTCGCCGACATCACTCACAATTCCCGTGAACATTAACTCTCTACCTTTGGCGCATGATCTGGTCCGAAAACCGGTACCCACTTTTCGGGATCATGCGCTACGCCCGCTCGTACAGTGTCAGTTTATCGTCTCCGACGTCGTCGGTCGCCACCCTCAAAAGGGTCGGCGACTGCGTCAGGGCGCTGAGCGGCTTGCCGTCCAGCACGTTGATGCCGGTCATTCCGATCTCGTTCGGCGAGCGAAACAGCGCCACCTGATCGACCAGATCGGCGGTGAGGAACGACGCGGCGACGATCGGCCCGCCCTCCACCATCAGCCGCGTGATGCCGCGGTCGGCCAGCGTCTTCACCATCTGCGTCAGATCGAGCCGGCCGTCCTGCGCGTCGACCCGGAACACCTCGACGCCCTTGGCCTTCAAAATGTCCTCGGCGACCGGCGACGCTCCCTTCGCGCCGAACACCCAGACCGGCACCTCGCGCGCGGTGCCGACGATCGCGGTCGACAGCGGAATGCGGAGCCTGGCATCGAGGATCACGCGCACCGGCGAACACTCGAACATGCCGGGCAGCCGGCAGGTCAAATGCGGATCGTCGGCCAGCACCGTGCCGATGCCGACGAGAATGGCGTCGGCCTCGGCGCGCATCTGGTGCACGCGCAAGCGCGCGGCCTCGCCGGTGATGGCAACAGGCTTCCTCCCGGCGAGCCCCGCCTTGCCGTCGGACGACGCCGCAAGCTTCAGCAGCACGTGAGGCCTGCCGTCACGCATCCTTCGCGAATGACCGGCGTGGTCGTGCTCGGCCTGCTCGCGGCCAAGCCCGGTCTCGACGACGATGCCGCGCTCGCGGAGCTTGGCGTAGCCCTGCCCGGCGACCTGCGGATTGACGTCCTCCAGCGCCGACACCACGCGGGCGATGCCGGCGCGGATGATCGCGTCGGCACACGGCGGCGTCTTGCCGTGATGCGAGCACGGCTCGAGCGTCACATAGAGCGTCGCGCCTTTGGCGTCCTTGCCGGCGCGTTTGAGCGCCTCGGTCTCGGCGTGGGGGCGGCCCCCGGGCTGGGTCCAGCCGCGGCCGAGGATGACGCCGTCTTTCACGACCACGGCGCCGACCGCGGGGTTGGGCCAGGTCCGGCCGAGCCCGCGCCGGCCGAGCGCGAGCGCAAGCTGCATGAAACGCCAATCGTCGGGCGTGGCCGCGGGCGCTGCGGCCGCCGCAGGTGCTTGCGCCGCGTCCGTCATCGCCGTGCGGCAACCGAGGGCTTCGCCGGCGGCTTGTCCGGCTCGTCCTCGCTGCTCAGCTCATCGAGCGCCTGCTGGAAGTCCTTGGGCTCGCGGAAATTGCGGTAGACCGAGGCGAAGCGCACATAGGCGACGTCGTCGAGCTCGCGCAGATGCTCCATCACGGTCTCGCCGATGGTCTCGGACGTGACCTCGTTCTCGCCGAGGCTCTCCAGCTCGCGCACGATCTTCGACACCATCTGCTCGACGCGCTCGGGCTCGACCGGCCGCTTGCGCAGCGCGATCGACAGCGAGCGGATCAGCTTGTCGCGGTCGAACGGCGCGCGGCGGCCGTTGCGCTTGATCACGGTCAGCTCGCGGAGCTGCACGCGTTCGAAGGTCGTGAAGCGGAAATTGCACGACAGACAGACCCGCCGCCGCCGGATGGCCGCGGAATCCTCGGTCGGACGCGAGTCCTTCACCTGGGTGTCCAGGGACCCGCAACTCGGACAGCGCATTCTCTCCGCCCCTTACCCCTTCACCCGGTTCAGTAGATCGGGAACCGGGAAATCAGCCGCTTCACCTTCTCGCGGACGGCTGCCTCTACGCCTGCGTCTTCGTCGGAATTCTTGTGCGACAGCGCGTCCAGCACCTCGGCGATCAGCTCGCCGACCTGGCGGAACTCGGCGATGCCGAAACCGCGCGTGGTTCCGGCCGGAGCGCCGAGCCGCACACCCGAGGTGATCGCCGGCTTCTCCGGATCGAACGGGATGCCGTTCTTGTTGCAGGTGATATGGGCGCGACCGAGCGCCGCCTCCGCCACCTTGCCGGTCAGCCGCTTGGGCCGCAGATCCACCAGCATCAGGTGCGTGTCGGTGCCGCCGGAAACGATATCTAATCCTTTGTTCTTAAGGACTTCGGCCAGAGCCTTCGCGTTGTCCGCCACATTCTTCGCGTAGAGCTTGAACGACGGACGCAGCGCCTCGCCGAACGCCACCGCCTTGGCGGCGATGACGTGCATCAGCGGGCCGCCCTGCATGCCCGGGAACACCGCCGAGTTGATCTTTTTGCCGAGTTCCTCGTCGTTGGTGAGGATGAAACCGCCGCGCGGGCCGCGCAGGGTCTTGTGGGTGGTCGAGGTCACCACATGGGCGTGCGGGAACGGGCTCGGATGCACGCCGCCCGCCACCAGGCCCGCGAAGTGCGCCATATCGACCATCAGCTTCGCGCCGACGCTGTCGGCGATCTCGCGGAACGCCTTGAAGTCGATGATCCGCGGATAGGCCGAGCCGCCGGCCACGATCACCTTCGGCTTGTGCTCCTCGGCGAGCTTGCGCACCTCGTCGATATCGATGCGGTGGTCGTCGCGGCGCACGCTGTAAGGCACCGCCTTGAACCACTTGCCCGAGATGTTCACGGGCGATCCATGGCTCAGGTGCCCGCCCGCCGCGAGGTTGAGGCCGAGGAACGTGTCGCCCGGCTGCATCAGCGCCATGAACGCTGCCGCATTGGCCTGCGCGCCGGAGTGCGGCTGCACGTTGGCGAAGCCCGCACCGAACAGCTTCTTGATGCGGTCGAGCGCGAGGTTCTCGGCGATGTCGACGTACTGGCAGCCGCCGTAATAGCGCTTGCCCGGCAGACCCTCGGCGTACTTGTTGGTCATCACCGAGCCCTGCGCCTCAAGCACGGCGCGGCTGACGATGTTCTCCGACGCAATCAGCTCGATCTCGTCGCGCTGGCGGCCGAGCTCCAGGCGGATCGCCTCGGCGATCTCCGGATCGGTGTCGGCCAGCGGCGCGGTAAAGAGGGAATCCGCGACGGCTTTCGCGGAGCTTTCAGTCACGGACATTGGGTTCTCCAGGGATGGTTTGGCCTACCATATCGCCCGGAATGCGCCAAGGGTTGGACCGTCGCCGCTCACAGCCCGCAAGATGTTGATGCAGCGGCGGTTTTGCATGGTGCAGGGATGGGCAGGCATTCGGTCCTTCTTGGGGCTGGCCTAGGGGCGTGCGTCATCGGCCCCGGACAGAGGGCGGCGCTGGGGCGGCGCCTTCTCTTCTTTCCCTCACATGCGTGAGGGAGCGGAGCGCCGTTTGGCGCTACGTCATAGTCTGGCACCTCAGAGAGGTGCCGCGTGCCGTATGACCGGCACGCACGCCTCCC
>CAKZHN010000240.1 GCA_936924235.1 uncultured Rhodoplanes sp. | reverse complement strand
AATTTTGATCCAATATGCGTCCGCCTCAACGAATTGCAGTCGCACCTGCAACCGCGGAAAATCGTATTCCGGATCATTATAATCGACGAGAGGCATGTTCTGATCCTTGACGTTACGCGAATTCTAATTTCCGCGGCCGGGGTTGCAGAGCCCACAATCGACCCTTTTCGATTTTTTGAGGACCGGCTTCGTACGCATCAATGCGGTCACCAGCGCCCTAGCTTCGGAATACGAGGCGGCGGGCTCCCAATCATATGTTAGGCCCCTTCCGGCCTCTATCCGGCCGCGGTGCATGCCGGCGCCATTGTTGCACGCGCCACATGCCGCTCGGTGTATCCGAACGCGCTTGACGATGGTATTCCAGAAAACGAAATATTCAGCGCTCACTTCGGAACGATCTGGACTGAGGTTACTTCGATTTTGTCGCGCCGCTTTCGACGGATGAAGTTACCGCGCACTCTAATTCTGTCGCCAGTCGCGACATTTAGGCCGTCGTAATCGGTTCGATCGAACACACATGTGACTTGTCGTGCACCATCATCGATAATTACCATTGTTCCGCTTGCTTCATTGATATCGACGATGAGGCCGGTAATTTGACGCGGCGCCAACTCAGCGACGCGATATGCGCTTCTAAATTTGTCCCCAAGTCTGTCATCCAACGTGACCGGATTGAGCGACGGCGCCTGAGAACGAAATTCGACGCGATCGATGGGACTGGATGTGGTGGGAACGATATTATTTACCTGATGGAGTGTATCGAAGTGCTCAACGGCGTAAGCTTTCTTGATCTCCCCCTTTTCCGCTTCCCTCAAAAGCTCGCTCATTCTATCAAAAAACTCTCGACGGCTCTTTTCAAAAAAGCCACCGAACGAATCTGGATCGATGTCCTTCTTCAAATATCTCTTGGCATCAACCGCATCGATGTTTGGTTTGTCGATGGCGATGATCAAACTCGAAAATTTTGGTTGCAACAAACCAAAGTCCAAGCTTCGGCCGAGCGAGCGGTTTTCGACAACTGGTGGGGGAAAAATTTTTCGAAATGAGTCGTACGCTGCGTCTATAATGTTTTTGAAGCGCATAAACGGAATACTGGACTCGGTGAGATTCTCTCCAGTGAAACGAGCGGAGAAAAATGAAAGCGCCTGCTCAACAAAGTCAGCGGCAGGCGCTTGCCGCGGCTCCAGAGCCAGCCCGAGTTCAGGCATCAAGTCTGGCTCAATTTCTTCCGGGTTGATCCTCCAATATCTCCGCACTTCCTGGTCACGCGCCACATCGACGATCCAAAATTCGTGCGCGTTTGCCAGCGCTCCGCGCACTGACAATGTTCTATCTTGCAGAGCTTTTACGACTTTCGCATTCGTAGGCGCGATCAAGAACAAGTCCGAATTGGTATCTTCATCGAACTTGTAAAATAAAAACTCCGTCAGACCCACGTTCGCTGTGAACACGGTTGGTCCATCGTAATAATACAGCACGACCCTTGGAACGACCTTGCCGCCGTTCCAATGCGTCAGAGCTGGGCTATCGACAGACCACATGGCTAGGCCGGTTGCATAACGATTTGAAACTTGGGTGCCACCGCGTGGTCGTGAAATTTCCAAAAGGTGTGATGCCCGGGCTGATTGCCGTTGGGCGTCGGCATGATTTTTCCATCCGTTGCATTAAGCACGCCGGCAGCGATGTACCATCGCCGCATATACCGGTGCAGTTTTCGAGCGTGGTGCACGTCGTCCTCCTTGACCCAAACAGAGAGGCCCCAGTGTGCACAATTCCCTTTGTCGCAATTGGGCAGTTCAAGTTCGGCGTGCGACTTGAAATGCTCCTCGGTAATCGGCGGGTCCTTCACTCCCCGCCATACCATCCCGTTTGCGAACGTGGCCTCGTCAGGTGGGCATTTCGGATTTTTCGGGCACTCAGGATGAAAATTTGGCATCCGCGGACTCACACACTACAGCCACTCACATCAGCCTCAAACCCAGTCGGGACAGCCGCTGCACGGCATTCGCGAGTGTAACAGACTTGCAACTTTAGTTACCACATCGCTTGGGGATGATGGCGGCCGAATCGCTAAGCTTTTGAGAATCCTCACTTAGCCGATTTCCGAAGTCTTCGGATGGAGGTCCCGATATATGGTAAGGTGATGCAACTACAACAGTGATCGGCGGGCCGTAAGCCTTTGTTTTTTCAAGTTTCTGAGGCGCCCGCCGGGTCGCGATGCAGACAGTGGAAACCCGCTAGAGAAGTCCCCGCGGCAGCTTCACCGCTTCGATGCAGGCTCGCCGCGCGGCAAGACCTGCTCGGCCTGGATAGCGCCCCATCGTCATCGGCAGCGGCTGCTCCTCGGGATCATGTCCTACAACATCTGCAATCGTCCAAGCGGTAAAACCTTTCGTCCCGCGCTCCAGGGCCTCGCGGGCTTTGAGGATGAACCAGCGGCGCCAAGAATGGAAATCCACGTTGCTCTGACGCTTGCTGTTCGGCCGCTCGTCAATGCCCAGCTTGCGGCGCAAACGGGTGAAGGCCTTCACGGCGGGTGACGAACGGGGAATGGCGGGGTGCGTTTGCTCTGGCAGTTCGTGGAACAGGAAGTCCTCGGGCCTCTTACCCTTCATCCGCCGCGCGACGATCTGCTTCAGGCCCGAATGGATTGGGACCTCGCGCGGCCCCTCCTCACGCTTCTGGGGCTGAAACCTGAAGATACCCTTCTCGCAATCGCGCACCTGCAGCAGACAGATAGCATCGATCCGTGCGCCAGCGAGTGCGGCAACCCGCATCAGGTCCGGTAAGGCCTCCGCAATGCCGCGCATTCCGTGACTGCTTGGATCAGTGGAAAGTAGCGTACGGACCTCGGCATCGCGGAATGGCCGCTTCCCTTCGTCGCGATCCGCCCCAGCGTTGCGCTGCCGCTTGACCTTCTGATGCGTCCGCAGCCACGGATTCGTGTCGATGTGCACCTCGTCTCGCTCAAGGAGCCAACTCCAGTGGGTCCGATAGCTCGACAGATAACGATTGACGGTCTTGGCAGCGAGGCGCGGTTTAAGCTGCTCGTCGCGAAAGCGCAGAGCAACGCGCTTGGTGATCGACTGCAATGTTGGATCGATTTGGTGCTCGCGACACCACTCAGACAGAACATCGAATGCTTGGCGGTGTTGCATGGCGGTGCGGCCAGTGCACCCGTTGTCAGCAATCCAACTCTCGACGTGTTCGCCCAAGAGCGCAATTTGGCCGGTCGCCAGTTTGAAAAATCGGTCGCCCGCTTGCACGCCCTCCGCCGCCTCCACTTCGTCGGCGCGTTTCACGGCGGTGGCGAACACCTCCTCGGCCTCGCTGTCGCTCCCGTTCACGAAGTGCCGGCCTAGCCGTTGCGCGGGACCAAGTCCGCCATTATCGGCCCGCCGCTCCCGCGCCACCTCGGTGCGCCATTTCGTAAGCCATGCGCCCTTCAGCCGGTGAGCTTCATCCAGGTCGGGGGTGCCGAGCGGCTTGATGAAGTAGCGTTTCCCGCCAAAAGCGGCCCGGACATTCTTCGGGATGGCCATGACGGCACGCCATTTGCCGCCGTGAAGTTGGAGGTGATCGGTTTTGGAGGGCATATCGTGGTGGGGTACCGGCTTGGGGGCCCTTGGAGCCACTTCTTACCAAATCTCTTACCACGGACCGGGCAAAGTGCTATAATTCTTTCAGCTACTTAGGCACTTGGAAAAATCTGGGATAGGGTCCTAGTCCCCCAGCCACAGGTTTTCTGTTAAAAATCAATATTTTAGGAGCAGGAGGAGATTAGGATTCGAACGACGCTCCTGTCGCCCGCCAGGGCAAGTCTCGATAACAATAAGCCGACGCGACACGCGGCTAATTCCGTGTGACGCCAAGCGTGGCGACGCCATACGTTGCGCGTGATCGGCTGCCTACCTCTCGCGAGGCCGGAGCCCTACTGCCAGACAATATTCTTCGTATCGACGCGCCACATCTGGATCGATACTGTCGATCGGCAGGCGATCAAAAAAATCGCGCTCGCGGCCGATGTCGGGAACTTCGGGATCGACTTTCAATTTCATGATTTCCTTGAGCACGCCTTCGACAATGTCGTAACGCTTCAACGCCAAGGCGATCCTGGCCTTGTTGCCCAAAGTGTATCTTCGAAACTCTCCCGTGCGGTGGGCCACCTCGAGGGCGCGGTTGATCAACTCCATGGCTTCTTCAGGTTGATCCTGCAAGGAGCACTTGTTGGTGGCAGCTCTGTTTAGCGGCAACGGATCGTCTGGATGTCTGTCAGCCAGTTGCCGATCAATCGCTTCGGCGGCAGCATAGTTGCCCTGAGCCGAATACTGGTGCGACAAATACGTGTACAACTCGTCCACCTCGGGTGCACCGGGTTTACCGCGAATCCTGCCCTCGACGGCCTCAATGTTTTTGTCGAAGGCAGTGCGGTTCGTGCGGGTCAGCTTCTGATACCAATAGTCCACTTCGGAAAGTAGCTCGCGGTCCAGTGCATCGACTGCCGCCTCGTTACCCTGCTCTGAATGCTCCCGAGCCAACGCGATTTTGAACAATCGGATCTTGGTTTCGTCCGTCTCGACGCTAATCCGATCTTCGATAGCACGAATGACTTCATCATCCGCTGCATCAGACTGCCGCAACTCATCGAGCCATCTAGAGATTTCGGCGTGCATCTTCCTCCAATTAGCCATCTCAGTCATTTTTCTCACCACGTCTCGGTGCACCTAAGATGCTGATGCGTTCAGGCCGTTGTTTCAGCTTCACAATCCGGATGGGCTACTGCCAAGAACTAGCTACCTTGAGCTAAGCGGGTGCCTTTCTCCTCTTAGCTAAAGGTCCGCATGCTATCTTCGGGGGTCGTCACCAGGAATATCTTGCAAGCCATACTCAAATATCTTGCAAGCCATACTCATCGGGCTCGTCAGGGTGTGGTTTACCGCCGTTCCTTACACAGAGATCATATCTGGTGGTCGCCCTGTTCCTGCAAGCGGCTAACCATCGCTTGTCCCTCATTGCCCCAATCGGATTCTTGCAATTTTCAAGTTCTCTTTCCCATCGACTATAGCAGTCTTCGTCATCACCGCCGCGCGGCGTACCTGATCTGCTGTTGTTACGAAGGAAATTGATCAGCCCCCGGATGCCTTTGATATGGTTTTCGACGACCGGCTTAGACCGGCCCGCACTCGTGCTTAGCTTTGAGGGCCACTTTGCGCCGCCTCGACACGATCATTCGGCTGACCAATATCCGGATCCCAGTCGTCATCGTCATAGTCGAGCCGCCTGATCAAGGTGAAGGGCTTCGCGCGCGGCGCCACCCACTTCGCTCTGAATCGCTCTCGTCGATACATCGAGCGGCGCATCGCTTGTTCCCCTTATTTGCAGCGCGAAGCCGCCGGCTCAGCACCTCATTTCGGCAGGATGCCGTTCAACGGCAGAAGCTTCGCGGTCAGCGCCGCCAGGAAGCCGATGATGCCGGCGGTGCCGACGATGACCCACTTCGCGCCCTTGGCCTGCAGCAGCACCGCATGCATCTCCTCGACCTTGCGGTGCGTGTCCTCGAGCTGCTCGGTCAGATACTTGATGCTGGTTTCGAGCACGGCGACGCGCTCGCCGAGATCGGGGCTCATGGCATCAACGCTTCAGGATGTTGGCGATGCCGCTGAAGAACATGCCGGAGGCGACGATCATCGCCATTTCCTTGGTGCCACCGGTCAGAGCGTCCGTCGTCCACTGGCAACCGAGCGCCGGACCAATCACCTTGTCGCAGGCCACCGCCTTGAAGAACCAGATCGCAAGCGCGTAGCAGCAGATGCTCGGCGGCGACAGCGGATGACCGAGCACCGCCGTCATGTATTGCGCCTGGGCGCTGGCGATACCGACCGAGGCCTGCACGGTCGCAATCGTCACGTCCTTGGACTTGTTGTAGGCCGTGACCAGGCCGTTGAGGATCGGAGCGATCAACGACAGCCAGATCATTGGAACACCCCGCTGATATCGGGACGCTTCAGGCGCTCCCAGATCACGTAGCCGGCCAAAGCCGCGACCACGATGACGGCGAGCGCGCGCCAATCGGTCACCGCGCCGCCGAGCGCCGTCAAGACAGTCGCGATCTGCGCCCAGATCGTTGTCGACCGGACCGCTGGCTTAGTTATCGTGTCCGGCTCGTCGCTCTTCCCTTTCGGAGCCTGGATCGGTGCCGGCGCCGAGACGCGGACATCGTCGGCCATCTTCAGCGCGGCGTCCTTCACCTCGGCAACGCGCCGGCCCCAGCCATTACCGAACACCGGCCAGGTTTTCAGGCTCTTGAGAAACACCAGCCGCTTGTTGCACAGTTCCGTGATGATCGGCCTCGCCGGCATGTTCGCGATCGTGCGGACCAGCACGTCGTCGGGCTTGCCGTCCGCCGGAACGCCGGCCACCGCCTCGATGAACTTCAGAGCGCGAGAGACGCCCGAATTCACGCCGAAATCCATAACCGCGTAATCCACGCCGGACGGCAGTTCGTCGCAGCGCATCGCATCCCAGTATTTGGACTTGTAGATCCGCTTGGCGACCTCCTTTGGCATGGCGCGGACGTCATCTGCGTCCGCGTCGCGCTTCCAGTAGGCCCGGGCGTCGTGGATTGTGATGCCCCAATTGGTCGGCCCGCCCGGATCGTCGGGATGGTTGGTGTATCCGCCTTCATGCGCCAGAACGCGATGGAGCACCTCGTCGAAGTTCTTCAGCATCAGAGTTTCGCCTTCAGCTCTTCGATCCGGGTCTTGAGGCTTTCGATCTCAGCACTAGCGCCGTTGACCCACTCCTTGACCTTGGGCCAAGTGAAGATTGAGGCGGCGTAGCCGCCGAGAAACAGTCCGAGTCCGGACCAAAACATCAGAACTCTCCTTTCGGGACGATTCAGAGAAACAGTCACCGGCCGACTATGACGAAGTGCGGCGCGCCCCAGTCCGGTGGTTAGGGCCTCGCCGGCGCGAACACGAAAACTAGACAGATGAGTACAGTTGTAACCAGGTGGCGCATTTTGCTAGCTTGCGCATCCCATGGGCCTCTACCGAAGTCTTCAGTTGTCGGTTTTCAGACGGATTCCGGCGTTGTATTTCGCGTGGCTGCTCCGGCAGGAGAAGCGACTCCCCAAGGTTTCGGACCAACCAATCAAGGCCCAGTCGGTGGAGGATGGAAAGTTCGAGCAACTAGATTTGCTCGGCCCGCTCTCTATCGTCGACGGCAAAATCCGGAAGGTCACTCACAGGCAAGAACGCATGGCGTGGCTCAAGCCTGTGATGGACAAGATTGACATTCTTATCCAAGAAGGGAGAAGGCCACTAGTGCATGAGGTCGGATGCGGGAGCACAATCAACCTGCGCATCCTGAGGCAGATTTATGGCAAAAAAATAGAGTTGTCGGGTTCAGATGCTTATCCAGTTCAATCAAGCGAGTTTCCGATCCACCGCTGGAATTTCACAGACCCGGTCCACCAACATTACGATCTCGTTTTTTCAGTTACGGCATTGTGCTTGGCTTCTGACGAGCGCGGCGCCTTGTTGAACGTCGTTATGATGGCAAAGCGTTATGCTGTGCTCGTTGAGCCGCTACGCAGCACCGCTATGCCGCATCAGCAGGCTTACTTGGAGCGATCCGGGCATAAGTGCTCATTTGACAAGATTGCAACAAACGAAGGCTTGAAGTTTGAAATTGGGATTCCAGCACTGCCGTTTTCAATCAAGCATCCTTCCGCGTTTTTGTTATTCATCAAGTCATGATTTCTTCCAACACAATTGAACCCGGACCGCTGTTCAAGAACGTGACACCCGTGCTGACGCCACTTTGCGTTAGATAAACCGAATAAGACTGAGGGGATGTTGTTTGCGGCATATCTACAGCCAGCAATGCCACACCTGTGCCTCCATTTGCGCCCGCACCAAGAATCGACGACACGTTTCCGATCAAAGTTGGCGCCGTCCCTCGAGATAGTTGAGCACTAAACGATACGCTGTTGCTCAAGCTACCGGCCATATTCCCAGCAGCCTGAACCTTAATCAAATTCGCCTTTGCTGTCGGCGTTATGCTTGCAGCCAAATTGGTCTGGGTTTGAACGCCATTGCTGGAATTCGTGGAGCTTGTTGCCGTTGCATATACGGCCTGAATATTTTGTCCGGGCAACGGAACACCAAAACCATAGAGTTGAATGCTGGTTGGAGCAGATGCCCAGTTTCCAGCCGTCGCAAGGCCGGAATCATAAGCAGCGTAACCGAGAATTGCATAGGCCTTCGAAGAAACTGACGATAGACCATTTTTCGTATAGAATGTGTGAGCAAGGTCCGAGCCACCTAGGTTGTCATCCGCAACCGAACTCGCGAGTGGAATTCTACCGAGCGGGTAAATATTGCTGCCGGAGACGCAATTGATCGCTCCGAGCTTGACTGCTCCCCCATCGTCGAACAATACAAGCCACACCTTGAATGCCACGTTATTACTTACGCCAAGTATGGAGCCAGACGATAGCGTAACAGACAAAGCAGCCGTCAAAGTACGATAGATATAATTGCCGATCGCCAATGTCGGATTGCGGAAAGCAATCAAGACCGGATCGGATGGCGATGGGTCGGCGCCGGCCAAGGTCTTTAACGAAAACGTCACCGCATTCGAACCATGACTTTCGGCAATGGTTCCATTCACGACCGTTCCATAAGGAAGCTGTGCACCGGATAGGGTCGTGATCAGCGAGAGCCAGTTCGTCCCATCGCTGAACTCCGGCAGCCCCGTGTCTGTATTGAAGCGAAAACCACCCGCCACCGCGCTCGGGCGTCCCGCCGTCGTGCCAGGCGCCGCGATGATATTGCCGGTCGCCTTCAGCGTCGTGAAGACGTTGGATCGACCGAGAAGCAGAAACTCAGTCGACGCATGGACATATTTCACGAGGTAAGGCGTACCGGCGATCAATGCGCCAGTGGCCACCGCAACACCCGTGGATTCGTTGATGGCTCGAGCCGTCAGGCCGTCAACGGCAAGCGTGGGCGCCACCCCCGAAGTCGCATGCGGGATGATCGAAAAGATCATTCCGGACATGTCGGATGCGGACGCAAATGTAGCGCCGGTGGTCACCGTATAGGCCGTCGATGCGCCTGCGGTCGTGATGCCGGACAGATCATTTCGCCATTTGGCCACCGATGCCATCATCGAACGGGCCGAGTTGTTGACGGCGGACGGCGCCATGCCCTCGGCCCAGTTCACCGTGGGATCGGCGGTGGCGTTGAGCGCTTCGCTGGTCGACCAGAGTGGAACGCCGGCAGTTGCCATGAAAGAGAACTCCTCAAGAATCGCGAAACCCCAGCCAAAGCCAGGGTCGACGGGTGGGCGGCTCGGGGGTTCAGTTGGACCCCGTAGCCATATTCGGATCAATTCGGCTCAGCGCCTGAACCGCCGACCATGCTTCATTGGTATGCTTCCGGATTCATTGAGGCCGCGCGCTTGGTCGCTGCGCCATGGTCGAACCCCGCGAACGACACCGTTCGCTCGACATCCCAGTCAGCAGGCCTACGACCATTCGGGCAGCGCACTTGTATCGGAAGTGATGGACTGGAAGTCCATCCGTAGAGTTCGCCTACTGCGGGGCCGTCCTTCACGGGGCGAGTAAAAATTTAAGCAGCCCTGTAACGCCACCTGCAACGCCGCCGTCTTTTCCGCCAAATCCGCTGTTCAAGCCACTCATGATCGTCGCAAATTGCTGGACTGGTGACATAGTCTGCGTGCCAACCGTGTTGCTGGTGCCGTAAGACTGCCCTCCCAAACCCGCGATCGGAATCGTCAGGTTGGACAGCAGGCCGAGATTCTGCAGCGGTAACGTGCGCAAAAGATTCTCCGCATTGAGAACCGCGCTCGGGCTGGCATTCGCCGCCTGCGGCACGGTGGTCAACCCGACGTTGAGGCCCTGGGCGCGGTTGGCAAGGCTCGTTTGGTCCAGACCGGATTGTGTTGTAGCTGCTGCATTGGCAATCCCCGGCAACGCGGTCGCCGCGTTTTGCTGCAGGCCAGCGTTCTTGTAGTAGGCATCGAGCAGGACAGGCGCCTCGCCCTGCGCGATACCCCGTGCGAGCGATTGCATGTTCAAGCCCGAAAGGTCACGACCGGCACCTGCGAACGTACTGTTGACTGAATTCGTCACGTCGTTGCGAACCGTGTCCAGCGCCGCAGCGATGCCCGGCACCTTGGTCGGGTCGAGCCAGTCTGGATTGAGATAAGGACTCAGTGCGGCGCTCGAAGCATCATAGGCGTTGCCGACAATGCCGGTGCGGTCCGGCCCGCCAGTCAGGTAATCATTCGCCAGGCTCGTGGCCTGCGGCGTATAGTTCGGCAGGTTTTGCGCATTGGCCTCGAGTTGATTGATCGCCCCGGTCTCGGCCAACGTCG
>CAKZHN010000239.1 GCA_936924235.1 uncultured Rhodoplanes sp. | reverse complement strand
CCGCGGCTTGCAACAGCGAACGGGTGCCGTCGCGATGGGCGACGTGCCCGATCTCATGCGCGATGACGCCGGCCAGCTCGTCGGGTGTGCGTGCCTGCCGGATGAGCCCCTCGAAGACGTAGATGTGTCCGCCCGGCAATGCAATGGCGTTGGCGTCGGCCTTTCGAACGGTGGCGGCCCGAAGCGGTATCGGCAGACCGGCCGCGATCTCGAGCCGCGCGATCAGCCGGTCGAGCGCGGCGCGCCCGGCTTTCTCGGCATCCGCGGTGCCGCATTCGAACGGCCGGTCGGTGCGGCCGGAATCGAGCATGGAGCGGACCTGCTGGTCCATCGCGGCGCCGAGCCGCTGCTCGGCCGACAGGGGGATCAGCGGCGCGATGCGGCCGGACAACGCGGGCAGGCCCCAGACCCCGACCAGCACCAGCGACACCGCTGCCATGATGGTCCAGCCGATGACGTGGCGGCGCAGCCGCCGCTCTGTGACGCCTGAGCGGTCGAGGCTATCGGCGTAGTCGTCGATCCTGGCCATCAGCACCGGATCGCGGATTTCGAGCCGGGCAAGCTCGCGTCCGTGGGCGCGGCTGAGCCGCATCAGTTTGGCGGGCGCCGACTGCGCGCGCAGCTCGGCATAGGGCCATTGCGCGAGCAGCAAACCGTTCGCATCGAACATGCGCAGCATGTCCGGCGCCGCCTCGACCGTGACGTCGTGCCGTTCGCTCGACGTGCCGTCGAAGTAGAGGCCAGGTCCGGTCACCAGTCCGGTCACCGGTTCAGTCGTTTGCGCGCCGGTCGCCATCAGATGCCGCCCACATTGAGCGCGTCGGCGAGCCCTTCGCCGACCGCGGAGCTCGCGGTGCCGCTGGCATGGACGCGGTCGAGCACGTCGAGCCCGGTGAACGACATGGTTTCGACGCCGCTCCGCCAGAAGCCGAGCTTCACGGTTGCCTGATAGATCGCCGAGAAGCCCAGCATGGCGATGACGTAGAAGGCGATGCCGGCGGCCGCGTTGGCGATATCGGCCAGCTCTTTCTTGCCGCCGTCGAGCAGGATCGCGGTCAGCACGAAGGCGACGATGCTGCCGAGCACCACGACGGCGATGGTGAACAACAGCCCATAGCCGAGAAAGCGCAGATAGGCGCCGTAGATCGAGCCGGTGCGCAGGCCCGAATGGATCGTCAGCCCACCGAGCCGCAGCCCGTCGATCCACCAGCGCAGCACCATCGCCTGGAACACCGGATAGAGCACCGCCACCATGACGACACTGAAGATGGCGGCGCCAATGGCCACGCCGATCGCCGCGTAGAAATCCGAGGCTGCGCTGTCGAGCTGGCTGTTGAACTCGTCGAGGCTCGTGGACTTCGCCGCAACGCCAACGACCGTCTCCCAATCCACGGTCACGACCGCGAACGCGATGGTGCCGGCGAGCGGTCCCACGACCAGAAGCCACATCGGCAGCCCGCGCAGCAGCAGCCTGAGACCCGAGCCGTCGAAGCGGCCCTGCAGGTCGCCGAAGTAGGTGTGGCGCATCTTGAAGCGCTCCAGCCGCGACTGCATGAACGGATAGGCGAGGCCGATCGTCAGCGCCACCATGATCCACCAGAAGCTCGCGCAGATCGCATAACGCAGCGCGGAGCCATCCTGATGACAGCGCACGCCGCGATAGACCGTGCGGGTGAGCCGGTAGCGGCGGGCGCGGAACACCGCGAACTGGCCGAGGAAGAACAGCACCGGGAACGACAGCACGCTCGCTGCCGCACCGATCGGTCCGGCGCTGAGCGCGGCGAGCGACAGCGCCACATAGAGCGGCACAAGGAGCGCCAGCGCGATCAGGAAGCCGATCAGGAGCTCGTAGGGCGTGCCGGTGTATTCCAGGCTCTCGCCCGCGATCTCGGTGTTCGACCACAGGAAGCGCCGCACGTCGGTGGCGAGCCAGAAGCGGTAGATGCCGAGCGTGACCGCGAGCAGCAGCGCGCCGCGCAGCAGGATGCGCCAATAGGCGCGGCCGTCGCCGGTGAAGCGGGCGGCGGGCGAGGGCGGGGCCGCGGGAACGACCACCGGAATGGGCGTCGGAACGGCGCTCGCTTCGGCGGCGGTCATCAAGGGTCCTGTGGGCGGCAGAAAAGCGTCTTGTGGTGGCGCTCCTACTAGATGCCGCAGGAACCGTCCGGATTCAATCCCGCGCCCACCGGAGCCGAACCCGATGCGCCTGGGAATTCAATGGCTTGGCCTCCTTGAATTCTTCGTGTGGAAAGCCGGGGAGCGAAACCGACCTCACTTGCCGTTGATAAAGGGAACGATGATGCCGATCGCCTGCTTCGGCTGCTCCTCCATGATCCAGTGGCCGGAATTGGTGATGACGGCGCCCTGGACATTGCTGGCGACGTCAGCGAGCTCGGACTGCATGGATGCCCCGTAGGAGTGATCGCCGCCGATCGCCAGCACCGGCATCGGCAATTTGCCGGTCTTTGCCAGCAGCGCCTTGTTGTCCTCCGCATCCTGGCTGAAGGCCGCGAACTGCCCGCTGAACGCATCGTGGATTGCGTGCGGGCGGGCATAGAGCGCCGCGTAGTGCTTGCGGGTCTTCTCATCGATCCCGGCAGGATTGGCCGACAGCTCGTTGTAGAAGCGGTCGAGCAGGATGCGCTCGCGGCCGGCGACCAGGCGCTCGACGTCAGGCCCCCGGAAGTTGAAATGCCAGACCTTGGGATTGGTCAGTTGCTTGGTGTACCAGGTGCCGAGACCGGGAAGCGGCGCGTCCATCAGGACCCATTTGGTGATGCGGTCGTGAAACTGAGCCGCCAGCGCGTAGCCGACCATGTTGCCGATGTCATGGGTGACCAGCACGACCTGCTGAATCTTCAGCTGGTCGAGAATGGCGGCGATGTCGCGCGCCTGCGCGGCCTTCTCGTATCCGCCATCCTGGTGCGACGACAGGCCCATGCCGCGCAGGTCGGGAACGATCACGGTGTGGTCCTTGACCAGGATCGAGGCCAGCGGCTCCCACATGTCTCCGGTGTCGCCGAAACCGTGCAGGAACAGCACCGCCGGTCCCTGGCCGCCGACGCGGACATATTGTGTGCCGCCTGTCACCCGCATCTGCTTCGCCTTGATACTGGCCGGAAAGGGTTTGACCTCCGCAGCCGCTGGGGTGGTTGCGGCAAGCGGCGGAAGCAATGCCGCTGCGGTAAGAACGAAGCCAATGACGATCTGACGGAGACAACGGCGCATAGAGCAAGCCTTCCAATTACGACGGCACGATGCCGCCCTTCTCGCACGATTCAGCGAACCGCACGGATCACTGTCGCGCAACTGGATCAAACAGGGCAAGTCGGCAGCTGTCGGCCTAATTCGCAGGACCAAACCGCCGCTCGGCTTCGATGGTCAGACCCTTGCCCACGGCGCCGAACGTGTCGCCGTCGATCACCTGCGCTGTCGGCAGCGACTCGACGATGCGACGTCGCACGTGGGCAAGTTTCACGGAGCCACCTGTCAAAAACACGGTGTTGATGTCCTGCGCGCGAAGTCCGGCCTGCGCGAGACAAATCCCGATCCGCGCGCCGATGTCTTCCGCCAGCTTGGAGGTCTGCTTCAAAAGGCCGTCGCGGCTCATGGCCACCGTCAGGCCAGGCTCGAGCCATTCGAGCGAGATCCCGGCCTTTGCAGTTTCCGACAAGGCGATCTTTGACTTCTCGACGTCCATCGCCAGCGTGTGCCCGCGCTGCTCTTCCAGCACCCGCAACAGACGATCGAACAGCTTCGGCTCTTTTGCCTCGCGCCGGACATACCGGATATCCGACAGGACGCCCTGTTCGTACATGCGGTTGATGTTCGACCACGTGGCAAGGTCGTGGAAATAGGTCGTCGGCGCCTCAAGGCCTTTGCGCTTCATCGCGCTGCCGTGTCCCAGCAACGGCATGACCAGGCCGAGACTGATCCGCCGATCGAAGTCCGTTCCGCCGATCCTGACGCCGTCGTTTCCCAGGATGTCATCCTGGCGGTCGGCTTTGCGGTGCCGCTCAGGGCTGAGACGCACGATGGAGAAGTCGGATGTGCCTCCGCCGATGTCTGCGATCAGCGCGATCTCTTCGCGAGCGATCTCGCGTTCGTAGTCGAGCGCTGCCGCAATCGGCTCGAACTGAAAGGTGATGTTGTCGAAACCGACCCCGCGAACGATCTCCCGCAGAGTGTCTTCGGCCTTTCGATCGGCCTCGGGCGAGCCGTCGACGAAATGGACCGGCCGGCCGTGAACCACGCTGCGAAGCTCCACGCCGGTCGTCTGCTCCGCGCGGCGCTTGATCGCTCCGAGATAATACGCGATGACGTCGCGGAATTTCTTGCGCTCGCGCCCCACCAGCGTCGTCTCTTCGACGGTGGGCGTGCCGAGCACCGACTTCAGGCTGCGCATCAGCCGCCCAGGCGAGCCTGCAACGTATTCGTCGATGGCCTTCCGTCCGATCGCAGCGCCGCCGCCTTGTTCGAAGAAAATGGCGCTGGGAATCGTGGAGTGGCCGGACTCCAGCGGCACGAGTTCCGGCGCATGACCGACGATTCTGCCAAGCGTCGTGTTGGATGTGCCGAAATCAAGTCCGCAAACCGACATGGTCGCTCCAAACCGGGAAGCGTCCGTCTACACATTGCGGATGGGTCGATCCAGCGGTTTTTGCGCGCGGCAGAGCCTATGCCGCAGCGGTCGGCAGCCGGTAATCCTTGAACTGCTCGCGCAGCGCGGTCTTCTGGATCTTGCCGGTCGCGGTGTGCGGGATCTCGGTCACGAAGGCGACGTCATCGGGCATCCACCATTTGGCGATCTTGCCCTGCATGAAACCGAGGATGTCGTCCTTGTTGGCCTTCTGGTCCTTTTTCAGCACGATCACCAGCAATGGCCTTTCGTCCCATTTCGGATGTCGGATGCCGATCACGGCGGCTTCCGCCACCTTGGGATGGCCGACTGCGAGGTTCTCCAGGTCGATCGACGAGATCCACTCGCCGCCGGACTTGATCACGTCCTTGGACCGGTCCGTGATCTGCATGTAGCCGCAGGCGTCCATGGTGGCGACGTCGCCGGTGTCGAAAAAGCCCTCCTGGTCGAGGATCTCGGTGTCGTCCTTGAAATAGCGCCGCGCCACCGCCGGGCCCCGCACCTTGAGGCGCCCGAAGGTCTTGCCGTCCCACGGCAGCGCGTGGCCTGAGTCGTCGGTGATCTTCATCTCGACGCCGAACGGCGGATGGCCCTGCTTGGCCTGGATGTCGAGCTTGGCCTCGCCGGTCAGCTCCTGGTACTCCGGCTTGAGCGTGCACAGCGAGCCGAGCGGGCTCATCTCGGTCATGCCCCAGGCATGGATCACGTCGATGCCGTACTTGTCCTGCAGCGCCTGGGTCATGGCGCGCGGCGACGCCGAGCCGCCGATCACCATGCGCTTGAGATAAGGCAGCTTCCCGCCGGTCTTCTCCAGCTCCTGCAGCAGCATCAGCCACACGGTCGGCACGCCGGCCGTGAACGTGACCTTGTACGTGTCCAGCAGCTCCAGCACCGACGGGCCGTCGAGCTTGGGCCCCGGCAGCACCAGCGAGGCGCCGGTCATCGGCGTCGAGAAGGCGAGCGACCAGCAGTTGGCGTGGAACAGCGGCACGACCGGCATCACCACGTCGCAGGCGCGGATGCCCTTGGCGTCGGGCAGCGACGCCATGAAGGCATGCAGCACGTTGGAACGGTGCGAGTAGAGCACGCCCTTGGGATTGCCGGTGGTGCCCGACGTGTAGCACATGCCGCAGGCGGTGTTCTCGTCGAAGCTCTTCCAGGCGAAGTCGCCGTCGGACTCGGCGATGTAGTCCTCGTAGGGCACCGCGTTCTTCAGCGTGGTCTGCGGCATATGCGCCGCGTCGGTCAGCACGATGTAGCGCTCGATCGTCGGCAGCTTGTCGGCGAGCTTTTCCAGCAGCGGCACGAAGGTCAGGTCGGTCATCATCACGCGGTCCTCGGCGTGATTGACGATCCAGGCGATCTGCTCGGGGAACAGCCGCGGGTTGACGGTGTGGTAGATCGCGCCGATGCCGATGATGCCGTACCAGGCTTCGAGATGCCGCCAGGTGTTCCAGGCCAGCGTCGCGACGCGGTCGCCGGGCTTGACGCCGTCGCGCTCCAGCCGCTGCGCGAGCTTCATCGCGCGGCCGCGCACCTCGGCGTAGTTGGTGGTGTGGATCGGTCCCTCGACCGAGCGGCTCACCACCGCCCGCTTGCCGTGCTGGATCGCGGCGTGGTCGATGATGCGATGGCAGAGGAGCGGCCAATCCTGCATCAGGCCGAGCATGCGTTTCTCTCCGTGACGTCTTTTGTCGTTACCGGCTCCCAGACCGGATGGATGCAAGACTATCAGCGGAATCGGTCGAGCCGGAAGCGGTTGAACGGCCGCACTGCAGCGCGCCATCCGGCTCGATGTCTGGCTTTTTTGGTTTGGTCGCATTTTCTGCGGCGAACCGCTTCACACTTCGCCGGAAAATGCTCTAGCGTTGCCTCAAAACCGGTCATCAGCAGCCGGTGGAGGAACCCTAGGAACACCGACATGGGCAGACTTTTTGTTGCAGCCGCTGCGGCGTTGCTGTTGGGGCTTGCGGCGGCGTTGTCGCCGGCCCATGCGCAGCAGAGCTACCCCTCGCGCCCGATCACCATGGTGGTGGCGTTGCCGGCCGGCGGCGGGGTCGACGCGCTCGCCCGCGTGGTCGCCGAGCACATGCGCGCCACGCTCGGCCAGCCGATCATCGTCGAGAACATGGGCGGAGCGGGCGGAACGCTTTCGATCACCCGCGTGGTGCGCTCGGCGCCCGACGGCTACACCATCGGCATGGGGACGCTCAGCCAGTATGTGGTCGCGACCGCGGTCTATAACCTGCCGTTCGACATCCTGACCGAGCTGTCTCCTGTCGCGCTGCTGCCGAGCGTGCCGTACTGGATGACTGCACGCAAAACCCTGCCGCCGAACACGCTCCAGGAGCTCGTCGCCTACCTGAAGGCCAATCCGGACAAGGTTTCGGCCACCTCGGTCGGCACCGCGAGCGTCGGCCGCTTCTGCGGCATGTTCTTCCAGCACGCGACCGGCACGACCTTCCAGTTCGTGCCGTACCGTGGCGGCGCGCCGGCCATGCAGGATATTGTCGCCGGCAATGTCGACTTGAACTGCGATCTCGCCGCCAACTCGCTCAGCCAGTTCAAGAGCGGCAACCTCAAGGTCTATGCGGTGATGTCCAAACAGCGCTGGTTCGCTGCTCCTGACGTGCCGACCACCGACGAGGCGGGCGTGCCGGACGTTCACGTCGGAACCTGGCACGGGCTCTGGATGCCGAAGGGCACGCCGGAGGATGTGGTTGCGCGCGTGAATGCCGCGGCGCGGGCCGCCATGGACGATCCGACGGTGCAGAAGCGCATCGCCGATCTCGGGATGAATCTCCCGCCGGCCGACATCAGGACGCCGGCGGCGTTCGCGGCGTTTCACAAGGCCGAGGTCGAGAAGTGGTACCCGATCGTGAAGGCCGCGGGCGTCAAGGCCGAGTGACAGCGGGAGCAAATCGCGACAACCGGAAGCGGCTGATGTCGTGGCCGGTATCGCCCTCCGTGGCGAGGTCGGCCAGGATTTCACCCATCACGGGAGCGAATTTGAAACCATGGCCGGAGCAAGCCGAGGCGACCACCACGTTCGGCGCGCCGGGGGCGAGGTCGATGATGAAATCGTGGTCAGGCGTCACGGTGTAGAGGCAGGTCTTGGCCTGGGCGAGGGGGCCGTCGGCCGCCGGGACATGCGCCGCGACCGCGGCGCGGATCGCGGCCTCGTCTTTCGCCGAGACCGTGCGGGCCACGGTTTCGGGCTCGACGGTCTCGTCGAGATGATGGTGCTTGGCGATCTTCACGGTGCGGCCGTCGAGCGAGGGAAAGCCGTAGTGGTTGCCGTGCGGGGTCCGCATCAGGAACACCGGGAAGCGGCCGGGCCGGAACAGCTCGGGCTCCCGCGCCGCGAACCACGTCATCACCTGGCGCGTGACGCGAAGCGGCAGGCCCGGGACAAGCTGCCCGATCCAGGGCCCGGCCGCGACGATGACACTGCCGGCTTCGACGTCGCCGCGGCTGGTCGCAACGCGGACGCCCCGTCCCGCTGGCGTCACGGCCTGCACCGTCGTTTCCGGCCACACCTCGGCGCCCGCCGCCGTGGCCTGGCCGAGCATCGCCGCCATCGCGGCTTCGACCGCGACGAAGCCGCCGTCGGGCTGCACCACGCAGACGAAATCCTCCGGCAGCCGGAACGCCGGAAAGCGACGCATGGCGTCCTTTGCGCTCAGCACCTCGTGTGGCAGATCGTGCAGCCGCGAGGCCGCGAGCGTACCGGCCACCACGTCGCTGTCGGGCGTGCCCATCTCGGCGATGCCGGTGACGTGCAGGAGTTTCGCGTTCGCCTCGCTCTCGATCGCGAGCC
The DNA here is from genome assembly GCA_936924235.1 of uncultured Rhodoplanes sp. GTDB lineage: Bacteria > Pseudomonadota > Alphaproteobacteria > Rhizobiales > Xanthobacteraceae > Z2-YC6860. The sequence goes on along the minus strand of CAKZHN010000239.1, from coordinate 1,955 downwards.
ACAGCGCGTAGGTCTTCCGCAGCAGCGGCACATAGGACGGATGCTCGAAATAGCCGAGCCGGATCATCCGCGTCTCGCCGTGCGAGGAGCCCTGGTCGTGGCCTGGCGCGAAGCGCTCGATGCCGAGCGCGCGGACGCCGCGTTTGGCCAAAACGCGCAACGCGGCGCCGCCGATCGCGCCGAGCCCCACCACGATGACGTCGTATTGCGGCATGCTGCGTTCCTTGTTTAGCTAGATGCCATGCCGCTTGTCCGTTTGTCTGTCATTTTCGCTGTGCTGCTGCTGTCTGGGCCGGCATTCGCTCAAGACGCCGACTTCGCCACGCTCGCACGCAGCGCCGGCACACCGCAGATCCCGGGCCTCCACATTGTCTATCTCAGCCCGCTCGGCGATCCGAAGCAGGCGCCGTGGCAGAACATCATCCTGCATCAGACCGAGGGGCCGGCCGGCTCGGCCGCGGCGCTCGCCAGGCAACAGGCCGCAAACCCGACAAAGCGCGGCGTCACGCTCTGGGTCGAAACCGACGGCACGGTCTATTGGGCGACGCCGGAGACCTTCGTCACCACCCACGGCGACGGCGCCAACCGCAACGACAACAAATACATCGACAACGCCGGGACCCACCGCCAAGTGGTGCGCACCAATTCGATTGGCATCGAATTCGCCGGAAATTATCCGGATGTCGCAAAGCCGCTGACGCCGGAGCAATTTACCGCTGGGCTTGCGCTCGTCCGCTTCGTTCAGGAGCGCTACGGCATCGCGGCCGGCCGCGTCTACGCCCACAACTGGATCGACTACAAGGACGCGCGCTATTGCGAGGGCTGCGCGCTCGCCGAGCGAGTCCGCGCCCAGGCCTATGTCCCCACAATCCCAACGGCCGCTATTCCGGCGCAGCGCTGACAAAATTCCTGCGAACTTCTGTCCGGTTCGAGCGTTATGTGTCCGGTGCCGGTTCCCGGGCGCTGCCACGCGCTCGGGGCCGCGACGTTCCAGGGATGGAAGCGTGACAAAGAAAATCGGCCGGAAATGGCTGCTTTCGATCGTGGCGGTGCCGGTAACCTGCGCAGGCATGGCCTGGGGAGGGGTGGCAAGCGCCGACCCCTGGCTCGAGCGCAGCCCGACCGTCGGCAAGGGCTGGGACGACCTGCCGTTCCTGGGCCCGCAGCAGAAAGCTTCACAGCAGCGCCAGCCGCGCAGCCCCGAAACCACCCGTGCGCTCGAGAGCAAGCGCGAATTGCAGCGCGAGCTGCACCGCACGCCCGAGGTCAATCGCGCGGCCAATGCCAAGCCCGCCGCCAACGTGTTCCCGCCGCCGCGCCTGCCGTCGCGGCCTGCGGCGCCGCCCGCGGACACGCAGATCGCCACCTCGCCGGTGGCTCCTTCGCCTGCGGTTCCTTCATCAACTGCTGCCGCCTCGCATGTCGCCCCTTCGCACGTCACGGCGGCCCCGGTCCCGGCCGCCGCCCGCAGCGCCCGGCCGGCGCAAGTGCCGCAGCCGGCGCGCACCGCCGCGGCCCACACCCGCGACGGCGACCAGGAATTGCAGCGCGAGCTCAATCGCGCGCTGCCGTCCACCGCGGTGCCGCCGGTCACCGAGCCGCTGGCCTGCGCCGAGCGGCTCGCCAAGATCGCGCGCTATTCGCCGCTGCCGAGCCGCATCGGCCCGGGCGCCTGCGGCGCCACCGATCTGGTGCGTCTCGACAGCATCGTGATGCCCGACCGCTCGCTCATCGCGCTCAATCCGGCGCCGCAGATCCGCTGCAGCATGGCCGAGCAGTTTTCGCAGTGGGTGCGCGAGGATGTCGGCCCCGCGGCGACCGAGGCGCTGGGCTCGCCGCTGATGGCCATCAACGACTACGACGCCTACGATTGCCGGCCGCGCAACAACGTCAAGGGCGCCAAGCTCTCCGAGCACGGCAAGGGCAACGCCCTCGATCTCGCGAGCTTCAGGCTG
>CAKZHN010000238.1 GCA_936924235.1 uncultured Rhodoplanes sp. | reverse complement strand
AGCGCCAGCACGCAGCCGGCGCCGATCGCGGCGCCGTTGATCGCGCAGATCACCGGCTTCTCGCATTCCAGCACAGCGTCGAAGCTCGCGCGGACCAGTCGGTTATGTTTCGGGTAGGCGCCGGCCTCGCCGAGCGTCGGCCGTTCCTTGAGGTCCGCGCCGGCCGAGAAGGTCTTGCCCTCCCCGGTCAGCACCACCGCACGGACATCCGTGCGGTCGCTGAGCAGATCGAAGATCGTGACGATCTCTTCGCGGAATTTGCGGTTCTGCGCGTTCACCGGCGGCCGCGCCAGCGTCACGGTCGCGACAAAGTCGGCAACCTCAACCTTGAAGCACTCGTAGGTCTCGGTCATTGCGCGATCCTTGGTTTGCACGCCGGCAAGGTGGCCAGCCCGCCGCCGGGCGGCGGCGCCAGCGGCGGCTTGGCGCCGTCGGGCAGCGGGATTTCATGGACGTTCAGCGTCATCGACACCATCGTGTAGTAGCCGATCACGCCGGTCAGTTCGACCACGCCACGCTCACCGTGGCGCGCCTTGACTGCAGCATAGAGCGACGGCTCGACCGTGCCGGTCTGTTGCAGCTGACGTGCGAACTCGTAGACCTCGATCTCAGCCTCGTCGGCAAAGGCCGGCGGCTGCGCGAGGCGAATGGCCTCGATGGCGGCCGGGTCGAGGCCCGCGGCCTTGGCGGCTTCGGAATGGATGTGGAATTCGATCTGGCTGTTCCAGCGCCGGCCGGTGACGATGATGGCGAGCTCGTTGAGCTTCTTCGGCAGCACGGTCGAGAAGCGCAGATATTCGCCGAGCCGCGACCAGCGCCGCGCCAGATCCGGGCTGTGGATCACAGCCCGGAGCGGCCCGACCAGCTTGCCGCGCACGCCGTTCACGATCTCGTCGTGCACGTCGCGCTGCTCGGCGGTCATCTCGTCGACCGAAGGAAAGTGCAGACGCCCCATCAGGATTTCTCCAAGCCGAATTCGCGCAGGACTTCGTCGGTGTGCTGGCCGAGCAGCGGCGGCGCAAGGTCGAACGAGAGCTGCGCATTGGCGAAGTTGAGCGGGCTCACCACCTGGGGCACGCGGCCGCCGGTCGGATGCGGCAGCTCGCGCAGCATCTTGCGGTGCTGCAGCTGCGGCTCGGCGAACACCTCGGGCACGGTGTTGATCGGCGAGCACGGAACGCCGGCGGCTTCGAGCGCGGCGGCAAGCTCGACGCGCGAACGTCCGGCGAACTCGGCGCGAAGCAGCGGATCGAGCACACCGTGATTGCGCACGCGCGCCGGGTTCGTCGCGAAGCGTTCGTCGCGCGACCATTCGGCGTGGCCGAGGATTTCGGCGAGCTTTGCGAACTGGCCGTCGTTCCCCACCGCCAGCGCCATGAAACCGTCAGCGCAGGGAAACACGTCCTGCGGCTGGATGTTGGGATGGCGGTTGCCGCCGCGCTTCGGCGTGTTGCCCGAGACCAGCCAGTTCATCGCCTGGTTGGCGAGAAACGCCGACTGCACGTCGAGCATGGCGAGATCGATGTAGTCGCCCTGCCCGGTCTCGTTGCGCCGCGCCAGCGCCGCCAGCACGCCGACCGCCGCATACATGCCGGTCATGAGGTCGACGATCGGCACGCCGACCTTCTGCGGGCCCGCGCCCGGCATGCCGTCGCGCTCGCCGGTGACGCTCATCAGGCCGCCCATGGCCTGGATCATGAAGTCGTAGGCCGCGGCGTCGCGCTTCGGCCCGGTCTGTCCGAAGCCGGTGATCGAGCAGTAGATGATCTTCGGATTGACCGCCTTCAGGCTTTCGTAGTCGAGCCCGAAGCGCTTGAGCGTGCCGACCTTGAAGTTCTCCAGCACGATGTCGGAGCGCTCAGCGATCGCACGCACGATCTTCTGCCCTTCGGGCTTGTCGAGATCGAGCGTTATGGAACGCTTGCCGCGATTGACCGACAGATAATAACCGGCCTCTTTCGTGGGCTTGCCCGATGGATCGGACAGAAACGGCGGGCCCCAGGAGCGCGTGTCGTCGCCCACGCCGGGGCGCTCTACCTTGATGACGTCGGCGCCGAGATCGGCGAGCACCTGGCCGGCCCAGGGACCGGCCATGATCCGGCTGAGGTCGAGCACGCGCACATGCGACAACGGACCGGCCATCTGACTCTCTGCTCTTGTTGACACGCGATATGTCATAATGCTGACCTATAGGTCAATGTCACGCCATCCGGGGGCGCACGTGGCCGTTTTGCCGGCGAAAATACTGTTTGCAGCGACCGTCGCGCTCTGCGCTTTGAGCGCGGCTTGGAGCACCGCCATGGCCAGCGAGCGCCGCACCGAGCTTGTCCGTTACAACGACGTGCAGATCGAGGTGGTGATCGACGGCCGCGGTCCCGCGGTCGTGCTGCTGCCTTCGCTCGCGCGCGACTCCGACGACTACGACGAGGTCGCCGAGGGGCTTGCGGCGGCGGGCTTCAGCGTGCTGCGGCCGAAGCCGCGCGGCATCGGCAACAGCAAAGGTCCGATGACCGGCATCACGCTGCACGATTTTGCGCGAGACATCGCCGAGAGCGTGAAGGCGCATGGCGGCGGCAAAGCCGTCGTGGTCGGCCACGCCTTCGGCAACTGGGTGGCACGGATGACCGCGACGGATTATCCTGGCCTTGTGCGCGGTGTGGTGATCGCGGCCGCGGCCGCGAAAGAATATCCAGCCGAGCTGTCTGCTGCGGTCACGGCCGCCGGCAATCCGGCGCTGTCCGACGAGAAGCGCCTGGAAGCCCTGCGCTTCGGGTTCTTCGCGCCGGGCCATGATGCGACGGTCTGGCTTCACGGCTGGCATCCGGAGATCCGCGACAAGCAGCGCGCGGCGGTCGCGGCGGTCAAGCAGAGCGAATGGTGGGCGGGCGGCACCGCGCCGCTGCTCGATCTTCAGGCTGCGAACGATCCGTTCAAGCCGGAATCCAAGCGCAACGAGATGAAGGACGAGTTCGGCGCGCGGGTGACGATCGCGGTCATTCCCAACGCGAGCCACGCGCTGATCCCCGAGCAGCCGAAGGCCGTGGTCGACGCGCTCGTGCAATGGATCAAGACGCTGCCGCAGTGACCGTGCGAGCAGCGCGGGAGGAAAGATGAAGCGATTGTTGGCGCTTGCGGGCGCGTTTCTCGTTGCGGCAACGGCAAGTGCGCAGGCTTGGCCCGACCAGCCCATCCGGATGGTCGTGGGCTATGCGGCGGGCGGCACCACCGACGTCGCGGCGCGACTGGTCGGCGAACGGCTCGCCGCACGGCTCGGCAAGCCCGTCGTCATCGAGAACGTCGCCGGCGCCGGCGGCAACACCGGCGCCGCGCTTGTCGCGAAAGCGCCTGCCGACGGGACCACCATCCTGATGGCGACGCCCGGCCAAGCGGTGATGAACCAGTTCATGTACAGCCGCATGCCGTTCGACAGCGCCACGGCCTTCGCGCCCGTCGCCTACATCGCGTCGGTGCCGAGCATTCTGGTGGTCAGCCCCACGCTCGGCGTCACGTCGACGGCGGATTTCCTCGCCAAAATGAAGGCGCGGCCCGAAGGCGCCAACTTCGGCAGCGCCGGCTTGGGCTCGACCGGGCATCTCGGAGGCACACTCCTCGCGATGAAGACCGGGCTCAAGGCGCAGCACGTGCCTTATCGCGGCAGCGCGCCGATGCTGCAGGACCTCATGGCCGGCAACATCCAGTTCACGATCGACACGGCGCCCGGCCTCATGAGCTTCGTCACGTCGGGTACGCTGAAGGCGCTGGCCGTGACCGGCAAGACCCGGGCGCCCGCCCTGCCCGACGTGCCGAGCAACGTCGAAGCCGGCATTCCCGACGTCGAAATGGCGAGCTGGCTCGTGGTTCTGGCGCCCGCCGGCACCCCGAAGGACATCGTGGCGCGGCTCAACAGCGAGATCGATCAGGCCGTTAAGGAGCCGGTGCTGAAAGAGAAAATCGAGAAGCTTGGGGCGGTGCCCACCGGCGGACCGCCGGAGACGGTGGCGCAGTTCCTGCGCGGCGAGACCGAGAAGTGGAAAACCGTCATCGAGGCCGCGGCGATCAAAATTGAATAATCGCGGCGTTGTGGTAATCTCCCGCCATAATTTCACGGAGGAAGCGACATGACCTGGACCACTCCCACGCTCGTCGAAATCTGCGTCGGCCTCGAGATCAACGGCTATCTCCCGGCCGAGTTCTGATTTTCGTCGGAGCATTTTCCGGCGAAGTGTGCAGCGGTTCGCTGTAGAAAATGCGACCAAGCCAAAGACGCTAGAGCCGTTACCATTCCGGTGAATGGTAGCGGCTCTAGTCTTTTGCAGGTTCTACGCGGCGGCCATCAGGCATGATGGCCGCCTCGAATTTTGTGCCCTCGGTCTGTGTCTCGCTCAGGATCGCGTTGGTCAGGTTGGCGCCTTCGAGATTGGCGCCGCTCAAATTGGCGCCGTGCAGGTTGGCGCCGAACAGGTTGACACCCGCAAGCGTCGCGCCGCGCAGGTCGGCGCCGGTGAGATCCGCCTCCACCATATCGGCCATGGCGAAATTGATGCCGTGCAGGTCCATGCCGCGCAGGTTTTGCTTGTCGAGCTTCGCGCCGCGCATGTCGGCGCCGGTGAGCGTCGCGCCCGCGAGCCGCGCCGCACGCAGGTCTGCGGAGCGAAGATTGGCCCCGGTGAAGTTCGCCTGGTTGAGCTTGGAGCGCCCCATATAGGCGCCGCGCAGATCGGCACCGGCAAGGTTCGCGCCCGACAAATCGGCCTCATAGAGCAGCGTGCCGGCGAGCACGGCATTTGAGAGGTCGGCCCATTTCGCGTCGACCAGATTGAGATTGGCCGCGGACAGCCTGACGCCGGACAGGTCGGCGCGCACGAGCGACGCCCGGAACAGGCTCGCATTGGTAAGATCGGCGCCGTGAAGCTTGGCGCGGTCGAGCTTCACCCGCTTGAAATCGCGCTCGCGGAGATCGCGGCCGGACAGGTCGCATTCGACACAGGTCTTAACGGCCCCGTTGACGAAGGCTTCGGCATCGTCGGCCGATAGCGCGGCGTTGGCCGGGCCCACCAGCAACGCCGCAGCCAAAAGCCCCCGCAGAGCCTCACGCATCCGCGAAAGCTCCCACTTGTGTCTGATGCACGTCCGGCCGATCATCGCGTTCATGAAAGCGCTTGGAGCATAGTCCGGACGCATGAGCGTCGACAACGGTATCGCGATTGCACCAGCGCCGCGGGTGGGCACGGCCATAGGCGCCCCGCGCCCGCGCATCGCGCCCGCCGACCTGCTGTGGCGGCGGCGCTCGATCCGGGCGCAGCTTCTCATCACCATCCTGCTGATCGATCTGATCGCCGCCATCGCGGCCTGCGCCGTCATCATCATGCAGACCCGGACCTCGGTGCAGGTCGAGGTCGCCTCGTCGATGAAGCTTGCCGATCTGCTGGTGCAGGAAAGCATCCAGATGCAGCAGGACGCGCCGGCCGAGCGCATCCTGCCCAATCTGCCGCTGCAGCTCCGGTTCCTGCGCCATGTCCGGATCGCGGTGCACGATCTCGCCGGCAACGTCGTGACGCTCAACGATACCGCCGACGGCGCGCGTGGCGACGACCGCCCCGCCGCGCCGTCCTGGTTCGCGGCGCTGATGGCGGTGCCGGTGGAGCGCCACGAGTTTCCGGTCGAGGTCAAAGGCCGCCGCTTCGGTGCCGTGATCGTCACGGGCGAGCCGAAGGACGAGATCGCCGAAGCCTGGGAGCACACCGCTGCGCTCGGCCTGATCGCGCTGATCCTCAATGCCGCCGGCATCGGCCTCCTTTACCTGCTGTTCGGCCGCGTGCTGGAGCCGGTCGCGCGCCTTGCGGGAGGCCTCGGCGACCTGGAGCGGCGCAACTACGAGGTCCGGCTGCCGCCGCCCGAGGCCGCCGAATTCGCCGCGATCACGGCGCGCTTCAACGCGCTGGCCGAGGCGCTGCATGGCCTGCAGGCGGAGAACCGCACGCTCAATCGGCGGCTGATCACGGTGCAGGACGATGAGCGCCGCAACATCGCGCTGGAGCTTCACGACGAGGTGGGGCCGAGCCTGTTCGGACTGAAAACCATGGTCAGCTCGGCTGCGGCATCCGTCGGCAAGACCAGCGACGCCGCCAAGAACCGCCTCGCCGAGATGCTCACCCTGATCGAGCACATGCAGGCGACCAACCGGAACCTGCTCAATCGGCTGCGCCCGATGGCGCTCGGCCATGTGCCGCTGGAGAACGTGCTGTCGGAGCTCATTCGCGAGCGCGGCCGGCAGCACCCGGAGCTGAAGTTCTCGTTTTCCGAAACGGGTCTGCAAACCGGCTATGGTGACTCCATCGACCTCACGGTCTACCGCTGCGTCCAGGAAAGCCTGACCAACGCGATGAAGCATGCGGGCGCGGCAAACATCGACGTCACGGTCGCAGCGACCGCCGACACGCTGACGCTGACGATTCGCGACGACGGCCGCGGCATCGATCCGGCGCAGCCGCTCGGCTTCGGCCGGCTCGGCATGCAGGAGCGCGTCGAGGCGCTGGGCGGCGAATGCACGATCGAAAGCGAGAGCGGGCGCGGCACCGCGGTGCACATCCGCATCCCGATTGCGCACGCGGATCAGGAGCGCGGTGGCCTGTCGTGACCAGCGTCCTGATCATCGACGACCATCCGATCGTGCTGCAGGGCTGCCGCCGCATCCTGGAGGACGCGCGGGTCGAGACCGTGCTGGAAGCGCGCGACGCCGTTTCGGGATATCGGAGCTACTGCCGCAACAAGCCCGATGTGGTGGTCATCGATCTGGCAATGCAGGGCAAGGGCCTCGGCGGGCTGGCGCTCATTCGTCGGATCAAGTCGCGTAACGCGCGCGCCCGCATCCTGGTGTTCAGCATGCACAGCGACCCGACCATCGTGGCGCGCGCGCTGGAGGCCGGCGCCACCGGCTACGTCATCAAGGACACCTCGTCGGACGAGTTCGTCGAAGCGTTCGAGAAGGTGCGCGCCGGCACGCCGCATCTGAGCAATGAGCTCGCTATGCAGGTGGCCCTGGTCGGCACCGGCTCCGGCGGCAGCCCGCTCAAGGACCTGACGCCGCGCGAGATGGAGGTGCTGGCGCTGCTCGCCCAGGGCAAGCCCTATGGCGGCATCGCCGAGACGCTGAACGTCAGCTACAAGACCGTGGTCAACCTCTGCGCCCAGCTTCGCCAGAAGCTCGGTGCGAAGAACCTGCCCGAATTGATCCGCACAGCGGTGCAGCTCCTCGCGCCGCCCGCCTGATGGCGGCCCTCCCCGATTGCCAAATGTTCCCGGTTCGATTTGGCAAATGTGCCCGGGACACCGCGGCCCTTGGCATCCGACAATTCCCTAGAAAGTGCAGGGCGTTGGGGTGGAAGTCGTGGCGTCGGGGCGGCGTGAGGATCGGCGGCGGGGTGCGTTTGGCCGCGTGTGCCTTGCAGGCTGGCTCGGCCTGCTGGCGGCCGTCTGGGGTGAGCCTGCCACAGGCCAGCAGCAGGGCTCGGTGTACCTGCCCAACATCGACGTGATCGCGCCCTCGCCGCTCAGCGGCTCGACCGCGCGTAGCCGCAGGGCTCCGGCCGCGCCAACTCCGGCGAATGCGCCACCGCCCGCCGCGCCGGAACCGCGGACAAACGACGCCGTCGGCATCGACCGCGACAAGATCGCGGCCTCGACCCAGACGCTGACCGCGGAGGATATCGCCCGCAGCTATTCATCCTCGATCACCGACACGCTGATGCAGCGCGTGCCCGGCGTCTCGGTCACGGACGTGCAGGGCAACGGCTTCACGCAGGACCTCCGCTATCGCGGCTTTGCGGCTTCGCCGCTGCAAGGCACGCCGCAGGGGCTCGCGGTCTATATGAGCGGCATTCGCGTCAACGAGGCGTTCGGCGACACCGTCAACTGGGACCTGATCCCGACCAACGCCATCAATCGCGTCGATCTCTGGACCAACAATCCGACGTTTGGCCTCAACGCGCTCGGCGGCGCCGTCAACATCCAGATGAAGAACGGCTTCACCTACAGCGGCGCCGAGATCGAAGGCCTGGGCGGCTCCTATGGCCGCGTCTCGGGCAGCGCACAGTACGGCAAGCAGAAGGACGGTGTCGGACTGTATATCGCCGCGCAGGGCGTGAAGGACGACGGCTGGCGCTATCAGTCGCCGTCGCAGGTGCAGCGTTTTTACGGCGACCTCGGCTGGAAGGGCGAAAACGGTGAAGTCCATCTGATCGGCCAGATGGGCAGCAATTTTTTCGGCGTCATCGGGCCGACGCCGATCCAACTGCTGAACAAGGACCCGCGGGCGATCTACACGTGGCCACAGACCACGCAGAACGACGTCCAGCTGGTCGCGCTGAACGGCAAGCTGAACGTGACCCCCGACTGGACGCTGCAGAGCAACCTCTATGTCCGCAATTTCCAGCAGCGGCATGTCGACGGCAACGACGCCGATATCTCAAGATGCGGCGGCCTGCTGTGCCTCGATGACGACGCCGCGCCCGGCTTCACGGCGGCGCAACGCCGGATCCTGACGCAAAGCAACAGCACCATCCCGTTCGTCAACGGCACGCCCTACGGCACCGTTGACCGCACCTCGACCGACGCCACCACGGTCGGCGCGTCCGCCGAGGCTTCCAGCACCGCAAAATTGTTCGGCCACGGCAACAACTTCTCTTTCGGCGGCAGCGTCGATCACAGCAGTGTCGGCTTCGGCGCCAACAGCGAACTCAGCACCATCTTTCCCGATCTGTCGGTCGGGCCGAACTCGATCATCCCCGGCACCGGCCAGATCATCCACACCGCCGCGAACATCGGCTTCAGCCCCGTCAGCCTGAAGGCGCACAGCACCTACTATGGCCTCTACACCACCGACGTGTTCGACATCACCAAGAACCTGTCGCTGAACGCCGGCGCGAGATTGAACGTCGCCAAGATCGGCACCGCCGATCTGCTGGGCACCAGCCCCGACCTCAACGGCTCGTACACCTTCACCAAGCTCAATCCGATGGTGGGGCTGGCCTACAAGATCAACCCGTGGGTCACGGTCTATGGCGGCTATTCGGAGGCCAACCGCGCGCCGACGCCGCTGGAACTCGGCTGCTCCAACCCCAACCGGCCGTGCCTGCTCGAAGGCTTCCTGGTGTCGGACCCGCCGCTGCATCAGGTCACCTCGCAAACCTACGAGACCGGCTTGCGCGGCCGGCGCGCCCTGGGTGACGGACTGTTCGAATGGAAGGCCGGGCTGTTCCGCACTGATTTGTCAAACGACATCATCAATGTGGCGAGCATCATCCAGGGCCGCGGGGTGTTCCAGAACGTCGCGGCGAGCCGCCGCCAAGGCGTCGAAGCCAACGCCGAGTTCCGCTCGAAGAAGTGGTTGACCTACGCGAGCTACAGCTTCATCGACGCGACCTACCAGTTCGACGGCGACATCGCCTCGCCCAACAACCCATCGGCCGACGCCAACGGCAATGTCCATGTCACGCCAGGCAAGAAGATCCCGGGCATTCCGCAGCACCAGTTCAAGGCCGGGGCCGATTACCTGGTGACTTCCAAGTGGAAGGTGGGCGCGGATGTGATCGTGGTGGGCAGCCAGTACTTCGTCGGCGACGACGCCAACCAGAACGAGAAGCTTGCGAGCTACTGGGTGGCCAATCTCCACACGTCCTACGACCTGTCGCCGAACGTGCGGCTGTTCGGGCTGGTCAACAACCTGTTCAACAAGACCTACTACCCCTACGGCACCTATTTCGATCCGCAAGGCGTGACCAACGCCATCTCGACGGTGCTCACCGATCAACGCACCCTGACCCCCGGCCAGCCGTTGTCCGTCTATGGCGGCATGAAGATCCGGCTCTGAGCAGGTGCAGCATCGAAAATCCGCGCGGGCAGCATCGCCCGGCACACGGTTTTCATTGCTGCGGTCAATGATAGGCTTGCGGGTCAATCGCTGGGACCTCGCAATGACCTTCCAACTGCGCCTGCTGCTGGCTGCCTTTTTCTTCGTGGCCTCGACAGGCGCCCATTCCGCCGACCGCATCCGCATCGCCGCGCAGAAGACCGGCACGCTGGCCTGGGAGCTGGATGTCATCAAAACGCACGGCCTCGACCGCAAGGCCGATCTCGAGCTCGAAACCACCGAGCTTGCCAGCACCGAGGCCGGCAAGATCGCGCTCAAGGGCGGCGCGGCCGATCTCATTCTTTCCGACTGGCTCTGGGTGGCGCGCGAGCGCGGGCTCGGCGGCACGCTGACGTTCCATCCCTATTCGAGCACCGTCGGCGCCGTGATGGTGCCGGCGGCCTCGCCGATCCAGGGCCTCGCCGACCTCAAGGGCCGAAAGCTGGCAGTCGCCGGCGGCCCGATCGACAAGAGCTGGCTACTGCTGCAGGCGCTGG
>CAKZHN010000237.1 GCA_936924235.1 uncultured Rhodoplanes sp. | reverse complement strand
GCCGGCGCCAACCAGACGACCGGCGCGCGCGGCTGGCTCGCCACCGTGCAGGGCAACCTCATCCGCAATCTCAAGAACAAGCGCCCGGCCGGCACCGATCCGAACGACGGCGCGGGCATGGGCATCTGCGTCGAGGCCGACGCCGCCGTCAGCGGCAACGTGATCGAAGGCGCGCCGAGCGCCGGCATCAGCATCGGCTGGGGCGCGTATATGCGCGACGTGGCGGTGACCGGCAACGTGGTGCGGAATGCCGGCCGCGGCATCGCGGTCTCGGTTTCGAACGGCGCCGGCGCCGCGGTCATCTCCGGCAACCTGATTTCGGGCGCCACCAAGGGCGCCATCGTCGGCATGGAGTACGCGCGGCCGGTCACCGACCTGGAGCGCGACGGCGCGCGTTACGCGAACCTGCAGGTGAGCGGCAACCGGGTGCGCTAGCCGCGGCTTTCACTCCCCTCACAGCAATGTGTTCCACCCGTCGTGTGGAACCCGTGAGCCTTCAGCCGTATTATCCACATTGCGGGCGACCCCATTCGTGGGAGCTGGCAATGACGCAAGACGAAGAAGCGGCGGCCCGGGATCGGCGCGAAATGCGCGTGATGTGGGGCTTCTCCGCGGCGATCGTGCTGTTCATCCTGGGTGTGATGGGCGCGAATGTGCTCTTTGGCAATCACGGAACTCCGGCCAACGCCCCCAGCGACGTGAGCAGCCAATCGCGGACCGCACCGTCGAACTGATCGCCGCGTCGGAGAGTGCAGCGGTCTGATCGCTGGCGCGATGCAGGTGCTTGCGCCAGTGCAAGCGCCGTTTGTTTTCCGAAAACACCGTAAGCTACTGCGCCTTGATCCCGGCGAAGGCGACGACCTTCGCCCATCGTTCGGTGGTAACCGCGATGAACGCCGCGAGCTCGTCCGGCGTCGCCACGAACGGCGTGCTGCCAAGCGCTCCGATCCGCTCCCGCATCTCGGGCGTGGTCAGGATCGCGTTGACCTCCTTGTTGAGTCGCTCGACGATGTCCGGCGGCGTGCTGCGCGGCGCGCCGAGGCCCAGCCAGGCGCTCGCCTCGTAGCCCGGCACGAAGCTGCCGAGCGCCGGCACGCCGGGCAATGCCGCGACCGGCTCGGCGCTGGTGACCGCGAGCGCGCGCAACCGGCCGGCCCGGATGTGCTCGATCGCGGCCGGCGGGTTGGGAAACATCAGTTGCACCTGGCCGCCCACGACATCGGTGATCGCCGGCCCCTCGCTGCGATAGGGCACGTGCACCATGTCGACTCCGGCCATCATCTTGAACAGCTCGCCGGACAGATGCGGCGCCGTGCCGTTGCCGGATGACGCCATCGCGATCCGCCCCGGATTCGCCTTGGCATAGGCGATGAACTCGGGAACGCTTTGCGCCGGCACTGACGGATTGACAACCATGAACAGCGGCCCATGGGTGACGCCCGCGACCGGCACGATGTCGTGGATGAAATCGAAGTTCAGCTTGTCGTAATACGACGCGTTGATGGTGTTGGGCGTGCCGGTCGACAGCAGCGTGTAGCCGTCGCCGGGCGACTTCGCGACCATCTCGGTGCCGAGATTGCCGCCGGCGCCGGGCCGGGTCTCGATGATGAACGGCTGCCCCAGCCGTTCCTGAAGCTGGGCGCCGGCAAGCCGCATCAGGATGTCGCCGATCCCGCCCGGCGCGAACGGCACCACGATCTTGACCGGCCGGCTCGGAAACGTGTCGGCCAAAACCGTGCGCGGCGCGAGCGCCGCCGCGACCAGACCAGAGCCGAGATGCAGCAGTTGCCGCCGGTCAAGTTTCACTGAACTGTCCTTGCGGCAGACCGGTCCACTCGACCGCGGCGGATTTCTCGAGCGCGAACCGGCGCATGAAGCTCACCAGCAGCCTTGTTGCCGGCGAGGAACAACTGGAACGATAGATGAAGGCGACCGTCGAGATCGGCGCCGTGCTGGGCGTGAAGTCGCGAAAGACCACGTTCGGGATGCCGATCTGCGCCATCGACTTGGCAACGATCGCGATGCCAAATCCCGCCGCCACGTAAGTGAGGCTCATGATCATGTTGTCGGTGCGCTTGTCGACCTTCGGCACGAAATTGCCGAGGCTCGCGATCGCCTGGGTATCGTCCCAATAGGCCAGTTCGAACACCGTCGGCGGATTGACGAAAATCTCGTCCTTCAGCTCGGCCGGATCGACGTGCTTGTGGGCCGCCAGACGATGCTGCTTTGGCAGGGCCAGCACCATCTCCTGCCGGAACACGTCGATGCCGGAAATCTGCGGCGGATAGGCGTGCGGGGTGCGGACAAATCCGCAATCGATATCCTGCTGGGTGAGCGCGCTGTACTGGTCCGTCACATTCAACATGTGCAGGAAGATCTCGATGCCGGGATTCTCCTCGCGGAACTCGCGGACGAATTTCTGGACGAGCCCGGACCAGACCACCGACGGCATGAAGCCGACCTCGAGACGCCCGACCTCGCCGCGCGCGGCCTGCCGCGCGACCGCCACGGCCTCCTTGGCTTCGCGCAGAACGTTGCGCGCGCGGTCGAGAACGCGCAGGCCCGCTTCGGTGAGCTCGACATGGGTGTTGCCCCGCCGCTGCACGAGCTTGGCGCCGAGCTGTTCTTCGAGCTTCTTGATCTGCTGCGTGAGCGTCGGCGCGCTGATGCCGAGATTCATCGCCGCCCGGCCGAAGTGCTGCTCCTCGGCCAGCCCGACGAAATAGCGAAACAGCCGCGTTTCGATCTCAGTCATCTCGAGCCGACACGAAGTCCCACATGAGCTCGAAGGTCGGAGCGGACAGCAGCCTCAAGACAAACGACTAGCTCGCCGTATCGACCGAACAATCGCGCTCGTGCTCGGCCTGTTTCTGGAATTCGAGCTCCGCCATGTTCAGCAAATAGGCGCCGAGATTGAAGCCCCCGCGTTCGGCCAGTCTCGCGAGTTGGCTGCACATTTCTGCGATGTACTCAGCGTCTTCGCACGCAGGCGTTTTCACCATTCAACATCCCCCCAAAGACTCTCATCCCCACCAACATTCTAGGTTGGAGGGGGGTGTCGTGGCCAACGAGAAGTTTAGCGCAGTTGTGTCAAATATTGCACCCGAAATACAACCTAAAACAGGCATTTACCCAGACCGCGGTTGTACAATGGACCGCCCCGGCGATCGCCATCGCCGGCTGCGACTTTGGCCTCCAATCCCGGGGCCAATCCTGGGGGCATTGGCATTTTCGCCGCATCTCGCCATCTAACGGCTTCAAGAAAATGGAGCCTTCCCGATGACCACCGCCGTGCTGCGATCGTTGGCGCTGCTGATCGGCCTGCTGGGCTTCGCGGCGCCGGCCGCGTACGCCGCCGACGAGCCCGACCTGATCTTCAAGCGCTCCACCGTCTTCAAATGGGTGTCGCCGAACGACAAGCTTGCGACCTACGGGCTCGACGATCCGCTGGTGGAGGGCGTCGCCTGTCATTTCACGGTCCCGGAAAAGGGCGGCTTCAAAGGCTGGGTCGGACTCGCCGAGGAGGTCTCCGACGTCTCGCTCGCCTGCCGCCAGGTCGGGCCGATCCGCATCAAGGAGAAGTTCGAGCAGGGCGACGACATGTTCCGCAAGCGCCGCTCGCTGTTCTTCAAGAAGATGCAGATCGTGCGCGGCTGCGACACCAAGCGGAACGTGCTGGTCTACATGGTCTACTCCGACAAGCTGATCGAGGGCTCGCCGAAGAACTCGACCTCGTCGGTCCCGATCATGCCGTGGGGCGCGAGCGATCAGATCCAGCGCTGTGCCGATTTCGTACAGTAGATGCGCAACACTCGTCTCCGCGCGCATCCGCATGCGCACGAATATGGTTGACGCGGTCCGCATTCCGATGCGAGGTTCGCGCCCGGTGGTTCCCGCAAGGGATCAATAGGGAACGCGGTGCACGTGCATCATGCACGCAATGCCGCGGCTGCCCCCGCAACTGTAAGCGGCGAGTGTCCGGCTGAGGAGGCCACTGGGAACCTCAAGTTCCTGGGAAGGCTGCCGGAGACTACGACCCGCGAGCCAGGAGACCTGCCACCAGCAACTGTCACGCGCGAGCGTGTCGGACGGGGTGTGCCGATGCGACGACAACGACTGGCGTTTCTGCCGCCATAGGCGACAGGCGGGAAACAGCCAGCAGCCGCGGTGACGTATAGGCGTTCGCTGTTGGTTGCGTGGCGTTATGATTTCCAGAAATGTTGGGTTGCTGCGTGCGCGTTCGCGCGCGCGGATGTTGAGCACGTGCTCGATTCTGCTGTTCGGGCCTTCCATATTCCTGATGCTGGGTGATTCCACTCCGGCCAGCGCACAAAACACCGAACCGACGCCGGGCACGGCGCAGACGCAGCAGCGCGCCAATCTGCCGCGCATTCACGTCACCACGGGCAAGAAGAAGGCAGCGCGCCGCGGCACGGAGTCCGCGCAGCGCGGGCGCAATCCCCTGCCCGTTCGGATGCCGCCGATAGATGCAAACGAGCTGGCCAAGACGCCGCTCAACACCAACACGATCGCGAGCAGCGCAAGCCGGCTCGGGCTCACGGCGCGCGAAACGCCCGCCAGCGTCGAGATGATCGACCGGCAGACCATGGAGGAGCGCGGCGTTCGCACCACTGCCGAAGCCGCGAACGCCGCCACCGGCGTGCTGTCACTTGATGCGGCCGGTGCACCCGCCGGATTCTCGATGCGCGGCTTCACGGCCGGCCGGGTGAACGTGCTGTACAACGGTATCTGGACCGGTCCGCAGGACATCACCTCGCGTACCATGGACACCGGCAACCTCGCGCAGATCGAATTTCTTAAAGGCCCGTCCGCACTGATGAGCGGGCTCGATGCGATCGGCGGCTCGGTCAACTACGTCAGCCGCCAGCCGACCAGCGGCCCGATCCGCAGCGAGCTCGATGTGTCGGTCGATTCGCTCGGCTCGACGCGGACGCACTACGGCTCCGGCGGCAGCACCGCCATGCCTGGGCTCAACTACCGCTTCGACGTGACCGGTTCGAAGGTCAACGGCTTCATCGACAACGTCGACCGCGACCTGACCAACATCGCGGCGCAGCTCGACTATCGCGCGAACAGCTCATTCAAGATGTTCGCCGCCATCGAGTACAAGAAGGACCAGGGCCGCGCCTACTGGGGCACGCCTGTGGTGCCGACCTCGTTCGCGGGCTCGCACGCCGTCAACGGCGTGGTGTCGGGCAGCGCCATCAGCACGTTCGACGGCTCGACCATCTCGCCGGTGACCATCGACCGCCGCACGCTCACGAACAACTACAACGTCGCCGACAATTCGACCAAGGCCGAGGAGTTGTGGGTCCGCAGCGGCTTTGAGTGGACGCCCGCGTCCAATCTCACGGTCAAGAACCAGACCTATTACTACCAGGCGAAACGTCACTGGCTCGACGCCGAGACCTACGCGTTCAACACGACGACGAACTCGACGATCGATCGCGACCGCTTCTTCGTCGGACACAACCAGCACCTCGTCGGCAACAACACCGACGTGATCTGGGATTCGCGCCTCCTCGGAATGGAGAACCGCGTCGCCGCCGGGCTCCAGATGAGCCGTAACTGGCTCGAATTCAGCCAGTTTGCCGGCGGCTTTCCCCAGGACACCGTCGACGTCCTGAATCCGGACCCCGGCATCTTCGGCGATGACAACCCCGACAAAATCGGCAAGCGTCTCGACACGGTCGCGTTGTCGGTCGAGGACCGGCTCAAGCCGACGAACTGGCTGACGTTCATCGGCGGCCTGCGCTACGAGCACTTCGCGCTCAGCAGCGACCGCGTCAACTTCGATGGCACGGTGCCGTTGGACCGCCTGTTCACGAAGGCGTGGAATCCCATTTCCTACCGCGCCGGCGTGACCGTCGAGCCGGTCCGCAACCTGATGTTCTACGCGATGACGGCCACGGCGTACGATCCCGCCGCGGCCGGCATCTTCTCGATCCGGCCAGGGACGTCGCTGGAGCTGACCGAAGCCCGCATCTACGAGACCGGCGTCAAGCACCTGTTCTGGGACAACCGGGCGGAATGGACGTTCTCGGCCTACGACATCACGCGTCACAACGTCTATGTGGCGCTCACCAACGCGATCACCACTCTTGCCGGCGAGGTCCACACCCAGGGTGTCGAGTTCGCCGCGGCCGTGCGGCCGTTCGACGGCTGGAAATTCTGGGGCAACGTCGCCGTGACGGAGTCGCGCTACAAGGACTTCGACATCTACACCGGCAATACGCCGTCGAACGTCGCGCCGCTCATCGTCAACGCCGGCGGCTCGTACCGCTGGAACAAATGGCGCTGGCCCGTCGAGGTCGGCGCCCAGGTGCGCCACGTCGGCCGCCGCTATGTCTTCGAGGACGATCTCACTGCGATGGAGCCCTACACCACCGCGGACCTGTTCGCCTATGTCGACATTCCGGGTCGTGATCTCAATCTGCCGCAGCTGGAGAAGGCGCGCGTGAGCTTCCGGGTCCGCAACGTGACCGACAAGACCTACGCCGCGTTCTCCGATCCCGGCTACCAGGACCAGATCTATCTCGGCGCTCCGCGCACCTACGAGGTCGCGACGTCGTTTCGGTGGTAGGTCGGCATCCGGCAAACCCACACGATTGGAGAGAACGGAACCTCAATCCCCAGACTTATCCGCAGCAAAATGTCCGACCGCGAATCGGCTTGACGAATCGTTCACCCATACCGCTTATATGGGGTCAGTCACGGTCTTCGTCCTACATCTTGTAGGCGAAGCTAAGAGGGAATCCGGTGCGTCGGAAGCGATAATCCGGAGCTGCCCCCGCAACTGTAAGCGGCGAGCGTCTGCCATCACGGCCACTGGTGCGCGAATGCACTGGGAAGGCCCGGCAGCCGCAGCGACCCGCGAGCCAGGAGACCTGCCGTGATCGAACGAACGTCCTCGGGCGGGGTGCCCCGGTGGGTCGCTTGCAGCCTGTGGCGTGCGCCCCGGGTTTCCTCGCAAGTCGTCCGCTCGGCCCACGCCCCAACATCGCGGGGTTGCCGATGTCTCTCTCCTACGACTTCGACCGTCACGGAAATCTGGTTTCCGAAAGCACGTTGCTCAAGCTGAATGCGCCAAAACATGACGCGCCCAAGCTGCGCGTCGTGCCACCGGTGGCCGAACCAGCCGCACCTTCACCTGCGCCGCTGTTCGGGCCCCTCGCCCCGCAGCCCAAGCCCGCCGATCTCAAGCTCGACCGCAGCCGCGACGATCTCCTCACCGCGTTCGGCAAGCTCACGCTGACGGACCGCTATCTGCTCGCCGGCGAAAGCTTCCAGGACATGTTCGCGCGCGTGTCATGCGCCTTCGCCGACGATGTCGCGCACGCACAGCGCCTTTACGATGCCATGTCGCGGCTGTGGTTCATGCCGGCGACGCCGGTGCTGTCGAACGGCGGCACCACGCGCGGCCTGCCGATCTCCTGCTTCCTCAATTCGGTGTCGGACTCGCTTACCGGCATCGTCGACACCTGGAACGAGAACGTCTGGCTCGCCTCGAACGGCGGCGGCATCGGCACCTACTGGGGCCGCGTGCGCTCGATCGGCGAGAAGGTGAAGGGCGGCGTCACCTCCGGGATCATTCCCTTCATCCATGTGATGGACGGGCTCACGCTCGCCATCAGCCAGGGCTCGCTGCGGCGCGGCTCGGCCGCGGTCTATCTCGACATCCATCACCCGGAGATCGAGGAGTTCCTGGAGATCCGCAAGGCGTCCGGCGACTTCAACCGCAAGAGCCTGAACCTGCACCACGGCATCAATGTTACCGACGAGTTCATGAATGCGGTCGGCGCGGGCACCAAGTTCGCGCTGCGCAGCCCGAAGAACGGCGAGGTGGTCCGCGAGATCGACGCGCGCCAGCTCTGGCAGCGCATCCTCGAAACGCGCCTGCAGACCGGCGAGCCCTATCTCTTGTTCATCGACACCGTAAATCGCGCGCTGCCCAAGCATCAGCGCGAGCTCGGCCTCAAGGTCACGACCTCCAACCTGTGCAGCGAGATCACGCTGCCGACGGGGCTCGATCACAAGGGCGAAGAACGCACCGCGGTCTGCTGTCTGTCTTCGCTCAATCTCGAAACCTGGGAACAGTGGAAAGACGCGCCGGGCTTCATTGAGGACGTCATGCGCTTCCTCGACAATGTGCTGACGCACTTCATCACCGTTGCGCCGGACGGCATGAAGCGCGCGCGTTATGCCGCGCTGCGCGAGCGCTCCGTCGGCCTCGGTGTCATGGGCTTCCACTCGTTCCTGCAAGCCAAGGGCGTGCCGATGGAGAGCGCGCTCGCCAAATCCTACAACCTCAACATGTTCCGCAAGATCAGGCGCGATGCGGACGCGGCGTCGGTGGCGCTTGCCCGCGAGCGCGGCCCCTGCCCGGACGCGCTGGAGCGCGGCATCACGGCGCGCTTCAGCCACAAGATCGCGATCGCGCCGACCGCCTCGATCAGCATCATCTGCGGCGGCACCAGCGCCTGCATAGAGCCGATCCCGGCCAACATCTACACCCACAAGACTCTGTCAGGCGCGATCTCGGTTCGCAACCCGCATCTCGCCAAGCTGCTCGCCGACAAGAAAGCCGACAGTGCCGAGGTGTGGCAGTCGATCATCGAGCACGAGGGCTCGGTGGCGCATCTAGGCATGCTGTCGGAGCAGGAGAAGGCTGTGTTCCGCACCGCCTTCGAGATCGACCAGCGCTGGATCGTCGAACTGGCGGCCGACCGCGCGCCATTCATATGCCAGAGCCAGTCGATCAATCTCTATCTGCCTGCCGACATCGAAAAGTGGGACCTGCACATGCTGCATTGGACCGCATGGAAGCGCGGGGTGAAGAGTCTTTA
Organism: uncultured Rhodoplanes sp.; assembly: GCA_936924235.1. Classification (GTDB taxonomy): domain Bacteria; phylum Pseudomonadota; class Alphaproteobacteria; order Rhizobiales; family Xanthobacteraceae; genus Z2-YC6860. The sequence goes on along the minus strand of CAKZHN010000237.1, from coordinate 1,436 downwards.
TTACTGCCGCTCCAAATCGATCTCGCGTGCGGCGTTCGCAGGTCAGGCGACAAAGGCTGAAGCCGTCGCGAAAACCGCCGCGACCGCCGAGCGGACCGATTATGAGGAGTGCCTCGCATGTCAGTAGTCGATCTGTCCAAAGTCGACCCCCGCACGCTGATCGGCAAAGGTCGCGTCGGCCTTCTGGATTCGACCGGCACCTATGACGTCGACCGCTACGCCTGGGCCTACGAATTCTGGAAGCGGCAGCAGCAGACCCATTGGATGGGCGAGGAGGTGCCGCTCGGCGCCGACCTCAAGGACTGGGCCTCGGAGCGAGTGACGCCGAACGAGCGCGCGCTGCTGACGCAGATTTTCCGCTTCTTCACCCAATCCGATATCGAGGTCGGCGACAACTATCTCAAGCGCTATATCCCGATTTTCCAGCCGCTGACTGTGCAGATGATGATGGCTGCCTTCACCAACATGGAGACGGTCCACATCGACGCCTATGCCCTCCTCCTCAAGACGCTCGGCATGCCCAAGACCGAGTTCGAGGCGTTCCGCGACTACGCGGAGATGCGCGCCAAGGCCGACTACATGCACCAGTTCGGCGTCGACACGGTGGCGGACGTAGCGCGGACGCTCGCGATGTTCGGCGCCTTCACCGAAGGCATGGCGCTGTTTGCCAGCTTCGCGATGCTGCTCAACTTCCCGCGTCACAACAAGATGAACGGCATGGGACAGATCGTGAGCTGGTCGGTGCGCGACGAAAGCCTGCACTGCGAAGGCGTCATCAAGCTGTTCCACGAATGGAATCGCGAAACCGGCGCGGTCACGCAGAGCGTGCGCGACGACATCATCGATGTCGCCAAGACAATGGTGAAGCTCGAAGAGAGCTTCGTCGAACTGGCGTTCGGGCTTGGCGAGATCGAGGGTATGAAGCCCGCGCAGATTCACGCCTATGTCCGCTATGTCGCGGACTGGCGCCTGACGCAATTGAAGCTTGTGCCCGTGTTCGGCTACTTCGAGACGACGGAAGGCGGCTACACGCAGGTGAAGCCGCATCCGCTGCCCTGGCTCGTCGAAATTCTCAACGGTGTCGAGCACGCCAACTTCTTCGAGCAGCGCGCCACCGAATACTCCAAAGGCGCAAGCCGCGGATCGTGGGACGGCGATGACGGTGTCTGGGCCGCTTTTGCCCGCTCTCGGCAGATAGCGTCGGAATCCGCTGAGACTTAAACGGACTTAATGGGACGCGGTGACCCGCAGGCCAGGAAGGAGACGGCCGCCGGCTTCCCTCTGGTCGCCATGTTGGAGGCTAGTCGTCAGCTTTCCCGGCACTGTTGACAGAGCTTGCAAACACGGGCGTCGAATTTGACGGCTCTCTTGCTTTGCGTAAGGTCGCGCTGCCTTGCTCACGTGAGGGCGTCTTCTAGGGACGCTTAGTTGGCGGA
>CAKZHN010000236.1 GCA_936924235.1 uncultured Rhodoplanes sp. | reverse complement strand
CGCCGAGAGGCGCCCGGGCTCCTCGCAAGGGCCCGCGCGCCCCGGGACCCCCACCCCCTCCAAAACTTGGGTCCCGGAAGCTCGGCGTGTGTGACCGGCCGATCGCAAGGCCGGTCCAAGGGAGCCGATCGCAAGGCTCCCTGGGCGCCTCCCGGCGCTCCATTCCCCCTATGGAAGGGGGAGGAAAATAGGGAGACGGGCCAATCCGGCAGCCCGAAAAACAATGTCCCGGACCGGCGGAGCGTTGGCTTGGGGGAAGAGGCAGTCGGCCGCAGCGCTTATGACGCCCGTGCGACGCCGCCATTAACCCCCTGGTAACCATGAACCCGGCAAATATTGCCGGGGAGTTTTCACAGCATGAGCGACGTCACCGCAGCCGCACCCGCGAGCCCGCCCTCTGCTTCCGGCGGGATGAATTTTGCCGGACTGAAGAAGGTCGGAGACCTGCTCCGGCGCGGCGACATCACGCTCGCGATCGGCGTTCTGACCATCCTGGTCGTCCTGATCCTGCCGCTGCCGCCAATCGTGCTCGACCTTTTCCTGGCGGTCTCAATCACGCTGTCGGTGCTGATCCTGATGACCTCGCTGTTCATCCAGGCGCCGCTCGAGTTCTCGGCCTTCCCGACCGTGCTGCTGATCTCGACCATGATGCGGCTGTCGCTGAACCTGGCCTCGACCCGCCTCATTCTGTCGCACGGCCACGAGGGCACGTCGGCCGCCGGCCACGTCATCGAAGCCTTCGGCAACTTCGTGATGAGCGGCAACTTCGTGATCGGCATCATCGTGTTCACGATCCTGATCATCGTGAACTTCGTGGTCATCACCAAAGGTTCGGGCCGTATCGCCGAAGTCGCGGCACGCTTCCACTTGGACGCCATGCCCGGCAAGCAGATGGCGATCGACGCCGATCTCAGCGCCGGCCTGATCGACGAGAAGGAGGCGCGGCGGCGCAGGACCGAGCTCGAGGACGAAAGCGGCTTCTTCGGCGCCATGGACGGCGCCTCGAAGTTCGTGCGCGGCGACGCGATCGCGGGCCTGCTCGTCGTGTTCATCAACGTTATCGGCGGCATGATCATCGGCATCGCCCAGCAGGGGCTGAGCTTCGCCGAAGCCGGCCGCACCTACACGCTGCTGACGGTCGGTGACGGCCTGGTCACCCAGGTTCCGGCGCTGATCGTGTCGACCGCCGCGGGCCTGCTCGTGTCGAAAGCCGGCATCTCCGGCGCCGCCGACAAGGCGCTGATGGCCCAGCTGTCCGGCTATCCCAAGGCGCTCGGCATGTCGGCCGCCGTGATGATCGTCATGGCGATGCTGCCCGGCATCCCGATGATTCCGTTCCTGCTGCTCGGCGGCGGCGCCGCCGCGATGGCCCGCATCATGGACAAGCGCCACAAGGCCACGGCCGAGGCCAATGCGCGCCAGGCTGCCGCCGAGAAGGCCGCTGCGGCGCCCGACGAGCCGATCACCGCGGCGCTGAAGATCGACGACCTCAAGATCGAGCTCGGCTACGCGCTCCTGCCGCTGGTCAACTCGCCGGACGGCGGCGACCGGCTCACCGAGCAGATCAAAGCGCTGCGCCGTTCGCTCGCCATCGAGATGGGCTTCGTGATGCCCGCGGTGCGCATCCTCGACAACGTGCAGCTCGAGGCCAACAGCTACGTCATCAAGATCAAGGAGGTCGATGCCGGCACCGGCAAGATCTGGCCGAACCAGTACATGGTCATGGATCCGACCGGCGCGCAGGTGAAGCTGCCGGGCATTCACACCACCGAGCCGACGTTCGGCTTGCCCGCGACCTGGGTCGACCTCGCGCAGAAAGAAGAAGCCGCGATGAAGGGCTACACGGTGGTCGATGCCGCGACCGTGCTGTCGACGCATCTCACCGAGCTGCTCAAGGCCAACACCGCGGAGCTCCTCTCCTACGGCGAGGTCCACAAGCTGATCAAGGAACTGCCGAAGGAGCAGGCCGACCTGATCAAGGACATCTCGCCGGCGCAGATCACCGTGTCGGGCATGCAGCGCGTGCTGCAGATCCTGCTCGGCGAGCGCGTCTCGATCCGCGACTTCGCCGGCATCCTCGAAGGCATCGCCGACGCGCTGTCGTTCACCCGCAACCCGGCGGTCATCGCCGAGCACGTGCGCACCCGCCTCGCCCGCCAGCTCTGCGCCCAGCACACCACGCCGGCCGGCTACCTGCCGCTGATCGCGCTGTCGGCGAAGTGGGAGCAGAACTTCGCCGAATCGATCGTGGGCACTGGCGACGAGCGGAGCCTGGCGATGCAGCCGTCGAAACTGTCGGAGTTCATCACCGCGGTCCGCGAGCGCTTCGAAGACGCGGCCCGCGAAGGCGAGGCGCCGGTGCTGGTCACCTCGCCGGCGGTGCGGCCGTTCGTGCGCAGCATCGTCGAGCGCTTCCGCGCCCAGACCAGCGTGCTGTCGCAGTCGGAGATCCATCCGCGCGTGCGCCTGAAGACCGTCGGCAGCATCTGACGCGCACCAGCGGAACTGCCAGAAACCCAGGGAAAACCCTGGGTTTTCGGCTGTTTCCGCGGCAGCGCGCCGCATCCGTTCAACGAAATGTGAGTGGGGCTTGGAACTGTGGCTGCCGTCCCTAGTTGACTGTGGGACAGCCGCAACGGGAGGGCCGGCACATCGTGCTCCAGGATACTGGAGCAGGAGTGCTGACCTATGTCCGAAGCGCAACCGTTAAGCGCCGGTAAGAGAGTTTCGCAAGTCCCTGCAGGTGCAGAGTAACTGGGTTCACAGGCAGGCCGGCGGTAACGGGCGAAAGTATTGAACCTTTAAGAGGCGTGGTCCGACAACAGGGTAATTTCGGAGAAGCGTCATGAACAACTACACGCTCAACACTGCTGATCGCCGCACTCACATCAAGATCGTGGCTGTGTCGCTGGTCGCTGGCATCGCCGTCATCGGCGTCGGCATCGCGGCCCGCCCCGAGCTTCCCGACATGAGCACGCGGCTCGAAGCCCGCGCGCCGGTGCTGAAGCCCGGCAAGCCCGTGGTCTGGACCCGCGCCGATCAGGTCACCATTCGCTAACCAATTCCAACAGTTGAGATGCGGCCGGTCGCGCGCCTTCGGGCGCGCGATTGTTTTTGTGTGACCGCCAAAACGCCAATGCCCGGCAAACGACCGGGCATTGGAAGCTGATGAGATCTGAGATCAGGCCGTGCGGGTGCTGCGCAGCAGGCCGATGGCGTCGAGCTCGGACTGCTCGAAGGCCGCTTCCGCGGCGCGCTCGCGCATCTGGTCGCGCTCGTCGAGCAGCTCGACCTTCTTCAGCTCCTCGAAGGCCTCGGCCAGCGCGTCCTTGGCGTCGTTGAGCTGCACGCGCAACTCGTCGGCCGAATTCTTGAGGTTCTCGCGGCGCTGGATCGCCGCCTTGGCGTAGGTCGGATAGGCAAAATGGCTTGGATCGTGGATGTTGGCCCGATCCTGCTCGGTCTTGATCTCGCGCTCGAGATCGCCAGCCATCCGCTCGAACTCGGCGATCATGCCCTCGATCTGCATGACCTTTCGGCGCTTTTCGTCGACCTGGAATTTCTTCAAACGAATGAGCGTATCGCGTGACTTCATCGACTCATACTCCCCCGAAGCCGCGAGGACGTTGCAAACAAGCCCAACGAACCCCCAATGGCGGGCAACCAAGTCGACTCTGCCGCGATAACGTTAGTTTTCGGTTTCCGGGGAAACCGCAATGGTAGGAAAGCGGGTGTTTGTGTGACGCCCACGTTAAGTCCTTGCGCCAGCAGGCTTTCCGGGCGCGGGCGCGGGTGTCGTGACGAGGATCTCGGCAAGCCTCTGATAACCATCAATCAGGCTCGTGGACTCCACTTTGTCCTGGCCGAGGAAGGTCTCGAGCGGCGTGTGCAGCCCGATCGCCTCGTCGACCTCGAGGCTGGAGCCCGGCCGGTAGGCGCCGAGCCGGATCAGCTCTTCCATGTCGGCGTAGGTCGCCATCACCTTGCGAGCGCGGGTCAGCACGTCGAGGAAGTCCGGATTGGCGGATTTCGGCATCGAGCGTGAGACGGATTTCAGCACGTTGATCGCCGGATAGCGGCCGCGCTCAGCGATGGCGCGCTCCATGACGATATGACCGTCGAGGATCGAGCGGACCGCGTCGGCGATCGGCTCGTTGTGGTCGTCGCCCTCGACCAGCACCGTGAAGATGCCGGTGATGCTGCCGTCGGCCGAGCCCGGACCGGCGCGCTCCAGGAGCCGCGGCAGCTCGGCGAACACCGTCGGCGTATAGCCTTTGGCGGTCGGCGGCTCGCCGGTGGCCAGGCCGATCTCGCGCTGGGCGATGGCGAAGCGGGTGACCGAATCCATCAGCAGCAGAACCTGCTTGGCCTGGTCGCGGAAGTATTCGGCGATGGACAGCGTGAGATAGGCCGCCTGGCGGCGCATCAGCGCCGGCTCGTCGGAGGTCGCGACCACCACGACCGAACGGGCGAGGCCCTCCTCGCCCAGGTCATCCTGCAGGAATTCCTGCACCTCGCGGCCGCGCTCGCCGACGAGGCCGATCACAGAAACGTCGGCCACGACGTTTCTGGCCATCATCGACAGCAGCACCGACTTGCCGACGCCGGAGCCGGCGAAGATGCCCATGCGCTGGCCGTGGCAGCAGGTGATGAAGGTATTGAGCGCGCGGACGCCCAGATCAATCGGCGCGCCGACCCGGCGGCGGGTATGCGCGGCCGGCGGCGGCGCCTTGAACGGATAGGGCAGCGGCCCGGACGGCAGCGGGCCCTTCCCATCGATCGGCTCGCCCATGGCGTTGACCACCCGGCCGAGCCAGGCGTCGGTCGGCCGCACCGCGGCGCGGACCGCCGAGACCACGGCGCGGCAGCCGCGCCGCACTCCGTCGAGCGTCGCAAACGGCATCAGCAGCGCGTGGCCGCCGGAAAAACCTACGACTTCACAAGGGATTGGCGTACCCGGGGTCTCGATCGTGACCCGGGCGCCGACCGACATGGCATGGAGCGGTCCGGCCACCTCGACCATGAGGCCGCGGACCCCGACCACCCGGCCGTAGACCTCGCAGCCGTCCAGTTCCGTGATCTGCTCGAGCAGTGCCCGCATAAAAGATGGCCTTTTGGTAACGTTTCTGTGCTGGTCTTAACCGCCTGTTTACCCGCGTCGTTAATCATTACGTCACTGTCGTGGGATTGAGGCGGTGCTCATCCAGCCAGGAGGGATGGATGAGTCGTGAGAGTCGGTTAGTGCCTACTCTTAATGTGGAGTCTGAACGGGACCGTGGCGAAAAAACCACTCTCGGGCAACATCTTAAGGCGATTCGGCCAAATCTGGCCAGCCGGTGGTTGCGGCCCGGAAAAAGGTTTTGTTAACCATTACCTCGTTAAGATTTCGAATCGTTTGTCCCAAAGCGTTTTCACGGGCCGCCCCTGCGGCTTGCCGAGTTCGAGCCCGCAGTGGCGAAGAGAGGGACTGGCATGCGCGTTCTGCTGATCGAGGACGATAGCGCCACCGCGCAATCAATTGAGCTTATGCTCAAGTCCGAAAGCTTTAACGTCTACACCACCGATCTCGGCGAAGAAGGCGTCGATCTCGGGAAGTTGTACGACTATGACATCATCCTGCTCGACCTGAACCTGCCGGACATGTCCGGCTTCGAGGTTCTGCGGTCGCTGCGGGTCTCCAAGGTCAAGACTCCGATCCTGATCCTGTCCGGCCTCGCCGGCATCGAGGACAAGGTGAAGGGTCTCGGCTTCGGCGCCGACGACTACATGACCAAGCCGTTCCACAAGGACGAGCTGATCGCGCGCATTCACGCGATCGTGCGCCGCTCCAAGGGGCACGCGCAGTCGGTCATCAACACCGGCGACCTCACCGTCAATCTCGACCAGAAGACGGTGGAAGTCTCGGGCGCCCGCGTGCACCTCACGGGCAAGGAATACCAGATGCTGGAGCTGCTCTCGCTCCGCAAGGGCACGACGCTCACCAAGGAGATGTTCCTCAACCATCTCTACGGCGGCATGGACGAGCCCGAGCTCAAGATCATCGACGTGTTCATCTGCAAGCTCCGCAAGAAGCTTGCGAATGCCTCCAACGGCAAGAACTACATCGAGACGGTGTGGGGCCGCGGCTACGTGCTGCGCGAGCCGAGCGACACCGACGAGAGAATTCCGGCGTAAGCCGAAAGGCAGCCGAATACAGAACCCCGCCGCAAGGCGGGGTTCTTGTTTGTCGCGCGGCTCAGCGCGTCACTTCGCATCGTGAAAAATGACACCCAGCGTATGCCGCTGGCCGTCGCGGATGCGGCTCACGCCGTGGCGCATGTTGACGCGGTAGACGCCGCGCGTGCCCTGGACCGGCCGGTGATGAACCGGAAAAATCACCGCGCAGCCTTGAGAGAGCGGCACGACCTCGGCGCGCGACTGCATGCGCGGCCGCTGCTCGGTCAGCACGAACTCGCCGCCTACAAAATCATCGCCCGGCTGTGACAGCAGCACGGTCGCCTGTAACGGGAAGACGTGCTCGCCGTAGAGGTCCTGGTGCAGGCAGTTGTAGTCGCCGGGGCCGTATTGGAGGAGCAGCGGCGTGGGCCGCTGCTGGCCGGCCTTGTGGCAGCGGTCGAGATAGGCGCCATGATCCGCGGGATAACGCACCTCTATGCCCATCGCCTCGTTCCAGCGGTTGGCGAGCTCGGCTAGCGGCGGATAGAGCGCGGTGCGCAGGCCGGCGATGAGCTCGGGCAGCGGATAGGTGAAATACTTGTACTCGCCGCGACCGAAGCCATGCCGCGCCATGATCACCCGGCTGCGGAACTGCGTGTCGTCTGGATAGAGCGCGGCGAGCACCGCGCATTCGTCCGGCGTCAGCAGTGGGCCGACCGTGGCGCAGCCATGGGCGTCGAGCTCGCCGGCGATCGTGCTCCAGTTGAGCGCCTCGATGCGCGCCGCGATGGCAGGCGCGGTCGCGTTCGTGCGGTCCGTCGCAACGACGGCGTTGTGGGCTCGCATGGCCTTCTCCTTCGGTTGCCTCCGAACTTGGCAATCCGGCATGGTTGTCGCCACCCGATTTCCGCGGATTCGCATGCGCCATGGCTCGACCGGAGCGCCCCGCTTCGCTAGAAAAACCGCGGGCTTAGGAGGGGTACATATGAAACTGACCGTGCGTGGCGTGCGGAGCGTCGAGATCGAAATGGGCGATCCGGCGAGGGCCGCCGACTTCTACAGCCGCATCTGGAATCTCACTGAGGTGGCGCGCGACAACGGCTCGTTCTGGTTCCGCGGCACCGGCGCTTACCATCACATCCTGGCGATCCATCCGTCGGCCAGGGGCGCCGCGATCCGCCGTCTGGTGTTCGACGCCGCCAGCAAAGACATCGTGCAGGCGCTGCATGCCAAGGTCGCGGCGAGCGGCTGCACCACCGAAGCGCCGCACGCGCTGTCGGGCCCGGGCGGCGGCTACGGCTTCGGCTTCGCCGACCTCGAAGGCCGCAATCTCGCAGTGGTCTGCGGCGAGCGCGATCACGCCGACGTCGCCGACGTTCGCGACCGGCCGCGCAAGATCGCCCACGTCAACCTCAACGCCGCTCAGCTCGAGAAGAGCAACGCGTTCCTCGCCGACGTGCTGGGCTTCCGCAAGGTCGACCACAGCGGTCCGCTGCACTTCTTCCATTGCGACAACACCGATCATTCGTCGATGGTGATGGGCGCGACCGCGACGCCGACGCTCAATCACGTGTCGTTCGAGCTGCCGGATCTGGAATCCTGCATGCGCGGCGGCGGCCGCATGCGCGACGCCGGCTTCCCGATCGAATGGGGGCCGGGACGGCACGGATCCGGCAACAACGTGTTCTGCTATTTCGCCGGCCCGGAGGAATTCCCGATCGAGTACACCGCCGAGGTGCTGCAGATCGACGACAGTTACGAATTCCACGGGCCCGAATACTGGAAGTGGCCGCCGGGCCGACTCGACCAGTGGGGCATCACGCCGCCCCACACCGCGCGCTGGAAACGCATCCAGGACCTGATGCTGTTTCCAGCCGGGCAGTACCGGCTTTGAGCGGGCTCAGCGCCTACCGTCGGCGGTGATCTTCGAACTCACCATCTCGTCGATCTCCGCCTTCGGATAGCCGAGCTCGGTGAGGATTGCGACGCTGTCGGCGCCGAGATTCGGCGCGACCGTCTGCTCGTCGCGCAAGCCGGCCGAGAACTTGTTGGGATTGTTGAGCTCGTATTTGGTGCCTTCCACCGGGTGCTCGACCTTGCGGAAGAAACCGACGTCGTGGAGGTGCTCATCCTCGGTCAACGTGTCGATGGAATGCACGCGGCCCGCGGGCACGTCGGCCTTCTCGAGAATGTCGAGCCATTCGGCCGAGGTCTTCTGCTTCAGCCCTTCGGCGCGGATGGAGAAGTATTCGCGCACATTGGCGTAGCGCGCCTTCACCGAGTTGAACTTCGGATCGGTCTTCAGCTCCGGCCGGCCGATGGCGTCGAACAGCGCGAACGCCTGGCCGTCAGTGTTGGCGGAAACGCAGATCCAGCCGTCCTTCGTGGCGATCGGCTGCGCCAGAGGATCGAGCACGCGGCGGTCGCCCCAGTCGCCGAGGGGCGGCACGAACGTGTGGTCGCCCATGTGCTCGACCAGCACGAAGCTCGCGGCGTTCTCGAACATCGGCACTTCGATCGCCTGGCCTTCGCCGGTCTTCTCGCGGTGAAACAGTGCGGCGAGAATGCACTGGGTGGCGATCAGTCCCACGGTGTGGTCCATCATCACCATCGGCACGAACTTCGGCTCGCCGAAGATGCGCGCGTTGCAGGCGGCGACGCCGGACATGCCCTGGATGATCGAGTCATAGGCCGGCCGCTCGGCGTAACGGCCGTCGCGGCCGAAGCCCATCAGGTTGCAGACGATCAGCCGCTTGTGCCGGGTGCGCAGCGCCTCGGTGCCCAGCCCCAGGCGTTCCAGCGCCGCGGGCCTGATGTTGGCGATAAACACGTCGGCGGTCTCGAGCAGCTTGTGCAGCGCCTCCATCGCCTTTTTCTGCTTGAGGTCGAGCACGATCGACCGCTTGTTGCGATTGAAATGCGTGAACTTGCCGGAGAGCTGGCCGCTCTTGGAGCGGCCGCCGAGCGTACGCAGGAGATCACCGCCGGGCGACTCCACCTTGATGACGTCGGCGCCGTAGTCGGCGAGGAACAGTGTCGCGGTCGGCCCCACGACGACAGTGGTCAAGTCAACGACGCGAATTCCGGCAAGCGGCCCACCACTCATAGCGACAGTCTCTTGTTACTTCTTGTTGAGCGAAATGTTGACGCGGTAGTGCACGCCGCCCTCCGGGCTCGACGCCCAGGTCTCGACGGTGTCGCCGACCGCGCGGCTGTTGAGCAGTACGGTCTGGCCCATGAACAGCGGCGCCATGGCGCGCGCGTCATAGCCGGCGATGGCGCCGGCAAGCTTCGGCCGCGCCGCCTCGACCAGCATCAGCGCGGTCAGCCCGCCATTGATGACCAGCGCCGGATAGCCCTCGACCTCGCGCGTATAGGGCAGATCGTAGTGGATGCGGTGGGCGTTGAAGGTCAGCGCCGAGTAACGAAACAGCTGCACGGTGTCGGGCTTCCACTCCACCGTTTGGTCGGCTTTCTCGGTCGCGGCCTTGGGCGCCGCCTGCTGCGCGGGCTTGGCCGCACCGTCGGCCGAGGCGGTCGCGTCCTCGCGATAGACCAGGTCCTGCTCCTCGGTGACGGCGACGCCCGATCCGGCGCTGATCTCGTGCACGATCGTCACCAGCACGAACGACCCGGTGCGGCCGGTCTTTGGCTCGACGTTCCGCACGGTCGAGACGCGCTCGACCATGTCGCCGACCTTGAGCGGCTTGTGAAACGTCGCCCGGCGGCCGGCGAACATGCGCCGCGTGTTGTGCAGAGGCGGCAGCAGGTCGTCGCCGGTTTTCGGATGGCCGTCGCGGCCGATGATGCTCTGCCGCGCGGTCGGCCCGAACAGGATGGCGTACCAGGCCTCCGGCAGCTCGGTGCCGCGGCGGAACGGGCTCGGGTCCTGGTCCAGCATCGCGGCCAACCGCCGCACCGAGCCGAGCGACAGCTCGTCGTCCTCGCGGCGGCTGCGGCCGAGCCAGTCCTTCAGCTTTGCGGTTTGGTCGAGCATCGGGGGCTCCTCAGCGGCGCTTTCCGGCTTGTTTCGCCGGCGCCGATTGGTCATTCATTTCCGCGCATTCATGGCAAAGTGCCGCCGAAACACAAGGCATAATTCGGCATCGCTGGCGGCACGTCTGCCAGTCAAACGGGAGTGACAATCGTGATCCGGTCCCTGCTCTACGTTCCGGCGAGCGCCGAGCGCTTCGTCGCCAAGGCCCATGAGCGCGGCGCCGACGCGATCATTCTCGACCTCGAGGATGCCGTGGCGCGCTCCGAGAAGGCGTCGGCGCGAGCCAGGCTTTCCGACACCGTCAAGCGGGTCGGCCAGAACGGGGCGAAAGTGTTCGTCCGCATCAATGCCGATCTCGACATGATCCGGCTCGACGCCGAGGCCGCCTGCCGGGCCGGCGCCTTCGGCCTGTTCGTGCCCAAGGTGCAGACGCCGGTCACGTTGCAGGAGCTGGCGGCGCTGCTCGACAACGTGGAGCGGAGCATCGGCCGGGACAAGACCGTGCTGGTGCCGATGATCGAAGACGCCGGCGCGGTGTTCGACGCCCGCATGATCGCCAAAGCGACGCCGCGGGTGTTCGCGCTCATCACGGGTGGCGAGGACCTCGCCACCGCGCTCGGCGGCGAGCCGACGCCGGAGGTGCTGACCCCGCCGAAGCTCCTGGTGCACTATGCCGCCAAGGCCACGGGCGTCCTTTCGCTCGGGCTCCTCCGTACAGTGGCCGACTACAACGATCTCGCCGGCATCGAGAAGTCGGTGCGCGAGGCGCGGGCGCACGGTTTCGACGGCGCAAGCTGCGTGCATCCGGCCGTGGTGCCGCTCCTCAACAAGGGCTTCTCGCCGAGCGAGAAAGAGATCGAGAGCGCGCGGCGGATCGTGACGGGCTACGACGAGGCGCTGGCCAAGGGCCTCGGCGCGATCGAGCTGGACGGCAAGATGATCGACGAGCCGGTCTATCAGCGCGCCAAGGCGCTGCTTGCGAGGGCCCCGAAATGAAGGCGATCCAGATCAGCCGCACCGGCGGCATCGAAGTGCTGGAGCCGGTCGAGCTGCCGACGCCGTCGCCCGGTCCGGGCGAGGTGCTGGTGAAGGCCACCGCCATCGGCGTCAATTACTTCGACACCATGATCCGCACCGGCCGCTATCGCTGGATGCCGAAATTGCCGTTCGTGCTGGGCAACGAAATGAGCGGCACGGTCGCGGCGCTGGGCGCGGGCGTCACGACGCTCAAGGTCGGCCAACCGGTGTTCATCGCCGGCTACGAGATCGGCAACCGCGGCGGGCTCTATGCCGAATACGCCGCGGTGCCCGAGAAGGCAGCGTGGCCGCTGCCGCCGGGCGTCGGTCCCGAAGCCGCGACCGCGCTGACCAACTACCAGCTCGCCTGGATTTTGTTGCATCACGCGGCGCGCGGCGTCACGCCTCATACGGTGGTGGTTTATGGCGCGGCCGGCGGCGTCGGCACTGCGCTGATCGACGTCGCAAGGCTTGCAGGCGCGACCGTGATCGGGACCGCAGGCTCGGCCGACAAATGCGCCGTCGTCAAGGCGCGCGGAGCGGCGCACGCGATCGACTACAAGTCGGAATCCGTGATCGAGCGCGTGCAAGCGCTGACCGGCGGCCACGGCGCCGACATCGTGTTCGACCACGTGGCCGGCAAGGCCTTCACCGACGGGCTGAAGATGGTCGCCCCGCTCGGCATGATCGTGTCCTACGCGGTGCTCGGCGGCATGCCGGAGACCGACCTGTTCAAGGAGATGCGCGCCAACATCGAGAAAAGTCCTGCGGTGCGCTGCTTCACCATGCACACCTACGACCACATGGAGGAGCCGCGCCGCGAGGCCATGGCTCGCGCCGTCGAGCTTCTCGGCAGCGGCAAGGTGAAGCCCGCCATCGCGGCGCGCTTTCCCCTCGCCGACGCGCGTCGCGCCCACGACCTGATCGAGGCGCGGACCGCGGCCGGCAAGATCGTGCTGGTTCCGTAAGCCTGCTTAGCCGCGCGAGCCCGCAATAGCAGGCTCGGGCGGAGGAAAGCTGAGCACATTGCTCGGCGCGGCACCGGACTGCGGCTGGACGTAGAGCCCGCGCTTGTCGGCGATCAGCTTGAAGCGGCTGGTCAGGCCAACCACGGTCTCCGCGCCGCCCAGCACCAGATAACCGTCGCGTTCGGTGACGTCGGCGACGCGGTCGAGCACCGCCGTCTTGGTGGGCTGATCGAAATAGATCAGCACGTTGCGGCAGAACACCAGGTCGAAGTGGCCGAGATGCGAAAAGTCGTCCAGCAGGTTGAGCGACATGAACTTCACCATGCCGCGGATCTCCGGCGCGATCTGCCACGACTCGCCGACCTGCGCGAAGTACTTGATCAGCATCAGCGCCGGCAAGCCGCGCTGCACCTCGAACTGGGTGTAGATGCCGGCCTTGGCCTTCTCCAGCACCTCATTGGAGATGTCGGTCGCCAGAATCTCGACGCGCCAGCCCTTCAGCTCCTTGCCCATCTCCTTGAGGCTGATGGCCAGTGAATAGGGCTCCTGCCCAGTCGAGGCCGCGGAGCACCAGATGCGGATACGGCGGCTTCCTTCGCGCGCCGCCATCAGCGCCGGCATGACGGTGTCGCGGAACTGCTCGAACGGCAACTTGTCGCGGAAGAAGAAGGACTCGTTGGTGGTCATCGCCTCGACCACTTCGACGATGAGCGCCTCGGCGTCCGGCCCCTTCAGCTTGGCAATGAGGCCGGTGAGATTGAACAGCCCGTGCTTGCGCGCGAGCGGCATCAGCCGGCTTTCCACCAGGTAGTGCTTTTCCGGCGCGAGCACGAGGCCGGAGCGCGCCTTCAGGAGCTTGCGGATGAAGTCATAGTCCGACGGGGTCATGGCTTGGCCCCCAGGAACATGCGCGCCACCTTGGGCGCAATCTGATCGAGCGGCAGCACGGCCGAGCAGACGCCGGCATGCGCCGCGGAGCCGGGCATGCCCCAGACCACGCTGGTCGCCTCGTCCTGCGCGATCACGCTGCCGCCCGCGGCCGCGATCGCTGCGGCGCCGTCGGTGCCGTCGGTGCCCATGCCGGTGAGGATCACCGCGAGATTCCACGCGCCCCAGACTTCGGCCGCGGATGCAAACAGCGGATCGACCGCGGGCTTGCAGAAATGCACCGGCGACCCGTCGTCGAGCACGATCACCGCGATGCCGTCGCGGCGCGCCACCCGCATGTGCTTGCCGCCGGGCGCGAGATAGATCGTGCCGGCGTGAACCGGCTCGCCGTCGACCGCCTCGCGCACCGGCTTGGCGCCGGCGCGGGTCAGATGCTCGGCCAGGATGGTGGTGAAGGTCGGCGGCATGTGCTGCGTGACCAGCACCGGCGCGCCGTCGGTCACGGCGTCGAGCCGCGACACGATCTTGGTCAGCGCCTGCGGCCCGCCGGTCGAGGCGCCGATCAGCAGCACGCGCGGCGGCACCAGCGCAAACGGCCGCAGCTTGAGGTTGCCCGGAGCCTCGTCCTCCGCGGTCTGCCATTTCACCGCGCGCTGCACCGCGCCGCCGAGCCGGCGCGTCGCCGCGTAGGCGCTGCGCCGCGCATAGGGCGGCAGCGGCGGCCGGGAACGCTTGCGGTGGCCAAGCGCCTGGATCTTGGCGATCAGGTCGCGCTGGAACGCGATCGAGGTCATCACGCCGCCTTCGGCGGCCGGCTTCGGAATGTAGTCGGCGGCGCCGAGCGCGAGCGCCTTCAGCGTCACCTCGGCGTGGTCGCGGGTCAGCGCCGAGGCCATGATCACGACGAGGTCGCGGCGGCGCTCCAGGAGCTTCGGCAAGGTCGAGATGCCATCGAGCTCGGGCATCTCGATGTCGAGCACCACCACGTCCGGCCGGGCCTGGTCGAGCTGCTCGAGCGCTTCGCGGCCGTTGCGCAGCGCCGCGACCAGCTTGAGGTCCGGCGTCTCGTCGATCCAGCGCGACAGCAGGCTGCGTACGACCACGGCGTCATCGACGACCATCACGCGGATCTGGTCGGATGACGCGACTTGCGGTGCGCCCAATGGGGCTGGTACGACGGCGCTCATATCAACGCATCACTCTTACGCTTACGCCTGCTCACGCGACTTCAACGCAACAACGCGAAACACGCCCGATCAGATCAGGCCGACTTCCTGGAACTTGGCCTCGACGATCTCTTTGTCGAACGGCTTCATGATGTATTCGTTGGCGCCGGCATGCAGCGCGCGGGCGATGTGGGCGACGTCGTTCTCGGTGGTGCAGAACACCACCTTCGGCCGGTCGCCGCCGGGCAGCCGCCGCAGCGCCTTCAGGAACTCGTAGCCGTCCATCTTCGGCATGTTCCAGTCCAGCAGGATCGCGTCCGGCAGCTCGCGCTGGCAGGCGCCGAGCGCCTGCTCGCCGTCCTCGGCCTCCGTGATCTGGAACTCCATGCCTTCGAGAATGCGGCGCGCCACCTTGCGAATGACGCTGGAGTCGTCGACGACCAGGCAGGATTTCATGACGCTTGCTCCTTCAATCTCTTTTGCAATTCTCTTGTTGCCCCGCTCACGAAATCAGGCGGCCGCGGCGCCGCTTCGGATGTCCAGCACGCAGTCGACGTCGAGCACCACCAGAAGCTGGCCCTCGAGCCGGTAGACACCGGCGGCGACCCGCGCCAGCCGGGGATCAAGATTGGAAGGCTTGGCCTGGCGTTCGCTGTCGGGGAGCGCCATCACCTCGCCGACCGCATCGACCAGAAGGCCGTAGGATTCGCCTTTGAACTCGATGCCGATCGCCATCACGGTCTTGCCCGGCGCCTGCGCGCCGAGATCGAGCCGCGAGCGCATATCGATCGCGGTCACCACCCGGCCGCGCAGGTTGAGAATGCCGGCCACCTCGGACGTCGCCAGCGGCACCCGCGTCAGGCGATCCGGCACGAACACGTCCTGCACCCGCGCGATCGGCAGGCCGAACAGATGATCGCCGATCGTCACCGTCACGTATTCGGTGGTCGCGCTGGCGGTGTGGCTGGGCGCTGACATGGCGGTCCTATGCGGCCTGGATGATGTCGGCGGTCTGTTCTTTCAGAGCCGCGATCAGGCTCTGGCGGTCGAACTTGGCGACATAGTCATGGAAGCCGACACTGCGGCCGCGCTCGATCGCCTCCGGCGAACTCGACGCCGACAGCGCAATGATCGGCAGTTCGCTGAAACGCGGCTCGCCGCGGACCGCCTCGGCCAACGCAAAGCCGTCCATCTCCGGCATATCGATGTCGGTGACCAGCGCCTCGAACCGGTTGCCCTTGCGCAGCAGCTCCAGGGCGTCCTGGGCCGACGGCACCGCGGTCACCGAATAGCCCGCGGCCTTCAGCACCGGCGCCAGCATGTTGCGGAAGAACGCCGAGTCGTCGACCAAGAGCAGCGGCCGCTCGCGCACCGCGCTGCGCTGATCCTTGCGACGGAACCAGTCGGCGAAGGCCATCGGCAGGAAGTGGCCGACATCGACGATCTCGGTGGCTTGGCCGCGGACGATGGCGGAGCCGAGCACGCCGGCCCGCTCGCTGCCCACTTGAATGTCGAGCGCGTCCTCGACGATGTCGATGATCTCGTCGACCGCGAGCCCCATGGAGCGGTCGCCGTCGGAGAACACCAGCAGCGGCTGCGAACCGTCGCGCTTCATCGCCTCGTTGCCGCCAATATGGATCAGCGGCATCAGGTGGCCGCGGTACTGCACCATGTAGCGGCCGTTCGACAGCTCGATCTTGGTGCAGTCGATCTCTTCGAGCCGTGTCACCAGCGACAGCGGCACCGCCTTGGGCTGCGGGGAGCCGGAGCGGAACACCAGCAGCGACACGGTGTCGTCGGCGGCCGCGCGCCGCTCGGCTTCGGCATCGGCCTGCGCTGCCATGGTGGTGGCCGCGGCGGAGCCGATCGACTGCGAGACGCCGTTCGGATCAATGATCAGGATCACCGAGCCGTCGCCGAGGATCGTGTTGCCGGAATACATGCCGATATGGCGGAGCTTGCTCGCCATCGGCTTCACCACGATCTCCTCGGTGTGGAACACCGCGTCGACCACGATTCCGAAGGTCTGCGCGCCCACATGGGTGATGACGATGAAGCCGCGCTCCGGGATGGCGTGATCCGGAACGAGACCCAACAGGCTGCCGAGCCGGATGAGCGGCAGGAGCTTGTTGCGCAGCCGCAGCACCGCGGCGTCCTTGATGCGCTCGATGCGGTGCTCGGACTTGCCGTGCACGCGCACCAGCTCGACCACGGACAATTGCGGAATGGCGAAGCGCTCGCCGTTGGATTCGACGATCAGCGCCGAGATGATGGCGAGCGTCAGCGGGATCTTGATGGTGAAGCTCAGCCCCTGGCCCTCGACCGAATGCACGTCGATGGTGCCGCCGATCTGGTCGATGTTGTTGCGCACCACGTCGAGGCCGACGCCGCGGCCGGAGACGCTGGTGACGGTCTGCGCCGTCGAGAAGCCGGGGTGGAAGATGAACTTGTGGACCTGCGCCTCCGACATGCGGTCGAGATCGACCTCGCTGGCGAGGCCGCTGGCCAGCGCCTTGTCGCGGATGCGTGAGGTGTCGAGCCCGCGGCCGTCGTCGGCGATGACGATGACGATCTGTCCGCCCTCGTGATAGGCGGAGAGGCGGATGGTGCCCTTCTCGGGCTTGCCCGCGACGATACGGTCGGCGCGCGCCTCGATGCCGTGGTCGGCCGAGTTGCGCACCATGTGGGTGAGCGGGTCCTTGATGCGATCGAGCACCTGGCGGTCGAGCTCGGTGTCGGCACCGTGCATCTCGAGCTCGATGTCCTTGCCGAGCTCGGCGGTGAGGTCGCGCACGATGCGCGGCAGCTTCTGCCAGGCGTGGCCGATCGGCTGCATGCGGGTGCGCATGACGCCGTCCTGCAGCTCGGCCGTCACGTTGGACAGCCGCTGCAGCGGCACCTTGTATTCGGAATCGTCGTGGCGGCGCGCGATGTCGAGGAGCTGATTGCGGGTCAGCACCAGCTCCGACACCATGGTCATGAGCTGCTCGATGGTGTCGACGCCGACGCGGATCGACTTGTTGGCGACCCTGGCCTCGGAGCCCTCGTCGTCGAAATCGCTGGTCGCCTTCCGCTGCTCGGCCTTGGCCGCCGCCGCGGCCTGCTCCGGTCCCGGCGCGTCGCGGAACGCGCGCTCCAATTCGTCGAGCGGCACTTCGCCGGGGAGCAACGGCCGCTCCAGCGCCTGCTGCACCAGCGTGCCGACCGTGCGGCCGGCATCGGGTTTCGCCTGGGCCTGCGCCGCCGCCTGCGCCATGCGGCCGAGCGAGGCGATCAGATCGGCGTCGTCGCCGTCCGGCTCGCGCTCAGTCTTCTCGATGATGGCGAGAATGTCCTTGATGCGGTCCAGCGTCGTGAGCACCAGCGTGACGGCTTCGCCGGTCACCGGCGCGCCGTCGCGGAATTTCGACATCAGGGATTCGGCGGCATGCGCCAGCGTCTCAAGGCGCGGCAGGCCGATGAAGCCGCAGGTACCCTTGATGGTGTGCACGATGCGGAAGATGTTGGCGAGGATCTGCGCGTTGTTGGGCTCCTGCTCGAAACGCACGAGCTCGACGTCGACCACGTCGAGGCTCTCGTTGGTCTCAACCAGGAAATCCCGAAGCAGTTCGTCCATCGCAAGCGGCCTTCGCCCGAGAGGCGGAGGCCGCCTGGCCGCACCGCTCGGGTCAGCCCAGTGTGCGGTGAAGGCGATTAATTTCTGTTGAATGAATGGTACGATTTCGTTTCCGTTAACGCATCGTTAACGGCAAAACGCCGCGACGTTCTGCAACGTCGCGGCGTCTGGCTGACAGAAAACTGAAGAGCTGAAAGAGACTATTTCGCGGCGACGACGATCGCCTCGCCTTCCGGCGCCATGGAGACGCTGAGCCCGCAGTTCTTGGCGAGCATCTGGGTGTAGAACGGCTGGATCGCATGCGCATCGATCGCGTGATCGGGCGTGCCGCCCAGCAACGGCGGAATCGCCTGCGGGATCTTGGCGTTGGTGCCGGTGACCGAAAGCTTGAAGCCCATGGTGTCGCCCTCGCCGACCGGATCGACCACGATCTGGCCGCCGCGCGGGATCGCCTGGGCGGCGATCAGCAGCATATTGAGCAGGAGCTTGACCCGATTCTTGGCCATCAGCACGCGTGGCAGGTTCCAGCCGACCTTGGTCCTGTCGTCCTCGATCAGGCCGCGCGCGACCTTCTCGGCGTCGCCGGTGTCGATCTGGGCGCCAGCCGAGCCCGCTGCGCCGAACGCCAGCCGGCAGAACTGCAGCTTGGCCGAGGCGGTCTTGGCGCTCTTCTTGATCAGGTCCATGGCGAACTTGGAGGTCTCCTCGTCCTTGCCGTCCTCCATGACCTCGAGACCGTTCATGATCGCGCCCACCGGGCTGATGAGGTCGTGGCAAACCCGCGAGCAAAGCAGGGCAGCAAGATCGAGGCCTTCAAGGGCAATGGTTGCTGTCATGGTCGACGATCTCCGATGGCGCGACTGAAGGACCCCGTTTAGGCGATTCGGCGGCCTTGCGGGAATAACGATCGGTGAATTCGCGTGGTCCGTGTCAGCGGACGATGGTCCGGCGCACCTCGGGCCAGTGGCGCTCAGCGGCCTCGATACCGCTCTCCGGATCGTCCGCGAAGGCATTCCGGGCCGCTTCGGTGAAGAAGAGATAGAGGTGGTGGTCCGCGATCACCCACAGCGACGGATGACCGGGCGTCACCACGCCGCGCTGGATGGCGACCGGGTCATGGCCGCCGAAGCGCGGGGCATAAACCTCCGGATCGGCCTCGAATGCCGCCATGTTGCCTTCATTGACGAAGCGCCAGCCTGCGCCGCCGTACCGCACCTCAAAATCGGACCGGCCGAGCCGCGGCTTGCCGTCGACGAAATAGCTCACCGGGTCATAGCCATCGATGGCGAGCCCGGTGTTGCGGTTGAAAACCGCCGGGTCGGCCGCCTTTGCAACCTTGGGCTGGCCCCATGCCATCGCCAGAAGCAAAGCGGAAACCCACAGAAAAGCCCGACTGCCCGCCCATAGAAGGCGCGACTTCCGTTCCTGCCGCGCTGCCGTCATATTCCCCGCCTGTGGTGCTGATTCGAGTGGGTCGCCCGCCGGCAACGCTATGACGGGCGTGTGAGCAACGCGTTAAGCGGGGGCCGTTTCCCCATCTCGATGGAGCACCTGATGCGCGCCTTGATCCGTCTGTTGGCTGCGGTGGCCGTTCTCGGCACGCTCGGCGCCACGCTTGGCGCAGCGCCCGCAGCCGCGCAGGAGGGTCCGCCGCCCGGCACGCTGCCGCCCGGCGAAAGCCGCTTCTCGTCGGACGATCTGGTCAACACCGGCCACCGCTTCTTCGGCACGGTGTCGCGCGGGCTCGCGCAGGTCGTCGAAAAGGCGGTCAGCCAGTGGGGCCTGCCGAACGGCTACATCCTCGGCGAGGAGGCGGCCGGCGCCTTCGTGGCCGGGCTCCGCTATGGCGAGGGCATTCTCTACACCAAGAACGCCGGCGACCTGAAAGTCTACTGGCAGGGCCCGTCGATCGGCTTCGACGCCGGCGGCGAGGGCGCCCGGACCATGATGCTGGTCTACAGCCTGCCGGCCACCAGCGCGATCTACGAGCGGTTCGGCGGCATCGACGGGTCCGCCTATTTTATCGGCGGCTTCGGCATGACGGCGCTGACCGCCAACAACATCGTCCTGGTGCCGATCCGGTCGGGCGTGGGGCTGCGGCTCGGCGCCAATATCGGCTACCTGAAGTTCACGCCCAAGGCGACCTGGAACCCGCTCTAGTCCGATCGCAGGATAATTTTCTGTTGCAGGCCGGGCCGTTCAGGCTCGGCCTTGCCATATTTGGTCCCCATGAAACCGGGGCCGAAGGCCTCCGGCGTTTAGAGTAAACGCCGGTAATTCTGGCAGCCCCCGCAAGGGCGTGCCATGGTCGTAGCTCGGCATCATTCCCGGGATGGAGGCCCCCGTTCATGATCGAGCCGATCATGTTTTTCGGCATTGGTTTTTTTGTCGCGAGCCTGTTTGGCCTCGTGCTGATTCCCCTTGTCCACAATCGCGCCGTCCGGCTGACGATGAAGCGGCTCGAGGCCGCGACGCCGCTGTCGATGGCCGAGATCCAGGCCGACAAGGACCAGCTTCGCGCCGAGTTCGCGATGTCGACGCGGCGGCTCGAGCTGTCCGTCGAGCAGATGAAGGCCAAGACCACGAGCCAACTCGCGGAGCTCGGCAAGAAAACCGACGCGATCAACCGGCTCAAGGTCGAGCTCGGCGAAAAGACCGCCGCGATCTTCTCGCTCGAAGCGCGCGAGAAGTCGCTGAAGGATCAATTGTCCGCCACCGAGTCGGAGCATTCGGTGAAGATCGGCGCGCTGCGCGAAGCCGAGCGCATGCTGCAGGAAAAGCAGGGCGAGCTCGCGAGACTCGCGTCCGACCTCGGCGAGCGCTCCGCGACCGCGGACAGCACGCGCGTCGAAGCCACCGCGCTGCGCGCGCAGGTCGAGGCGCTGAAAGACCGCGTGTCGGGTCATGAGCGCGATGCGCAGGAGGTCGGCGACCGGCTCAGCCGCGAACGCAAAGACGCCGCGAAGGCCTCCGCCGAACTCCAGGACGAGCGCGGCAGGGTCGAGAAGCTCAGCGACCGCGTCTCGCAACTCGAACGCGCGCTGGTCGCGCAGACCACCGAGGCCGAGGTGCTTGGGCGCCGCGTCCAGGAGGTCGAAGGCCGGATGGCCGAGCAGGTGAAGGTTCTGTCCGAGCGCGAGATCGAGATTGCGCAGCTCAAGGAGACGATCACCCAGAGCCAGAAGGTCGAAAACGATCTGCGCGCCGATCTCGCGGGCGCCGCGGGCAAGAGCCGCGCCGCGACCGAGAACCTCGTCAAGGAAAAGGCCTTGATGGAGGATCAGCTCAACCAGGCCCGGGCCGACCGCACCAAGCTTCAGCAGGAGGTTGCCGGCATGAAGCGCGAGGCCGAGCAGACCTGGGCGGCCGAGCGGGTCGAGAACGCGCTGCTGCGCGAGCGGATCAACGACATCGCGGCCGAGATCGCGCGGCTGACGGTAGCCCTCGAAGGCACCGACTCGCCGATCGAAGCGATGCTGGCGAGCGAGCCAGATGCGGCGCAAGCGCCGCGGGCGAGCAACGGTGAGCGCCAGCCTGCGGGCGACGGCAAGGGCAGCCTCGCCGATCGCATCCGTGCGCTGCAGATGAAAGCCTCGCGGGTTCCGGCAACCAGCTAGCCCCACATTTGCGGGTGGTGCATGCCGTTGCGGCATTGCACCACCTGGAATCAGCCGCCATGATATAAGTGCTTTGGGGCGGCATCAGAGCACGATGACCATGACGTTCGACGGAATCCGTCGAGCCCTAGCGGATGTGGATGTCTTGTCGCGAAGCTTCGCCGCCATTTTGCTGGCGGGCGTCTTCGCGGGAATAACCTATCCGGCTACCGCCGAAACCGAGAATGCCGACATCGCCTATCGTCGTTCCATTGAACGGCGGACTTTCACCGATGCCGAGATCCTCGACGGCTTCTTCAAGGTGACGTTCGGCGCCGAGTTCCACGTGGCGGGCGGCGTCGATCGCATCCGCAAATACGCCGGGCCGGTGAAGGTGTTCATCGACAACCGCGCCACCCCCGACCGCACGCCGCAGGTCGAGGCGGCCATTGCCGACATCCGGAGCCGCGTCCGCAATCTCGAAATCGCGATGACCAACCGGCGCGACGACGCCAACATGATCGTATCGCTGGTGAACGATCGCGACCTGTCGCGCATGATCCGCACGATCTACGGCATCGACCGGGCGCGGCGCATCCAGCGCACGCTGGAGCCGCAATGCCTGTCCGGCTTCCGCAAGGACGAGAGCTCGCAAATCCTGCGCTCGGACGTGATCATCACCGCCGACGTCGGCGAGTTCGTGTTTTACGACTGCGTCTACGAAGAATTGCTGCAGGCGCTCGGGCCGATCAACGACGACACCACCGTGCCGTGGACGATGTTCAATGACGACGTCCAGATGGGCTATTTCGACCTCTACGACCAGTACCTGCTGAACATCCTCTATGACGCGCGGGTTCATCCCGGCATGACGCGCGCCGACGTCCAAGCGGTGATCCCGACGGTGCTGCCGGAGGTGCGCGCCTGGGTCGAGGAGAACAACAAAGGGCCCTAGGGCATGATCCCGAAAAGTGTGAAGCGGTTTTCGGAAAAGATCATGCCAAAAAAAAACAAGGAGCGACGGCTCTGATCCGGCGACGTTGAATCAGAGCCTGGCGCGCGCCGATTTTAGCGCGCACCAAGCGGTGTGATCTTCAGATTGGCCGCAAGCTCGTCGATCTGCTTGATCAGGGTCGCGGGCAGCGCCACGCCGTTGACGCTGCGATCGGCACGTCGCTTGCGGCGGTCCTCGCCCGGCAACCGTATCTGGTCGAAGCCCGGTAATGTCGGCGACGAGCGCAGGTCGTTGAGGTGACGGTCCATCTCGGCCGCGAATACCTGTGGCGGGATGAAGCGCGAAACGTCGAGCGCCACCACGAACTGGCCGGTGTTGGTCGGGTTGTTGCCCGGCCCCAACGCGTCGACCACGTCATGGCCGAAGGCCGCGCCGTTCAAGACGCCCGCGAGCAATCCGATGATCAGCGCAAGACCCGCGCCCTTGTGGTCGCCGATCGGCAGCAGCACGCCCTCGCCGACCTTCTTCGGATCGAGGATCGGCTCGCCGGTCTTGCTGTGGATCACCCAGCCTTCTTCCAGCGGCTCGCCGGTCACTTGGCGCTGGCGGATAGTGCCGAACGACGACACCGACGTCGCGATATCGAGCACCACCGGCGCGTTCTTGCCCGCCGGGATACCCACGGCAATTGGATTGGTGCCGATCATCGGCTCGGCGCCGCCCCAAGGGCCCATATGGTTGACCGTCGACACCGCCGCATAGATGCCGACCATGCCGTGAGCGACAGGCATCTCCGCATAGGTGCCGGCGGCGCCGGCGTGATTGGAGTTGCGCGCGCCGACCCAACCGATGCCGGTCTCCTTGGCAAGCTCGATCGCCAGGTTGGTGGCGTAGGTCATCACCAGATGGCCGATGCCGTCGTCGCCGTCGACCAGCGCGGTCGACGGCGCGCGCTGCAGCACCTTGATGTTGGCCTTGGCCTTGACGCGGCCCGACTTCAGCTGCGCCACGTACGGAGCCAAACGAAAGATGCCGTGCGCGTCGAAGCCGGTGAGATCGGCCTCGATGAACTGCTTCGCGACGATCGCAGCGTCGGCCTCCGGCACACCGGCAGCCAGGAACGCATCGCGCGCGAACGCGATCATCGCCGGGATGGCGTAGCGCTTGTTCTCGGCCATGGCGGTTACGCCGCGGCGGCGCGAGCCTGGACCGGGAAATACTTGTCCAGCCAGTCGTAGATCACGCTGCGCACGCGGGTATTGCTCTCGGCGAACATGAAATGATCGGTCTCGGCGAACAGATGCAGGTCGCAGGGCTGGCCGGCGCGCTTGAACATCTCGATCGACTGCTCGGTCGGCGTCACAGAGTCGACCGACGAATGCAGCAGCAGAACCGGCCGGCCGTTGGCCTTGCCGATCACATCGTCGGCGCGGAAGTCGTACATGCTCTGGGCGGTCTCGGCCGTGAACATCTGGATCGAGTTTGAGGCGAGATGGCCGCGCAGATGCTCCGGGATCGGCACGATGTCGTAGCGCGGCACCATCAGCGACTTGCCGGTCTTCTCGCGGTGGCGCTTGCCCTCCGCCAGCATGTCGGTGAACTTCTTCCAGGCCTCGGCGCTCGGATGCTGGCCGCGGAACTTGCGCGCGCCGTCGCCCCAGCCGCCCGACGAGATCGCGGCGGCCACGCGGCTGTCGACACCGATGGTGTAAACCGCGATCGCAGCGCCAAAGCTCGAGCCGATCAGGCCGATGCGATCGGCCTCGACGTTCGGATGCTTGGTGAGAAAGGTAAGCCCGTCGCTCGCGGCCTGCACCTGCTCCAGGCAAATGAGATTGCCGCGCTCGCCTTCGCTTTCGCCGCAGCCCGGCATGTCGAAGCGCAGCGTCACATAGCCGAGCTTCTCGAACATGGCGCAGGGCTCGAGCACGTTGCTCGAATTCGAATTGCTGCCGAAGCCGTGCATGACGATGAAGGCCGGCCGCTTCTCGCCGGGCTTCACGCTGTCCGGCACCCGCACCGCGCCCGAAAGCTTGCGGCCCTGTGATTGAAACGTGATCTTGGTGTCGGACATTTGCGTTCCTCCCTGCCCCGAGCGTCCCCGCCCGCGCGGCGTCAAAATTCGTCGAAAATCCATGTGCCAGAAGCGGATGCGGGTGTCCACGAAGCCGATTGTGGGACCGGCATGCGCAAATTCCGCGCGACAAAACACCGGTTTGCGCGCAGCCGGCTGCTGCGCTTGGCGGCTCGCGCCGGGGTTAACCATAATCGGAAGTTAAGCGCACCGCTTGGCGCCAAAACCACAAGATATCGTAGGTCGATACAAAATCACGTCCATATGTCGATTGAAGCGGAGTAACCATCCTTGCGCGGCTGCAAAGGTCATTGCAGATTAGCGCCAACGAGGAGGCCACCTCGAAGGACATCACGACGCAGCCGTCGTGGAGGTGGACATGAATCTCAATCTCTCCGCGTTCCAGAGCCAGGAATTCGTTGTCGGCATCGCAGTCGCGGCCATACTGGTCAGTGCGCTGATCGCCTCATCCATGTTCCGCAACATCGCGCTGGCGCTCGCCGCCGGCGGCGTCGTGCTGCTCTACCTGCAAGGGGGCGTGCCGGCGCTGCTCGCGACCTCGGCGATGGTCGAGAAGGAGATCCGGGCGATGCCGGATTTCTCCAACGGCCTCGTGGTGGGATTTGCGGTCTCGGCCGTGTTCCTGTTCGGCATGCAGAAGCGATCGACCTGATCGCTCCGCCATTCCGGGGCGCGGGCAAAGCCCGCGAACCCGGAATCCAGATAAGCAGGCAGTACCGATTTAACTGGATTCCGGATAACCGCTTTTTGCGCGGTTTCCGGAATGACCGTGCTGGTGGGCGCTAGCGGGCCGAACGGGCTAGCACGTCCATCAGTTCGGCGACCTTGCGGCGCTGCTCGGATTGATTGCCGCTGGCGATAGCGTGCTCGATGCAATGCGCGGCGTGATCGCGCATCACCTCATCTTCGGCGGCGCGTAACGCAGCCCGTATCGCGGACAACTGCGTCACCACATCGATGCAGTAGCGGTCCTCCTCGACCATGCGCGACAGACCGCGCACCTGGCCTTCGATGCGTTGGAGTCTTTTGAGGACCGACGTCTTGGCTTCCGCTTGCATGCCGTCTATATACCCCCCCAGGGTATAGGTTTCAAGCGAGCCGGCGGAATCGATGGCGAACACCTCACACCAGCATTCAGAGCACGCCGGTCACGCCCACGCGCACCACCATCACGGCGCGCATGACGGCGCAGGCAAGGCCCTCGATCCGGTCTGCGGCATGACGGTCGATCCGGCGACCACGCCGCACCGGCACCTCCATCACGGCGAGAACCACTACTTCTGCTCCGGCGGCTGCCGGACCAAGTTCGCCGCAGATCCCGGCAAATACCTGAGCCCGCGCGTGCCGGCCGAGCCGATGCCGGAAGGCACGATCTACACCTGCCCGATGCATCCCGAGGTGCGGCAGCCAGGGCCCGGCTCGTGCCCGATCTGCGGCATGGCGCTGGAGCCCGAGATGCCCAGCGCCGACACCGGCCCCAATCCGGAGCTTGCCGACATGACGCGGCGGTTCTGGATCGGCGTGGCGCTATCGGCGCCGGTGGTGGTGCTGGAAATGGGCGGACACCTGTTCGGCTGGCACGGGCTCATTTCACCTGCGGTCTCGAACTGGATCCAATTCGTGCTCGCGACACCGGTGGTGCTGTGGGCCGGCTGGCCGTTCTTCGTGCGCGGCGCGCAATCGCTCGTCACGCGCAATCTCAACATGTTCACGCTGATCGCGCTCGGCACCGGCGTGGCGTGGCTCTACAGCGTGGTCGCCACGCTCGCGCCGTGGGCCTTTCCGCCCGCGTTCCGCGACGCCCACGGCACGGTCGCGGTCTACTTCGAGGCAGCTGCCGTCATCACCGTGCTGGTGCTGCTCGGCCAGGTGCTCGAACTGCGCGCCCGCGAGCAGACCTCCGGCGCGATCCGCGCGCTGCTCGACCTTGCGCCCAAGACCGCGCGCCGCATCGGCGCCGACGGCAAGGAGGAAGAGGCGCCGCTCGACAGCGTTGCAGCCGGCGATCTCCTGCGCGTGCGGCCGGGCGAGAAGGTGCCGGTCGACGGCGTGCTGACCGAAGGCCATTCGACGCTGGACGAATCGATGGTCACCGGTGAATCCATGCCGGTGACGAAGGACGTCGGCGCCAAGGTCATCGCCGGCACCATCAACCGCAGCGGCGGCTTCGTGATGCGCGCCGAGAAGGTCGGCCGCGACACCATGCTGTCGCAGATCGTGCAGATGGTCGCGACCGCGCAGCGCTCGCGCGCGCCGATCCAGAAGCTCGCCGACCGCGTCGCGGGCTGGTTCGTCCCGGCCGTGATAGCGGTCGCGGCGCTGGCGTTTGCAGCCTGGGCGCTGTTTGGCCCCGAGCCGCGGCTGACCTTCGGGCTGATCGCCGCCGTCACCGTGCTGATCATCGCCTGCCCCTGTGCGCTCGGGCTCGCGACGCCAATGTCGATCATGGTCGGCGTCGGCCGCGGCGCCCAGGCGGGCGTGCTGATCAAGAACGCCGAGGCGCTGGAGCGCATGGAGAAGGTCGACACGCTGGTGGTCGACAAGACCGGCACGCTGACCGAAGGCCGGCCCAAGGTGGTGGCACTCTCGACCGTTGAAGGCCTCGACGAGGCGCAGATGCTGCGCTTCGCCGCCAGCGTCGAGCACGCGAGCGAGCATCCGCTCGCGCGGGCGATTGTGGAGGCGGCCGGCGAACGCAAGATCGAGCTCGCGCCGGTGCGCGGCTTCGATTCCCCCACCGGCAAGGGCGCCATCGGCATGGTCGAGCGCCGTCGCGTCGCGCTCGGCAACGCGAACTTCCTGCGTGAGCTTGGCATCGCGACCGACGCAGTCGAAGCCTGGGCCGAGCAGCAACGCCGCGACGGCGCGACGGCGATCTTTGCCGCGATCGACGGCAAGGTTGCCGGCGCCATCGCCATCGCCGATCCGGTGAAGGCGAGCACGCCGGAGGCGCTGGCGGCGCTGAAAGCCGACGGCATTCGCATCGTGATGCTGACCGGCGACAACCGCACCACCGCCGAGGCCGTGGCGCGACGGCTTGGCATCGCCGAGGTGGAGGCCGAGGTGTTGCCCGACGGCAAGAGCGCCGTCGTCGACAAGCTCAAGCACGCGGGCCGCGTCGTCGCCATGGCCGGCGACGGCGTCAACGACGCCCCGGCGCTGGCCGCAGCCGATGTCGGCATCGCGATGGGCACCGGCACCGACGTCGCGATGGAAAGCGCCGGCGTCACGCTGCTCAAGGGCGATCTCAACGGCATCGTCAAGGCGCGCGCGCTGTCCAAGGCCGCGATGCGCAACATCCGGCAGAACCTGTTCTTCGCGTTCATCTACAACGCCGCGGGCGTGCCGATCGCGGCCGGCGTGCTCTATCCGGTGTTCGGCATTCTTCTCTCGCCGATCATCGGCGCGCTGGCGATGTCGCTGTCGTCGGTGAGCGTGATCGGCAACGCGCTAAGGCTGCGGGTCACCAAGCTCGATTGACGACGTCAAGCATGCGACGAGATAGAGCGGCACCAAACCGAGTTTTCGTAAGACACGCCGCTCGATACATCGCGTGATACAGCATCGAATAATTTTGCAAATCCGAAACTTTTGTGAAATTCCTCGGAAGGAAGATTTTGCGGTTTCGCTACAATGGAGCTGAATACATATTCGCCTCTGACATCAGCAAGAAGATGCTGCATCAAGGCACGCGCGATGCCCATGCGCTGATACGCGGGATCAACCGCGATCTGTTTCACAATCCAGAAAGCAGCGCGCCCTTGCGGCCGGTTGAGGATACCGAGTTCGCTCGCCCCGGGCTGAGCTCGCAGGACGTAATCCCTGTCGTAGGCAATGAGGAATCCCGAGACCTGATCTTCGGCCGTCTTTGCCACCAGAAAACGTCCATGCTCCTTCAAGCCGAGAAGCTCCTCGTATTTAGCTTGCGGGAAATTGGAGATCAAAAATCCACTGCTGTTCTGTCCAGGTCGAAGTTGCAGGGCACCCGCGACACACATAACCGACGGGAGGTCTGAAGGCTCTGCAGTCAAAATTTTCACGAGTCGCTCCTCCGCGAAAATGAATTGACAAGAGGCTCGCAAAAATGCGCGCCGCAGAAATCAGGCGTTCGTACTATCCGCCCAACCGCAAGACAGAATGACAGCCATTCGGCCGGTTTCTTTCATCAACCTGGCAAGGACTGCCCGCAACCTGGCTACGATTGCCCGCCGCTGCAGTTGATCACCTGGCCGGTAATGAAGCTCGCATCCTCGGAGGCAAGAAACGCAATCGCCGCGGCCTGCTCCTCCGGCGTTCCACGCCGCCGCAGCGCCTGTTGGTTGCGGATGTCCTCGACCATCTCGCGGCGATAGGCCGCCTCGTCCTCCGGCTCCTCGACCGTGACGCCGGGCTTGATGAACTGCCGCGGCACCACGCGGTCGGCAATGTCGGTGCCGCCCGGCGCCATGGCGTTGATGCGGATGCCGTGGCGGCCGTATTCCATCGCCAGCACCTTGGTCAGCGCCAGGATGCCGCCCTTGCTGGTGGCGTAAGGCAGGCGATAGAGCCCGCGCGTCGACTGCGATCCGACATTGATGATCGAGCCGGACTGCTGCTTCATCATCACCGGCAGCGCGGCGAGGCAGCACCACATCGTCGGATAGAGCGAGCGCTCGAGCTCGAGCTTGACCTCGTCCTCGCTGTAGAGGTGGTACGGCTTGATGAAGATCGTGCCGCCGACATTGTTCACCAGCACGTCGACGCGGCCGTAGGCGGCGACGGTCTTGTCGATCATGTCCTGCGCGCCCGCCATGGTCGAAAGATCGACCAGCACCTTCAGCGCCTCGACGCCGTGCTGGCGCAGTTCCGCGACCGTCTGCGTCGCGCTTTCGTCGACGCGGTCGGCGACGACGATGATGCCGCCCTCGGCGCCGAGGCGTTTGGCCGTCGACCGCCCGATGCCCTGCCCGGCTCCGGTGACGATGCAAACCTTGCCCTTGAGGCGGCGCCCGCCCGCCGCCCGTGCGTCGAGTTCTGCGGTCATGAT
This sequence comes from uncultured Rhodoplanes sp., assembly GCA_936924235.1. Taxonomy (GTDB): domain Bacteria; phylum Pseudomonadota; class Alphaproteobacteria; order Rhizobiales; family Xanthobacteraceae; genus Z2-YC6860. The sequence goes on along the minus strand of CAKZHN010000236.1, from coordinate 8,967 downwards.
CGGCTCAAATCGACGTGTGATGCACGCCTTCGCGGACCGTGAGGTCCTCGCGCTTGGCTTCGGCGAACGGCACGTTGTGCGGCAGCACGAAGGTCGCCGACCGCACGCGCTGCTCCGGCGGCTGCAGGCCCGGCGGCGCGATACCTTTCTCGAGGTCGCGCGCGATCTTGAGGAGCCGCGCCCGCGCCATGATAATCGCGTTGTCGGTCGAAACCAGGTTCTCCTTGGTGCGATCCTGGATCGGCCCCATGCTCTCCTGCACGGCCGCGTCCTGCATCGCGATGCCACGCACGCCGCAATAGGTCTCGCCGCGCTTCTGCGCCGCGCGATCCATCATGTAATCGTTATCCATGTTGATGGTCGGACGGAACGAGCCGTCGGGGATCAACACCACATGCGTGCCGCCGCCCTTCTTCATCACATCGATCTCCATGTCGGAGAGCTTGCGCGTCGGATGATAAGTGAATGTCCAGGTGAAGCAGTTGTCGTCGTCGATCGGCACCCAAGCATGCGCGTTCAGCGCATTATCGCCGTAGGGCGGCACCATGGTGTACCAGGGCATGATCCACTGGGTGATGCGCCAGTAGTAGTGCCCCTCCTCGGCATTGCGGCGCGCCGCAATGAACAGGCCGCCCGAAGATTCCACGATCTCGAACTTCGGCTTCTGGTCCGACTGATAGCCCGCGCCCTTGGTGTTGCGATGAAGCGGGTCGCGATGCATGTCGCCGGAGTGCAGGAACGACACATGGCTGGAGTCGATGCCGCCTTCCATGGCTTGCAGGTAGTTGCACTCCTGCAGCCGCTTGGAATTGTAGACGTGTGTCTCCGGCAGCATCGCCCATTCGAATTCCGGGAACGGCGGTTGCGATTCCGGCGGGCCCATATAGGCCCAGAGAATCCCGCCGCGCTCGATCAGCGGATAGGACTTCAACTTGATCTTGCCGCAGAAGCCGCTCTCGGACGGCTCCGACGGCACCTCGATGCACTGGCCGGTGTGGTCGTATTTCCAGCCGTGATACGGGCAGCGCAGACCGTTCTGCTCATTCCGTCCGAACCACAGCGACACGCCGCGGTGCGCGCAGAACTCGTCAGTGAGTGCATAACGGCCCTGCGTGTCGCGCCACGCGAGCAGCCGCTCCGACATGAGCTTGATCCGCACCGGCGGGCATTCGTTCTCCGGCAGCTCCGACGCATGCATCGCCGGGATCCAGTAGCGCCGGAACAGATTGCCCATCGGCGTGCCCGGGCCGGTCTCGACCGCGAATTTGTTCTGTTCTGCTCTGAGCATGGGCTGCTCCTTGTCGTTTCGCCCCGATGCGGTTCGCTCAATCTTACAACAGGGCGAACCCGCTTCGCATCTCTTTCAGGCCGGAACGTAGACCCACAGATCGACCTGCACACGCGCGCCGGGAACCGGCAACCACGCGGTCTCGACCGGCGACAGCGGCAGCGGCGCGCGATCCATCGCCTCGTCCCACACTTCGATCGCGGCCGGAAGATCGGCCAGGTCGGTGTGGAATTGCTGGATGCGCACCGCGTTCCGCAGAGAGGTACCGGCCGCGCGGCAGATCGCCTCGGCCTGCCGCACGATGGAACGCATCTCGGCCTTCACCGGAATGCCGTAGAACGGCTGGCGCGGATCGACCTGCGCGTCGTCGATCAGGCGGCCGCCCTCCACCGCCATCAATCCGGACAGGAACAGCAGATCGCCCGCTTTGACGGCCGACACCCAGCCATCAAACAGCGGCGGCTCGCGGCCGCGGATCACCTCGCGCTTCGTCTTGCCCTTCGCGGCGAGCGAGACGGTATTGATCTCCATCAGGAGCTCGTTGATGGCGAAGCCCGGCTTCGACGTCGCGATGATCGTCGTCGCCGGCGGATTGTTCTTGAAGTGCGACATCCACGCTTCGTTGAAGCCGGGCACGTCCTCGCGGTCGGTGAGATAGACCTGCGCCTTCACGATGCTATCGGGGCTCGCGCCCGCCGCCTTCAGCGACGGCAGGAGCTTCTTCGTGATGATGAACTCACTTTCGAGCTTCACCGGCCATTTGCGCCATGGTGCGCGCGGATCGCGCACCTCCGGATCCAGCGCCGGACCGTCGTCGCTCATGGACTCGGCGGTCTGGCCGGGGATGAAGCGGAAGTCGCCGGCGCTCAGCGCCGGGCTGTAGCCCGAGACTTGCGGGATGCTGTAGCCGGCCTTCGCGGTCTCGTGCCTGGCCTTGAAACCCGGACCCGGCACCGCGGCCATGATCTGGATCTCGATGGTCTGACCGGTGCGCGAGAATCGCTGATGCAGGTTCGACGTCGACGGCGGGATCTTCGAGCCGAATACCTCGTGTCGCACCTGATGGTACGGATGCATCGCGCGCTGCGCCGAATAGTACTGGTCGACGCGCACCACGTCGGTGAAGTCGGCTTTGGCTTTGGCCAGCACCTCCTTTACGTTGCGATAGATGCGGCGGGACTCGCGCTTGTATTGCGACTCGCCGTTCAAGGGGCGCGCCGCCTGTTCGACATCGGGCGCGAGCCCGTTGACGTAGTCGGTCGCGGCCTGCCCGGTGGCAAACACCCAGCGCCCGGCGCGGACGCCGCGCGCGAGCCGCGCGGCCGTGTGCGGAATTTTCACCGGCAGGATCGGCTCGACTGCGGCGTCGTTCGTCTGGGCGGGCGAAGCCTTTGCCCGCGATGGCCGTTTCATCCCCGGCGTCCTTGTCTCTTTCAACCGATCTATTCGGCCTTGATGTTCGATTCCTTGATCATCTCGCCGTATTCACCGAACCGTCGGCTGACATAGCTCGCGAACTCGTCGCCGCACTGGCCGACCGGATAGAGCCCCTGCAGCGCGAGCTTGGCCTTCACCTCCGGCTCCTTCAGCGCCGCCTGCAGCCAGCCGCTGATCTGCGCGATCGTCTCCTTCGGAGTATGCGCGGGCGCGACGATGCCGAACCAGTTGTCGACCTCGAGGTTCTTGAAGCCCTGCTCGTCGAAGGTCGGCACGTCCGGCAGCGGCTCGATGCGCTTGGCCGTGGCGACGCCGAGCACGCGGAGCTTGTCAGCCTTGACGTTCTCCGACACCACCGCCCAACCCGCGAAGGCCGACGTGACGTGTTGGCCCATCACCGCGGTCGCCGCCGGCGCGCTGCCCTGATAGGGCACATAGGTCATGGTCACGCCCGCAGCCTTGGTCATCTGCGTGAAGCCCATCTGGAACGTCGAGCCCGGGCCGACCGCGGCCATCGACAATTCGCCGGGCCTCTTGCGCGCATCGTCGAGCAAGTCCTTCAGCGACTTGTAGGGCGACGCGCTGTTGACCACGAACACCGCGGGCGACTGCACCAGATAACAGATCGGCGCGAACGCCGTGACCGGATGGTAGTTCGCCTTCCGAGTCTGCGCGTCGATGAGGTAAGTGTTCGCAGTCATCAGCAGCGTGTTCCCGTCGGGCGCCGCGCGCGACACCTGCTCGGTGCCGATCATGCCGCTCGCGCCGGGACGGTTCTCGACCACGATGGTCACGCCCTGGGCGCGGCCGATCTGCTCGGCCATCAAGCGGCCAATCGCGTCGGTCGAGGCGCCGGGCGGCACCGGCACGACCAGCCGGATGGTCTTGCCCGATTGCGCCAACGCGCCACTGCTCGACAGCGCGACCGCCAGACATGACACCGCAAACCAAGACCCAACCCGAACCATCGTTCGCCCTCACCGCACTTGGTCGCGCCACACCTGCCGGCGCGCTAACCTGCGCCATCGGCATCATCATCGCAAGAACATGCACCGATGACCGCGCTGCATGGATTCGTCGAATTGGCCGGCAATTGCATCCGCAGGCGTTTCCGGGCATGAAACGGTTCGACATGCAGGAATGAGCAACAGCGAAGCTGATCGATGTCTGAGCCGTTCGACCTGAAAGGCAAGCGCGTCTGGGTGGCGGGCCATCGCGGCATGGCGGGATCGGCCATCGTCCGCCGTCTCGCGAGCGAGCACTGCGACGTCATCGTTGCCGGCCGCGACGAGGTCGACCTGCGCCGCCAGGCCGACGTCGAAGCCTGGATCGAGCGTGCGCGGCCCGAGGTGGTGTTCTGCGCCGCCGCCAAGGTCGGCGGCATCAAGGCGAACGATTCACTGCCCGCGGAATTCCTCTACGACAATCTCGCCATCGAGCTTGCGGTCATCCACTCAGCCTACAAGACGGGCGTGAAGAAGCTCCTGTTTCTTGGCTCGACCTGCGTATTTCCCAAGATGGCGCCGCAGCCGATGCCGGAAAGCGCGCTGCTGTCGGGCCCGCTCGAGCCGACCAATGAATGGTACGCGATTGCCAAGATCGCGGGCATCAAGCTCTGCCAGGCGTATCGCCGGCAATACGGCGCCGACTTCATCTCGGTGATGCCGACCAATCTCTACGGCCTGCGCGACAACTATCACCCGGACAACAGCCACGTGCCCGCGGCGCTCATTCGCCGCATGCACGAGGCCAAAGAAAGCGGCGCTTCGTCCGTGACGATCTGGGGCACCGGCACGCCGCGGCGCGAATTCCTCTGCGCCGACGACCTCGCCGACGCCTGCGTGTTCCTGATGCAGCGCTACTCCGGCGAGGAGATGGTCAATATCGGCATCGGGACGGACATGACCATCGCGGAGTTCGCCGAGACGATCGCCGACGTCGTCGGCTTCAAAGGCAAGCTCGTCTACGACACCTCGAAGCCCGACGGCACGCCACGAAAGCTCGTCGACACGACGAAGCTCGCGGGCCTGGGTTGGCGCGCCCGGACACCGCTGCGCGACGGGCTCGCGCGGGCCTATGAGGACTTCAAGCACAACCACGTCTGATGGTGCGCGCGCGGCCTGCCTTGCAACCGCCGAAATCCGGTTCAGGCTTGCCCGAGGGCTCAAGGTCGTGAATGACTTTGAACGACATATCCTTGTCGAGTGTTGGTTCCGGTTGGATGCCCATGAATACCCGGGCGGCATGGTTGGTGACTGTGGCCTGTGGCACGGCGGTAACGCTCGGCGCCTGGACGCTGTTTGCCGATTTCGACGCTTTTGAATCCCTGCAGAGCCTCGTGACCCGGACCTCCATGACGGTCGGGCGCGGCAGCAAGGCCGACGACGGCGCAGGCTCCAACGACCGGGCGCAACATCAGCAGCCCGGCGAGCCCGGCCCCGCGGGTCCCGCAGGCCCGCCTGGCTTGCAAGGTCCGCCCGGCTCACAGGGAGCGCCCGGCCCGCAAGGCCCGGCCGGACCTCAGGGCGCAGCCGGCGAAACAGGACCATCAGGCGCAAAGGGCGATCAAGGTCCGGCTGGCGATCCCGGCCCGCAGGGACAACCGGGACCGCAAGGTCCCAAAGGCGATACAGGACTCCAAGGCGCCAAGGGCGACGACGGGCCGCCCGGCCCCAAGGGCGAGGCAGGGCTGTCAGGCCCAAAGGGCGAAGCCGGACCGCTGGGTCCGAAAGGCGACGCAGGATCGCCGGGCCTCAAAGGCGACGCGGGACTCAAAGGTGACACGGGTCCAAAGGGTGACACCGGCGCCAAGGGCGAGCCGGGACCGCAAGGTCCGAAGGGCGAGCCCGGCGGCGCAGCGGAAACGCCGGGCGTCGCGCTTCGCGTCGTGCGCGGCCAGCCGTCGGCTTCGTGCAACGCCGACGAGACCCTGATCGCCGCCTACTGCGTCAGCGGCGCGAGCGAGATGCAGTCGGCGCCGTTCGTCGCGCCGCCGCGCAGCGCGCGCTGCGTCGGCATCATGAACCCGACCGTGGTGATCACCTGCGCGCGGCTGCACAGCACGCCGTGACCCGTATCCCGGTCGCTCAGCTCCGCTGCGCCAGCGCGGCCTTCACCCGCTCCGGCGTCATCGGATACTGCCGCAACCGCACGCCGGTCGCGTCGTAGAATGCGTTGGCGAGCGCCGCCGCAGTCGCGCCCATCACCTCTTCACCCGCGCCGGTCGACGGCTCGTCGAGCCGCTGCACCACCACGGGCGTCACGTCGGGATGCTCGGCGAAGCGCAGCACCGGGTAGGACATCCAGTCGAGACTGGTGACGCCGGTCTTGTCGAAGGTCACCTCCTCCTTCAGCGTGCGGCTCGTCGCCTGGATCATCTGGCCCATGATCTGCGCCTCGACCAGCGCCGGGTTGATGATCTGGCCGGCGTCGAGCGCACCGTAGAGCTTCTTGGCGACGATCACACCGGTGCGCCGGTTGACCTCGATCTCGGCGACAGCGGCCCCGTAGGAGACGTGATGCGTGCCGAGCGCGATGCCGCGGCCTATCGCGATGTCTCCGCTGGCTTCCCGCGGCCCTGCGACGCGCGGCGTCCAGCCACCGGCCGCAGCCGCCGCGTTGAGCACGCCGAGCCAGCGTGCGTCGCCGATGTTCTTCCGCCGGAACTCCAGCGGGTCCATCTTCGCCGCGAGCGCCAGCTCGTCGATGATCTGCTCGGACGCAAACGCGAACGACAGATCGAGCGGCGAGCGCAGCGGCGCGCCCTTGAGCTGCCCGACCATCGGCACCATGTGGCTGACCACCCGCCGGTTCGACACCTGGTACATCGAGCCAGTGCTCATGCGGTTGACCGGGATCGAGCCCGCGCCGGTGGTGCGTTCCGCGGGCTTGGTCTGCAGCACCAGTTCGTGGGTGGTCTCGTTGACCATCCAGCCGTGCTGCCAGCCGTGGTACTCGTAGGCCACGAGTTTGCCGTCGGCGTCGATGCCGGCGCGAACGTCGGCGAGATGCGCGGGGCCGTAGTCATCCCAGCCGAGCTCGTCGCCGCGCGAGAACTGCACGCGCACCGGCTTGCCGACCGCCTGCGACATCACGGCGGCGGCCTGGGCGCAGTCGTCGTAGCAGCTCCGGCCGAAGGTGCCGGAGCCTTCGACATACTTCACGCGCACCTGGTCGGCCTTGAGCCCGAGCACCTCGGCCAGCATGTCGCGGGTGTTGTAAATGTCCTGCGTCGAGCAGATCACCAGCGCGCCCTTGTCGCTGACGTTGCCGATCGCACAGTTCGCCGCAAACGGCGCATGCGACTGGTAGGGGCAGTTGTAGGTCGACTGCGCGACATGCACCGCCTGGGTGAAGCCCTTGGCCGCGTCGCCCCAGTCAGCGATGACGATGTCATTGGTCTTCGACGCGCGCATCGCCTCGTAGAGCCCGGCGTTGCCGGGGAGCGCCGGTGGGTCGGTCCAGGTCACTTTCAGAGCGCGCGCGGCACGCACCGCATCCCATTCGCTCTCGGCGACGACGCCGACGAAGTCGCCCTTGCGCACCACCTTGGCCGGGATGTTCTTGATCGAATCCGTATCGACGGCAACAGGCTTCGCGCCCGCGCCATAGGCGCGCTGGCCACCCGGCCGCACGATGCGGCCGTGCAGCATGTCCGGCACGCGGACCTGCTGCATGTACTCGTACTTGAGCGCCATCTTGTCCGGGATATCGACCCGCGCCACGCGGGTGCCGACCAGCCTGTAGCGGTTGATGGTTTTCTGCGGCGCGGTGCCGGTGAATTTGACGTTGAATGGCTTGTCGCCAAGGAGCTCGCCGTAGCTCACCTTGCGCGCCGGATGGCCGTCGATCGAGACCACGCCGTTCGCGACCACGAGGCTGCCGCTCTGTACACCGAGCCGCACAGAGGCGAGATTGAGCAGCGCGCGGCGCGCTTCGGCCGCGGCGGCGCGGATCTGCGGCCCGCCGCGCTCGATCGACGAGCTGGACGTGGTCGCGCCCTGGTTGGTCACCACGTTGGTGTCGAGCGGCACCGAATGCACCTGGCTCATGTCGAGGTCGAGTTCCTCGGCCGCCATCTGCAGAAGCCCAGTGGTGTTGCCCTGCCCGAACTCGCCCTTGCCGATATAGATCGTCGCCGTGTTGTCCTTGTGGATCGCGATCCAGGTGTCGATCGCGTTGCCGTCGAACGGACCCGCGGCGTCGCCGCGCGCGGCCTGCGCCACGCTCGGCAGACCAGTCAGGCTGAAGCCGACCAGCAGCGCGCCTCCGCCTTTCAGCAGATCGCGGCGGGAGAAGCCTTCGTGATGCGCGTTCATTGTGCGCCTCCCGCGATGCGGGTGGCAGCGAGCTGAATGGCCTTCATGATGCGCGGATAGGTGCCGCAGCGGCAGAGATGGCCGTCCATGTGCTCGCGGATCTGCGCTTCCGTGGGCTTCGGATTCTGCGACAGAAGCTCCGAACTCTTGATCAGCATGCCGTTGTAACAGTAGCCGCATTGCGGCGCCTGCACGTCGATGAAGGCCTGCTGCAAGGGATGCAGCGCCGGCGCCTCCTTCAGACCTTTCTCCTTGGCGTAATGGGCGGCGAGGCCGTCGCTGGTGGTGATCTGCTTGCCCGCGACATCGCCGACCTGCGTGATGCAGGAGCGGATCTCGCGGCCTTCGAGCAGCACCGAACACGAGCCGCATTGCGCGAGCCCGCAGCCGAACCGCGGCCCGTGCAGTCGCATCTCGTTGGTCAGCACGTAAAGCAGCGGCGTGTCGGCACTGGCGCTCACCGTCCAGGGCCGGCCGTTCACATGAATGGTCAGATCATTCGCCATGCCGTCCTCCCAGCAGACGGCATCGGAAGCGGCGGTGCCGTCCTGTTATTTGTTGATTTCGTCAAGGCTATTCCAGCGGCGCATGGCCGACAAGCGGACCTGGGTGCCCTGTGATTGATCTTGATCAACAGGTCCCGAGGCGATGACGCGCAAATTTCGACGCATGAAAGCCCTTCAGACCATTCGCGACCTTGCAGCCGGCATCGCGGAACGCTTCCGCGATCCCGGATTTTCCTGCGGCGACTGCGAGCGCAACGCGCGATGCGGGCGGCCGCCGACCGCGGACTGCCCCATCAAGCTCGCACGGCTCGAGCGCGATCCCACCGGCTACGAGTTGCGCATGAGGGCGCGCGCGGAAATCCTGCGGTCGGGATTCTGGGCCTGAGGGTCAGCCGTGGGGTTGTCCGCCGCTGAGCAC